>CALERA010000307.1 GCA_937908275.1 uncultured Desulfarculaceae bacterium | reverse complement strand
TACGAGATGTAGCCGTGACTGGAGTTCAGACGTGTGCTCTTCCGATCTACAAACTGGCCGAACCAGGGACGATGGCCTGGGGGCGCAGGGGGCGCAGCCAGGCCAGTTCACCGATGGTCAGGGCGTCATTCAGGCCCAGGTCGCGGGCGGCCGCCGCCAGCAGGCCGGGCAGGGCCATGCCCACCAGGGTCGGGCTGCCCTCCAGAATATGCTCGGCCATTGGCCAGAAGTCAGGGTCATCAAGGGGCAGGGACCAGGCCGAACCCTGCGGGGTGGTCACCCGTGGACCCAACAGGGGCGCGGCCTTGGCGGCCAGGCGGTTGAAATCCGGCCGGCAGATCTGGCGGGTGAAAGGCGTGGCCGGTAGATGGACTCGACGCGGACGTGGTCCAGGGGGACAAGCCAGGTCGCCGCCGGCCAGGAAGGCCTGGGCCGCGGTCTCGGCGCTTGCGAGCGCGGCGTTCCAGACCGGAGACGAAGCCGGCTTGTTCCCCGCTGAGGCGGACGGAGCCTGGCTGATCGCGCCCCCGCCCCTGGCAAGGAGGTCCAGACCGGCCAGCAACTCGTCGCGGCCCGCCACCACCAGGGCCGCGCGCCAGGGCAGGCGGTCCCGGCCGCTGGCCAGGACCCGGGCGACCTGGGCCGGGCTGATCTCCGGCGCCTGGCGCAGGGCCTCGGCCAGGCGCGCGGCGTAAAGCCGCAGGTCGGCCTCGCTGCCGGCGGAGAGACCGGCCACCAGCCAGCCGCCCGCCAGCTCCGGCCTGGCGGTCGCCGTGGGCGCGGCCTCCAGGAGCACATGGGCGTTGATGCCCGACAGGCCGAAGGAGCTGACCCCGGCCCGGCGGGGCGCGCCGCGATCGGCCAGGGGCTCCAGGCGGGTGGGCACGCGCACCGGGGCGCGCTGGAAGTCGATGCGCGGGTTGGGCGCGTCAAAGAAGGGCTGGGGCGGGGCGGCGTCGTGCGCCAGGCAGAGCACGGCCTTGGCCAGGCCCAGGGCCCCGGCGGCGGCGTCCAGGTGGCCATAGTTGCCCTTGACCGCGCCAATGGCCGCGAAGCCTTTCTCGGCCGTGGCGGCGGCGAAGGCCCGGGTCAGGCCGTCGATCTCGATGGGGTCGCCCAAGGCGGTGCCGGTGCCGTGGGCCTCCAGATAGGAGACCGTCTCCAGGCCCACGCCGGCGGCGCGGGCGGCGGCGGCGATGACCTCGGCCTGGGCGGCCGGGTTGGGCGCGGCCATGCCGCTGGAGGCTCCGTCCTGGTTCACGGCGCTGCCCAGGATCACGGCGTGGATGGCGTCGCCGTCGGCCAGGGCCGCCGCCAGCGGCTTGAGCAGCAGCGCCACCGCGCCCTCGCCCATGCCGGTGCCGTCGGCCCCGGCGGCAAAGGCCCGGGTGCGGGCGGTGGAGGAATCGATAGTCAGGCGGGACGCGACGTCCGGGGGCATGATCAACGCGTTGGCCGAACCCACCAGGGCCGCCTGGCACTCGCCGGCGGCCAGGGCGCGACAGGCCAGGTGGACCGCGGCCAGGCCGGAGGAGCAGGCGGTGTCCACCAGGGCGGCCGGTCCGCGCCAGTCGTGCAGGAAGGAAAGCCGGGTGGCCCGGTTGGACGGCACGTTGAGGGCAAAGATTTGTTCGAATCGCTCCGGGTGCAACTGCCCCACCAGCTCCCGATAGTAGGGCAGGGGCGTGGCCCCGGCGAAGACCCCCACCTTGGCCCCGTCCAGGGCCTGGCCGCCATAACCGGCGTCCTCCAGGGCCGCCACCGCGGTTTCCAGGAACAGCCGCTGCTCAGGGTCCAGCAGGGCGGCGTCCATGGGGGCCAGGCGCAGGCGGCGGGGATCGAAGCCGTAGATGTCGTCCAGGTAGGCCGCCTCGCGCCAGACCGCGGGCGCGGGACGCTCCAGGGCCGCCAGCATGGCTCGGACCTCGGCCGCGCGGGAGGGGGGCAGGGGCCGCACCCGGTCCACCCCCGCGGCCAGGTCGCGCCAGAAGCTCGGCAAGTCCTCGGCCCCGGCCAGGCGCACCGCCAGGCCCACGATGGCCACCGGACCGGCCTGGGCCTGGGGCGAGGCGATGGCGGCGGGCGCGGGCAGGGACCCGGCCAGGAGCGCGGCCTGGTCGGCCACCGTGGGCCGTCCGAAAAGCTCGGCCACGCTGAAGACCCCGGGCCAGTTGGCCTCCAGGCGCTCGTGCAGGCGGATCAGGAGCAGGGAGTTGCCGCCGGATTCGAAGAAGCCGCTGTGCGCGTCCAGCTCGGCCTCGGGCAATATCTCCCGCCACAGGGCCAGGACCTCGGCCTCGAAGGGGGCCAGGCTCTCCACCCGGCTGGCGGTCGGCTCCAGGGGGCTGCCGCTCAGGGCCTTGCGGTCCACCTTGCCCGAGGAAGTCAGCGGCAGGCGCTCCAGGCGCAGGAAGCGGGCCGGGACCATGTATTCCGGCAGGGATTGGCGCAGGTGCTGGCGCAGACCGGCGCTGGCCAGGTCCGCCGCACCCAGCAGATAGGCGTGCAACTCCACCAGGCCATGGGCCTGGACCGGCGTCACCACCGCCCGCTCCACCCCGGGGTAGGCCTCCAGGGCGTGCTCGATCTCGGCCAGCTCGATGCGGTGGCCGCGCACCTTGACCTGGTGATCGCTGCGGCCCAGGTATTCGATCACCCCGTCGCGCCGCCAGCGGCCCAGGTCCCCGGTGCGATAGATGCGCCCGCCAGGGACAAAGGGATCGGGCAGGAAGCGCTCGGCGGTCAGCTCGGGACGGTTGACGTAGCCCCGGCCCACCTGCACCCCGCCGATGCAGACCTCTCCGGCCACCCCCACCGGCGCCGGATTCAGCTCCGGGTCCAGCACGTAGAGCCGGGTGTTGGCGATGGGCCGGCCAATGGGCACCACCGACCCGCCGGTCCAGGGCGAGCAGGGCTGCCAGGAGACGTCCACCGCGGCCTCGGTGGGGCCGTAGAGGTTGTGCAGCTCCACCCCCAGGGGGGCGTGCAAGAGGCGATTGAAGCGCTCCACCAGGCCGGCGTCCAGGGCCTCGCCGCTGGCGAAGACATAGCGCAGACTGGCCAGGCGGGCGGGGTCCTCGCGCCCGCTCTCCAGATAGGCCAGGAACTCGGCCAGCATTGAGGGCACGAAGTGCATCACCGTGACCCGGTGGCGGGCCACGGCCTCCACCAGGGCCTTGGGGTCGCGCTCGGCCCCGGGCGGGGGCAGGACCACCGCCGCGCCCACCCAGGACCACCAGAACAGCTCCCAGACCGAGACGTCGAAGGTGATGGGCGTCTTTTGCAGGATCACGTCCCCCGGACCCAGGGGGAAGGTCTCCTGCATCCAGAGGATGCGGTTCAGGGCGCTGCGGTGCTCGATCATCGCGCCCTTGGGCCGGCCGGTGGAGCCGGAGGTGAAGATGACGTAGGCCAGGTCCCGGGGCCGGCTGGGGGGCGGGCTCGGGGGGGCGGTCTCGGCTCCGCTCAGGGTCAGCACCCGGCGGCCGGTGAAGAGCCCCTGGTTTTCCTCGCTGGCCAGGATCAGGGGATCGTCCAGGTCCTCCAGCATGTCCGCCCGGCGGGCCTCGGGATGGTCCGGGTCCAGGGGGGCGTAGGCCCCGCCGGCCAGGAGGATGCCGTGGATGCCGATCAACATTTCCGGCGAGCGCCGGGCGCAGAGCGCCACCACCTGGCCCGGCTTGACGCCATTGGCCTGCAACCGGGCCGCCACCCCGGCCGCGCGGGCCACGAAGGCCTGGTAGCTCAGGGTCTCCTCGCCCCAGTGGACCGCCACCGCTTCCGGAGCGGCCGCGCACTGGGTCAGGCAGGGCTCGGGGATGGTGCGCTCGCTGAACAGGTCCAGCTCGGTGGCGTTGAAACCATCCACCACCAGATCCCGTTCCGCCGCGTCCATGACTTCCAGGGCGGAGAGCGGCTGGTCGGGATCGGCCAGGGCCTGGTCCAGCAGGCGCCTGAAGCGCTTCAGCATGGCCTCGACACTGGCCCGGTCGAAGAGGTCGCGGTCGAATTCCACCTGGACGCCGATGGCGTCCCCCTGGTGAACGAAATAAAAGCCCAGGTCGAACTTGGCGAAGGGGAAGGGGGCGTCCACCGGCGTGACGCGCAGGCCGGGCAGCTCCAGGGTGGCGATGTTGCCGTCCTGCCAGACCGCCAGGACCTCGAACAGCGGGTTGCGGCTGGTGTCGCGCGGAGCGCCGGCCGCCTCCACCAGGGCCTCGAAGGGGCAGTCCTGGTCGACGATGGCCTCCAGAAGGGTCGTCAGGCTGGAGGTCAGGTGGGTGCGCAGGCTGGCGGAGGGGTCTATCCGCTGGCGCAGGACCAGGGTGTTGACAAAGAACCCCACCAGGTCGGCCAGGACCGCCCGGTCGCGGCCGGCCACCAGGCTGCCCAGGGCCAGGTCGGTCTGGCCGGTGTGCCGCCAGAGCAGCACTTGGAGCAGGGCCAGCAGCAGGGCGAAGGGCGTGGCCCCCTGCTTGGCGGCCAGGGACCAGAGGGACTTGCTGGTTTCAGGCGAAAAGCCCATCTCCACGAAACCGCCCCGGAAGCCCCGGATGGGGGGGCGGGGGCGGTCCAGGGGCAGGGCTAGGGGCTCGGGTAGGGGGGTGAGTCGCTCTTTCCAGCGCTCCAGCAACGCGCGTCCGGCGGGCGAGGTCAGATAGTCGCGCTGCCAGGCCGCGAAGTCCTCGTAGTGCCGGACCAGGGGCGGCAGGTCAGCCCCGGGCAGGCCCAGGGCGCGGGCATAGAACGCGCCCAGGTCGCGCCAGATCAGGGGCAGGGACCAGGCGTCGCAGACCGCGTGGTGCAGGACCAGCAGCAGCCGCCAGCGCTGCGGACCGAGCTGGTAGAGGAAGGCCCGGGCCGGGGGCTCGGCTTCCAGGTGGAAGGGCCGCACCACCTGGGCCTCCACCAGGTCGGCGACCTTGGCCTCGGGATCGGGTTCGCTGGCGCAATCGATCGGCTCCAGGACCAGACTCCCGGACGGGGCCAGGCGCAGGCGCACCCCGGCCGGATCGTCCGGGGCCGAAACCACGCGCAGGCGCAGGGCGTGCTGGCGCTCCTCCAGGGCGGTCAGGGCGGCTTGCAGGGCCTCGGGGTTGAGCTCCCCGGCCAGGTCCAGGGCCAGGGGCACGTTGTAGGCCGCCGAGTCCGGGTGCAGGCGCGCCAGCATCCAGAGCCGGGCCTGGCCGCTGGACAGGGGATAGTCCGGCCCCGGCGCGGGCGGGATTTCCTGGCCGGCGTCCTCGGTGGTGCGGGTCGGCGTGGACTCCAGCAGGGCGGCCATGGCCTCCAGGCGGCGGGCGGACAGCAGGGCCCGCACCGCCGGACGCTGACCGGTGTGGCGCTCGATGAGCCCGGCCAGGCGCATGGCCATGAGGCTGTGGCCGCCCAGGGCGAAGAAGTCGCTGTCCAGGTCCAGGTCCGCGCCCGGAAAGAGCTGGGCCCAGAATTCGGCCAACAGTTGCTGGTTGGCCGTGGTGGGCTGGCGACGGCCGGCCCGACCAGGGGAGGCCTGGGCCAGCGTCGCGGCCAAGGCGCGGCGGTCAGCCTTGCCGCTGGGGGTCATGGGCAATTGGGGCAGGACCAGGAAACGCTCCGGGACCATGAAGTCGGGCAGGGTCCGGCCCAGGGCCGCGCGCCAGGCTGTCTGCTCGTCGCGCGGGGCGGCCACCGCCGCGGCCAGGAGGCGTTCCGCGCCCTGGCCCAAGGCCAGGACCACCACGTCGGCCACCCCGGGCAGGGCGCGCAGGGCGGTCTCCACCGCGCCGGTCTCCACCCGGTGGCCGCGCACCTTCACCTGGCCATCGCACCGACCGCCGAAGAGCAGCACCCCGTCCTCGCGCCAACAGGCCAGGTCGCCGGTGCGATAGAGGCGCTGGCCCGGCAGCCAGGCCTGGGAGACGAAGGCGGCCTGGCTCAGGTCCGGCCGGCCGGCATAGCCCAGGGCCAGGCCGTCGCCCGCGGCGTGCAACTCTCCCCAAACCCCGATGGGCGCGGGGTTGCCTCGCTGGTCCAGGACATAGGCCCTGGTGTTGGCGATGGGCCGGCCGATGGGAATGACCTCGGCCGCCAGGTCGGCCGGCTCCAGGCGGTGGGTGGTGGTGAAGGTGGTGTTCTCGGTGGGGCCGTAGCCGTTGATGATGGCGAGCTCCGGGCAGGCGGCCCGCAGGCGGCGCAGGTGGGAGGGGCTCAGGGCCTCGCCCCCGGCCAGCAGCACCCTTAAAGAGCGCAGACAGGCCGGGTCCTCCTCCACCAGGCGGTTCAACAGGCTGGCGGTGAGCCACAGCGCGTTCACCCCCAGGCTGGTCAGGCTGGCGGCCAGGACCTTGGGGTCCATGAGGTCCTCGTCGGCCAGCAGGCAGACCCGCGCCCCGTTCAGCAGCGGCGACCAGATCTCCAGGGTGGCGGCGTCGAAGCCCAGGGGCGCGGCCTGGGCCATGCCATCGTCCGGGGTCAGACGCAGGAAGTCAGCGTTGATCGCCAGGCGGGCCACCGCCCGCTGGGGAACCATGACGCTCTTGGGCTGGCCCGTGGTGCCGGAGGTGAACATCACATAGGCCAGGGCCTCGCCGCCCGGGGGATCGGCCGGGGGCGGGGCGTCCTGGGGCAGCGCCGCCAGGTCCAGGAGGCCCGGCCCCAGGTCCAGGCCGGCCAGGCGCTCCCGGCCGGGGATGTCGGCCACCACCCGGGTGGCCTGGCAATCGGCCAGCAAGCCCGCCACCAACTCCGGCGGGAAGCCGGGGTCCAGGGGCAGGTAGGCGCAGCCGGCCTTGGCCAGGCCGAGGATGGCCGTGATGGCCTGGGGACCGCGCTCCAGGGCCAGGCCGACCACCTCGCCTGGTTGGGCCCCGGCCCGGGCCAGGCCGGCGGCCAGGAGGTCGCTTTGCCGGTCCAACTCGGCGTAGGTCATGGTTCCGCCCCGCCAGGCCAGGGCCGGACGTTGCGGGTGGCGGGCGGCGGAATCCCGGAAGAGCGCGGCCAGGGATCTCTGGCCCGGATAGTCGCGGGCGGTGCGGTTGAACTCCTCCACCACTTGCTGGCGCTCGTCCGGTGGCAGGAGGTCCAACTCGCCCAGCGGGGTCTCGGGCTGGCGGGCGGCGGCCAGCAGCAGGTGCTCCAGGTGCCGGGCCAGGCGCTCCATGCGTGGCCGGGAGTAGCGAGCCTGGTCGTATGCCACCGCCAGGAGGCAACCGCCCTGGGGCCGGCGGTTGATGGTGAGCATCAGGGGAAATTTGCCCGCGCCCCCATCCAGGTCAGAGAAGTCCAGCTCCAGACTTTCCTGGTCCAGGAAGACCGCCACCGCGTCGATCAGGGGCGCACCAGCGGGCAGACCCAGGTCGGTGGCGCGGGAGGTCAGCCAGGGCAGTGGGGTGTCCTGGTGGTCCATCACCGCCATGACCTCGGTCCGGGCGGCCTTTTGCAATTGGCCGAAGGGCTGGGACCAATCCACCGGCAGGATCACCGGCAGCAGGTTGACGAAATAGCCGATCAGGCCCTGACTGCGGGGATCGCGCCGGCCGGCGAAGGGCGCGCCCACCGCCACCGGTCCCTGGCCGTCCTTGTAGCGCGACAGCAGACCGGCCACCGCCGCGATCCAGACCGTGGACGGCGTGCAGCGTTGGTTGACCGCCAGTTGGTCCAGGGCCTGGCCGACCTCCGGATCGAACTCCACCACCAGGCGGCGTCCCTGGGTCGGACCAGCGCCGACAGGACCATCCTGGGGCAACGGCTCCAACTCCAGGCCTTGCAGGCGTTTCTGCCAGAAGCCCTGTAAGGCCTGGCCTCGGGCTCCCGCCAGGTCGCTGCGCGCGGCCTCCATGGCCTCGGCGTAACTCAGGGGCAGGGGCGGCAGGGCCGGGGGCTGGCCTTGCACCAGGGAGGCCAGGACCTGGTTGAGTTCCTGGCGCAGCACCTCCAGGGACCAGCCGTCGAAGACCGCGTGGTCGGCAACGCCGCAAAGCAGACCGCCCCCGGTCGGCAGGCGCAGAAGGTGGAAACGGAACAGGGGGCCGGTTTGCAGGTCAAAGGGTTGGCTGAGTTCGCGCTGGGCCAGCTTATGGAGCGTGAGGTTGGGATCAGCGGCCTGGCGCAGGTCGTGGATGGTCAGGCCAGGCGGGGCCGAGGGCAGCACCCGCTGCCGCAGTTGGCCCTCGCGCTCCACCAGCACCGTGCGCATGGCCGCGTGACGCTGGATCAGCGTCTCCAGGGCCTGAGTCACCAGCTCGGGCGCGGCCTGACCAACGGCCAACTCCAGGACGAAGGGCACCGAGTAGATGACCGAGGGTGGCAGGTCGCGGCGCTCCAGCCACAGGCCCTCCTGACCCGGCGAGGCGGGGAACTCCCGCGCCGTCTCCGCGGGGGTTGGCGGGACCGCGACGGCGCTCCCGGGCCTCGGCGCGGGACGGCCCTCCAACACCGCGGCCATGCCGGCCAGGGTGGAGTCGCTCATCAGGTCGGCCAGCTCGGGGTTGCCCAGGCCCACGGCGTTGATGCGGTTGACCAGCCGCATCAGGAGCAGGCTGTGCCCGCCCAGGAGGAAGAAATCATCCTGGCGGCCGATGCGGGGGGCGTCCAGGAACTCGGCCCAGATCTGGGCCAGCTTGGTCTCCCCGGGGCCGGCCGGCGGCTGGTAGGGCGCGGGCGACTTTCTGGCGGCGGGTCCGGGCTGGGTGGTCGGGGCCTCGGGGAGGTTAAGGGCGGCGGCTTGGCCGCGCGCGGCCTGTTCCACCAGATCCAGGAACTGCCGCCGCCAGGCCTGGACCGTGACGGGCAGGAACAGGGACGTGTCATAGACCAACATCCCCTCCAGCCCCCCAGCCAGGGTGGGGGTCAGGAGCAGGGTGAGGTCGTAGCGGGCCGGCTCCGGCGGGCTGGGCAGGCGGGTGACCTCCAGGTCCGCCAGGGCCGGCGGGATCATGGCCCGGGGTTGCAGGCTGAACAGGGTCTGGAACAGGGGCGAATAGGCCGGCGAGCGGGGCGGCCTCACGGCCTGGATCAGGCGCTCCAGGGGGATGTGCTCCCGTGAAAGAGAGGCCAGGACGCCGTCCCGCGCTCCCGCCACCGCTCCGGCGAAGTCGGTCACCCCCCGGAAATCCAGGAGCACCGGCACGGTGTTGGAGAAGTAACCCACCACGTCTTCCCACTCCGGGCTGGTTCGGCCGGAGGTGGGCGCGCCCACCAGGAGCCGGCGCTGACCCGAGGCCCGGGCCAG
>CALERA010000306.1 GCA_937908275.1 uncultured Desulfarculaceae bacterium | reverse complement strand
GGGCCAGACCTACCTGCAGCTGGACCAGGCCGCCCAGGCCTGCCGGATCTACGAGCGGCTGCTGGCCCTGGACCCCCGGGACGACCAGGCCCGCTACGACCTGGGCATGGCCTATGGCAAGCGCGGCCAGGAGGCCCGGGCCTCGCTGCACCTGGGCCTGGCCTTCCTGGAGCGCCACAACGACCGCGCCGCCCGCTTCCACCTCAACCGGGCCATCACCGCGCCGGAACTGCGCGACGACGAATTGCGCCAGGCCGAGGCGGGCCTGGCCCGGCTGGACGAGAGCGACAAGCGCCGCGCCCAGCGCCGCCTGGAGGAGGACCAGCGCCGGCGGGAGGAAGATCGCCGCCGCGAGGAGGACCGCCGCCGCGATGACACCACCCGGCGCAGCGATCCCCGCGACCCCAGCGGCGGCGCCCGCCGTCCGCCCTGGGAGTGGCTGCGCTAGGCCCCTGAAAACAGTCCCGGAATCACGCCCAGGAAAATTCCCAGGCTAACCTCTCAATTTACACGCTATTCGTGGTTTAATTCACATTCATCACATTGCCGTTCCCTGCCGATACTGTTACCATGGCCCAATTCGGCCAGGGCCGGTGCGCCGCTCCTGGCTTGGCCTGGCCTGGATTTTGGACAGGGGGAGCGAGACATGCGCATGGGGGGCGGCGGGGCCGGCGCCAACGCCTTGGCGCGGCGGCGGCGGCGAGAAGACCAGGCGGCGCAAGCGGCCGAGCTGGCCGCTCCGGGGCTGCTGCGCCTCCGGGACCTGGGGCACCGCGCCGCGCCCACCGCCTCGCCGCCGGTCAGCGTGCTCAACCTCAAGCTGCCGCCGCAAAAAGTGCTCCTGGAGCGCTTCGTGCGCCCGCGCCAATCCGCCGACCTGATCCTGGACCTGGACCTGGAGTCCGACCAGATCGACATCCGCCACAGCGCCATCGAGGATTTCGACCCCAAGGGCCGGCTGGTTCTGGCCCAGAGCGACCCGCCCCTGCTGGCCTCCCACCAGGGCCGCCTGGCCGAGGTGACCTTCCTGGCCCCGGCCACGACCGCCACCGGCCGGCAGTGGCTGCGCCTGGGCTACCGCACCCCGGTGCGCGCGGTGTTGCCCCATTACAAGCTGCGCCCCGGGGTCTGGATCAGGGCCATCGTGGTGGACCAGCCCCAGCGCCTGGCCCCCAGCACCGCCCGCATGGCCCCCCGCCTGGTGCCTTCGGCGGACATGGACCTGCGTTTGCTGCTGCTGCCCGCCCGGGCCGAGGTGGAGATCCTGGACATCTCCGCCGGCGGCCTGTTCTTTTCCCACCCCGGCTGGATGAGCTTCGGCCTGGGCCGCCTGGTGAACCTGCTCCTGCTCAGCGGCGACCTGACCCTGGCCCTGGAGGGCCGGGTGGTGCGGGAGGAGACGCTCTCCGGCGGCCGGGGCGGCTCGGCCATCTGTTTCGAGGGCCTGGCCAACCTGGAACGCCGCCAGATGCGCCAGCTCACCCTGGAGATGAACCGTCATCTTCACCAGTTGCGCCTGGAGGCCCCCTTCCGGCCCCGCTACGGCTGAGGCGACAGGCCTGCCGTTTCGTCATCGGGCGGCGTCGCCATCCGCCGTGGCACTCTCCCCGTTTTTCATCACCAGCCGCCGCCATACGCCCGATCTCTCTTGCCTTTGTCATTGCGAGGAGCCCCTTGGGGGCGACGTGGCAATCTTTGGTTTTCTTTCCTTGAGATGTCCCCCCTCCCGTGGTGGCCGTGAACCATCAAGGCAACTGAGCCGGGGGCGTTGCGAGGGCTGTTTCCTGCCCCCGCGCGCCCACGCCCGGTCCGCATCCGCGCCTGCGTGGCGAGCCAGGCCTGCGGCCCGGGAATCTCCCTGCCGGTCCCGCACCCTGCCTCTGGCCTCAGGTCGTCGTCCCTGCGATATAGGGCCTGAGCGGGCGCGGGGCCGTGTCTGGCTCTCGGAATCCCATCACCCGGCCGTCCTTGGGGGTGAGGCTGTGCCGGTGCGTCGAGAAGCGGTCCCGGGCTGAGGCGCGGGGGGCGGCTCGTGGGGGGAGGAGAGAAATACAGGCGTTAGTGGGCCGCGTGGTGGGAGGGGAGGCCGGAGAAAAATTTCCCTGGTGCGAGGTGGCTACGGGAGCGGGCGAGCTTTGGGCGAAGGTGCATGTCTCCCGACCCGTATATGGGAGCCCAGGCCCTGGGCATGGGAGCCCAGGCATTGGGCCCGAAGGCGGGGGAAAATAAATTCGGGAGATTGCTTCGTCGCCTGGCGGCTCCTCGCAATGACAACTATTGTCAATATTTCAGAAAAGATAGGTGAATCAGGCTCTCGCGGGCATCTTCGGGGTGGCCGGGACAACTGGTCATCCCGGCGGCGTCAGCCGCCAGAGGTTCCGGTGCGAGGCGGCTACGGGAGCGGGCGAGGGCCGCTTGGGCTCAGGCGTCACCCGACCCGTATACGGGAGCCCAGGCACTGGGCCGACCCGTATATGGGAGGCCAGGCACTGGGCCGACTCGTATACGGGAGCCCAGGCCCTGGGCATGGGAGCCCAGGCCCTGGGCTATTTGCCGCGCTCCGAGGCCCGGTCGTAGTGCGAGAACTGCATGCTGAAGCTGGCCCGGCCCTGGGTGGAGGAGCGCAGGGCGGTGGAATAGCCGAACATGGCCTTCAGCGGCACCGAAGCCCGCAGGATGTTGGCGCCGCCCTTGGGCTCCACCTCCTCCACCGAGCCGCCCCGGGAGTTGAGCTCGCCGATGACCTCGCCCATGAACTCCTCGGGCACCATCACCTCCACCTTCATCACCGGCTCCAACAGCGCCGGCCCGGCCTCGGACAGGGCCTTCTTGAGCGCCAGGGAGCAGGCCAGGCGATAGCCCAGCTCGGTGGAGACCCCGGGGGTGAAAGCCCCGCCGGCCACGTGAACCCAGGTGTCCACCACCGGGTAGCCCAGCACCACGCCGCTGGTGAGGCCTTCCTCCACCGCCTGGCGCAGGACCGGGTCCAGGTTGGTGGGCACTTCCTCCTCCGGGGCCTGGTTGCGGTAGGTGTTGCCGCCGCCCCGGGGGTTGGGACCCACCGCCAGGCGGATGGTGCCGGCCTGGCGGGAGCCGCCCAGGTCGCGGTCAAAGGTCTCGGCGATCTCCACCTCGTTGGTGACCGTCTCGCGGTAGACCACCTGGGGCCGGCCCACGTTGACCTTGAGCCCGAACTCCCGCTCCAGGCGGTGCACCAGCACCTCCAGGTGCAGCTCGCCCATGCCGCTGATCACGGTCTGGCCGGTGTCGTCGTCGATGCGCACCCGGAAGGTGGGGTCCTCGTCGGCCAGCTTCTCCAGGGCCTGGGCCAGCTTGTCCTGGTCGCCCACGGTCTTGGGCTCCACCGCCACGCTGATCACCGGCTCGTAGACGTCGATGGGGTCCAGCAGGATGGGCCGGTCCTTGGGGGAGAGGGTGTCGCCGGTGCTGGCGTTCTTCAGGCCCATGCAGCCCACGATCTCGCCCGCCCGGGCCTCCTCGATGCGCTCGCGCTTGTTGGCGTGCATGCGCAGGATGCGGGCCACCTTCTCCATCTGGTGCTTGCTGGCGTTGTAGATCTCGGCCCCGGCCTTGAGCACCCCGGAATAGATGCGCACGTAGACCAGCTTGCGGCCCTGGTCCATCTGCACCTTGAAGCACAGCGCGGCCAGGGGCGCGGCGTCGTCGGCCCGCCGGCTCTCGCTCTCGCCGCTGTCGGGGTGGATGCCCTCCACCGGGGGGATGTCGGCCGGGGAGGGCAGGTAGGCCACCACCGCGTCCAGCACCGGCTGCACGCCCTTGTTGCGCAGGGCGCTGCCGGCGAAGACCGGCACCAGGCGCATGTCGATGGTGGCCCGGCGCAGGGCGGCCACCAGGTCCTTCCGGGGGACCTCCTCCTCGCCCAGGTACAGCTCCATGATGGCGTCGTCGGTCTCGGCCACCGCCTCCAGCAGGGTCTGGCGGCCCTCGGCCGCGGCCTCGGCCATTTCCGCCGGAATGGGCTGGCGGCTGTAGGACATGCCCTGGTCGGCCTCGTCCCAGACCAGGGCCTCCATGGTCACCAGGTCGATGACGCCCTTGAACTGGTCCTCCGCCCCCCAGGGGATGGTCAGGGGAATCGGATGGGCCCCCAGCTTTTGGCGCATGTGGCGCAGCACCCGCTCGAAGTCCGCGCCCACCCGGTCCATTTTGTTGACAAAGGCGATCTTGGGCACGCGATAGCGGTCGGCCTGGTGCCAGACCGTCTCCGACTGGGGCTCCACCCCGCCCACCGCGCAGAAGACCGCCACCGCCCCGTCCAGGACCCGCAAGGAGCGCTCCACCTCGATGGTGAAGTCCACGTGGCCGGGGGTGTCGATCAGGTTGAAGCTGTAGCCGTCCCACTGGCAGAAGGTGGCCGCGCTGGTGATGGTGATCCCGCGCTCCTGCTCTTCCTCCATCCAGTCCATCACCGCCGCGCCGTCGTGGACCTCGCCCATCTTGTGGGTGCGGCCGGTGTAGTACAGCACCCGCTCGGTGAAGGTGGTCTTGCCGGCATCGATATGGGCCATAATGCCGAAATTGCGGGTCTTCTTCAGCCGTGACTCGCCGGCCATGCGCTAGCCTTCGCTTTCTGTCGTCTGGGAGCGGCCCCGTGGCCGCGGATTGGTCCCGGCGGCGCGACGCGGCCGAATTTTGGCCTGAAATGCAAGGAGGCCGCCTCGAAAAAACGCGGCGGCTATAGTATTTATACGCTACGCGCCCACACTGTCAACCCGGGCCCCGCCCGCGCGGCCCGGGTGGAGCCCAGATGCGACCCGAACCCCGCCTGCTGGAACTGCACGACCGTCTCCTGGCCGCCTTTGGCCCCCAGCACTGGTGGCCGGGCGAGACCCCCTTGGAGATCATGGTCGGCGCGGTGCTGACCCAGAACACCAACTGGGGCAACGTGGAGCGGGCCATCGCCAACCTCAAGGCGCGCGGAGCGCTGGACTTCGCCGTCCTGCGCGGCCTGGATTTGGCCGAGCTGGCGGAGCTGATCCGGCCGGCGGGCTACTACAACCTCAAGGCGGCGCGCCTACGCAACCTGTTGGATTTGCTGCACCAGCATCATGGAGACGCCTGGCGGGAGGTCTTCGCCCTGCCCCTGGCGGCGGCCCGGGAGCGCCTCCTGGCGGCCAAGGGCGTCGGCCCGGAGACGGCCGACTCCATCCTGCTCTATGCCGGCGACCAGCCCAGCTTCGTCGTCGACGCCTACACCTTCCGGGTGCTGGGCCGCCACGGCCTGGGCCAGGACCTGGACTACCATGGCCTGCGCGACCTGTTCCTGGCCAGCCTGCCAACCGAGACCGCGCTCTACAACGAGTTCCACGCTCTCCTGGTGCGCCTGGGCAAGGAATATTGTAAAAAGAGTCGGCCCCGCTGCGAGACCTGCCCCGCCCGGGGCTGGGCGGGGTGAATTTCGGAATAGAACTACGCAAAATATATTTTACAGGATATCCTTGTTGTATCCTGATCTTGCGCCCCATGGGACCACGCCTGGAGCAAGGTTGGGCGGAGCGGCTCATGCCACCCTTGGACATCCGAACCATGTGCCTGGCCACCGGTCTGATCCTGGTGGTCATCGCCGCGTATCTGGCCTATTTCCGGCGCAATAACGACCACCTGTCCGGCCTGGGCTGGTGGGCGTTGGGGTCCCTGGCCGGCGGGACGGGGCTGCTGCTGATCGCCTGCCGCGACTACTGGCCGGACTGGCTTACGGTGGTGGGGGCCAATCTGCTGGCGTGCTCGTTCGCGGCGTTGGTGCCCGCCGGACTGGCGCTCTTCCAGGGCCGGCGGATCCGGTTCTGGCCCCATATCCTCCTGTTTTTGGCCTTGGCGGTAGCCCTGGTTTTCTGGACCTTTGCCAGGCCCAGCGTCGATGCCCGCATCATCTTGGTAAGCTTATATTTTTTAGGATATTGCCTGGCTGCTACCTATTTGATCCTCCCCCCCCGCGGCGGCGAGGCTCGGGAGCGCACCTGGCTATTGGTCGGCACCTGGTTGCTCCTGGCCCTGCTGAACCTGGTTCGGGGAGGGCTGGCCCTGGGGGGAGTGGACTTGACGCCCAACTTCATGACCGCGGGCCGGCTCCAGGGTTTGAGCCTGTTGGCCAATGCCTGCGGGGCCTTCCTGGTCACCACCGGCCTGGTCTTCATGAGCCTGCAGCGGGTGGCCAACGACCTGCGCCACGCCCGGGACGAGGTGCGGCAGTTGAGCGGCCTGCTGCCCATCTGCGCCAACTGCAAGCGCATCCGCGATGACAGCGGTTATTGGCACCAGGTGGAGAACTACATCAAGTCCCACACCGAGGCCGAGTTCACCCACGGCATCTGTCCGGAGTGCATGCGCCAGCTCTACCCCCGGGTGGCTGACAAGGTCCTGGGGCCGGCGGAAAGGCCGGACCCGCCCCAGGCCTAGTCCAAGCCCAGCAGTTCGCCCCGCAGGCGGCGCGACAGGGCCTGGACCGCGGCGAAGGCCCGCTCCACCGTGGCCTCGCGGTCGGGATTGATCAGGCAGCAGGTGGCCGGGGAGAGCAGGCTGCGCGAGAGCAGGAAGTCGCGCGCGACGCCGGCCTGGTCCAGGCTGTCCCACAGCCCCGTCAACCGCGCGGCCAGCTCGTCCAGGCCCTGCTTCTCGAAGTTCTCGGTCTGGGTGGGGATCATGCCCCAGATGATCACCCCGCCCCGGTCCAGGTAGCGGCGGATGGACTTGGTGTAGGCCACGAAACGCTCGCCGTTGCTGTACATGTCCAGGCTCAGCACCTCGATGTCCAGGCCCAGGAGGAAGTCCCAGTCCGGATTGCCGCACAGGTGAACCCCCCGGGGGCGGTCGATGTAGGAGAAAAAGGTCTCCAGGTCGCGCCGGGCGGCGGTCTCGCCATAGCCGCTGATGCCGCTGAAGACGAACTGCAACCCCGGCTCGTCGATGAACATGAAGGCGTTGGGGTTCTTCTGCCGCAGCCGGGCCAGTTGGGCGTTGACCCGCCTGGCCATGAACTCCAGGAGGAAGGGCCGCACGTTGTCATCGAAGATGATGGGCCGGTCGTTCTCGTCCTTGACGTTGAAGCCGAAGCTGACGGGTCCCTCCAACTGCCCCCGGATGGCCGGCCGGTCGGCCAGGTCCAGCTCCAGGAAGCGGGGGTAGACCGCCGAGTAGTCCGGGGTCACGTCGAAGTACTCCGGCTGGTCCCAGTGGGCCAGGCACTCCTCCAGCTCGGTCACGAACTTGCCGGAATCAAATGACAAGCGCTGGTTTTCCAGGTCCAGGACCGCGCCGGGGAAATGCTCGGCCGCCTGGACGTACATGTCCTCGTGATAGCTCAGGTGGGGCAGTTGGGGCCAGAAGGGGATGTCCAGGCCCAGGGCGAGGTCCAAGGCCCGTTGGGCGTCGGCGTGGGGCATCACCGCCATGGCGGTGGTGAGCAACTGACCGGGAATGGGCATCTTCTTCTCCTGGTTTGGTTAATCCCCTATAATCGTTGATAGATGAAGCGGGTCAGCCAGCCGGTGAGCAGGGGCAGGGCCAGGCTGGCCGCCACCCGGGCCAGGGCCAGACGCCAGCCCAGGAGCGGGGCCTCGAAGACCAGCAGGCGGTTGACCCCCAGCACCGACCAGGCGGTGACATAGGCCATCATGGGACCCACCCCGGCCCCGGCCTCCAGCAGGGTGGCCACGATGGGGAACTGCACGAAGGGTCCGCCCGGGGTCAATGCCCCGGCCAGGGTGCCCACCAGCATCCCCCGCCAGCCCGAGTCCTCGCCCATCCACTGCAACAGGGCCTCCCGGGGCATCACCCGGGTGACCATGCCGGCGGCGACAAAGGCCAGCACCATCACCGGCAGGATGTCCCAGCCCAGGCGGCCCCCGGCCTTGAGGCCCTCCAGGGCGTTGTCCGCCCCCTGACGCCAGGCCAGGAAGGTCAGGCCCCCGGCCAGGGCCAGCATGATCAAAAAGGTGGAGTCCATTTTCTTCCTTCGCGGCGGGGTCATGGCGCTCTCCGTGGGTGATCAATGATAGCATTTCCCGCCAGCCGGGCGATCAGGTCCGCCGGACGGGCCTTGCTTGTGGCGCTAAAGGTGGTAAAACCTAGCTCTGGCCCGGGCCATGCCGGCCGGGGCGCGCACCAAACCCGATCCGGGAGGCCAGGGGCCGTGGGACGCTTGCGTGGATGGCTGGGGATCTGCTTGCTGGGGCTGGCGTTGTGGCCGGCCGCGGCCCTGGCCGAGACCGTGGCCTTGCCGGTGACCATCGACTACCCCCTGCTGCGCCGCCTGGTGGTGGAGCAGTCCTTCCCCGGCCCGGGCGAAAGCGCCCTGGTGGTGGAGGAATTGGGCGGCTGCACCCGCATCGAGCTCTCCCGTCCCGAGTTCAGCCCCGAGCGCGAATACCTGCGCCTGCGCTGCCGGCTCAGGTTCCGGGTGGGGGTGGGCCTGGCCGGCGCCTGCCTCAAGCCGGTGGACTGGGATGGCTTCATCGAGCTGGTGCAACAACCCCACCTGTCCAAAGGCGACTGGCGGCTGGGCTTCACCACCCTGGAATCGCGCCTGTTCACCCCCGCCGGCGAGCCGGCCAAGCTGGCGCAGACCGTCTACGACCTGATCAAGGGCCGGGTCCACGCCTACCTGGACCGCCAGACCCTGAACCTGGCCCCTCCGGTCAAGGAGATGAGCCAGTTCCTGCCCCTGGTGGTCTATCCCGAGAACCGCTCCCGGGTGGACGCCTGGCTGAAAAGCCTGCGCCCGGGCAAGATCGAGGTGCGCCCCCTGGACGTGCGGGTCCAGCTTCTGATGGACGTGCAACCCGGCCCCACCGGCGGCGAGGAGGCCTCCCTCAGCCAGGACGAGTTGCAGCGCTTCACCGAGGGCTGGCAGGGCTGGGATGCCTTCCTGGTCTACTGGATCGACTACCTGGCCAAGGAGCCCCTGGACCAGGACGAGCGCCGCTTGCTGCTGGAGACCCTGCTGGAGACCCGCTACCGCTTCGTGCAGGAGCTGGCCCAGCCCACCCCCAGCACCCGGGACGTGGTGCGCGAGCAGTTCGTCTGGGCCTGGCAGCGCCTGACCCCGATCCTGCACCGCCGCCTGAAGGGCAACGAGCAGCGCGGACCCCTGAGCTACCTGGCCTATTTCAGCGCCGGCGACGCCCTGGCCGCCCTGGACCAGCTGGGTCCCACCCTGGGGGTGGACATCAGCCGCAACGGCCTGGTGCGCCTGGCCCGCCTGATGGAGGGCGACGAGAGCCTGGCCCCGGCCCTGGCCTATGGCTGGGGGGTGAACCCGGACCTGCGCCGCGCCCTGGGCCTGGGCCAGGGGCCAGAGGTCAGCGGCCCCAGTTGGGGCCAGGAGGTCCTGCCCTGGCCGCCGGCCGACCTGCCGGCCTCCCCGGGCCTGGACCCGGCCGTCATCCCGGGCAATCCCGGCGGGCCGATCAGCTCCAGCCCCCTGACCTCC
Source organism: uncultured Desulfarculaceae bacterium (assembly GCA_937908275.1). Lineage (GTDB taxonomy): Bacteria > Desulfobacterota > Desulfarculia > Desulfarculales > Desulfarculaceae > JACRDC01. Next base: position 9,051 of record CALERA010000306.1, on the reverse strand, counting down.
TGGCTGCGCTGGCTGCGGCCCACCCCGGCCTGGGCCGCCGCGGCCGCGGCCGCGCCCGATCCCCGGGAGCTGGCTCCCTGGGTGCCCACCAACGACAACCAGGACGTCTACCTGGAGCGGGTGCGCCAGGCGGTGAAGGTCAGCGCCGACAAGTGCGTGACGGCCAGCGCGCCCAGCCGCGACCGCCGCCAGATGTTCGAGATGCTGAGCCAGGCCGTGGCCTGGCAGGAGAGCTGCTGGCGGCAGTTCGTGGCCACCGGGGGCAAGATCGGCCCCCTGCGCTCCTACAACAACACCTCGGTGGGCCTGATGCAGATCAACGAGCGGGTCTGGCGCGGGATATACAACATCAACAGCCTGCGCTGGAACGTGCTCTACAACGCCCGGGCCGGCTCGGAGATCCTGGAGCTGTACCTGCGCGAGTACGCCCTGCCCAACCTGAGCCCCACCCGGCCCCTGGACGACGCCACCCTGGCCCGGGCGGTCTACGCCATGTACAACGGCGGCCCGGCCCAGTTCAACCGCTTCCTCAAGCGCCACGCCATGCGCAACTACTACCTGAGCGACAAGCTTTTCGCCGAGAAGCTGGCCTGGGTCCAGGCCGGCAAGTGGGACGCCATGGGCCGCTGCCTGGGGCAATAGCCCCGCGCGGCCGGAGGCGAAAAAATCGCGGGCGGGGTCGCGCGCCGCGACGGGCGTACACGGGTCGGAGCCGGGTGCCCTCGGCTGGGCGTACACGGGTCGGAGCCGGGTGCCCCCGGCTGGGCGTACACGGGTCGGAGCCGGGTGCCCCCGGCTGGGCGTACACGGGTCGGGGGACCCCTTCCTTCGGCCGGGCCTCGCCCGCTCCCGTTGTTGTCTCGCGCTGTTTACTGGGGCGTCATTGCGAGCGCAGCGAAGCAATCTCTCGTCCCTTGCTTTGTGTTGATGCGGGCGGGCCAAGACGGACGGAGGTCATCCCTCCTTTCTTTTTCCGGGTGGCCGGGACAATTCATTGTCCCGGCGGCCCCAGCCGCAAGAGGTTCCGGAACGAGGCCGCGCGACGTGGCGACGGCCACGGAAAAAGCCGGGAAGCATGAATTCGGGAGATTGCTTCGTCGCCTGCCGGCTCCTCGCAATGACAGCTATTATCGATATGTTAATAACGTAGATGCGAACAGCCGTCACCGGCCCCGTCCTCGCGGCCTGGTCCCGCCCCTTTCCCATACCTTCGCCTGTTCGCCGCTGCCCCCGCGCCGTTGTCAACCCGGAGCCCAGGTGTGGGGACAGGAAAAGACAAGGGCGGGGATGAACCCCGCCCTTGCGACCTCACTGGATAATCACTGGGTTTCGCGGGGGGCGGGGTTCATCCCCGCCCGTCTGGTTTTGGGGCGGCCCTAGGGCTGCACGTAGCCCGGCGTGGCGCAGGCCCGGGCCTGCTGGCGGGCCCAGAAGGGGCTGATCTTGCGCAGGCGCTCGATGATCGGCGGCAGGTGCTTGAGCACGTAGTCCACCTCTTCCTGGGTGGTGTAGTAGCTCAGGGAGAAGCGGATGGAGCCGTGGGCCGCGGTGAAGGGCACCCCCATGGCCCGCAGCACATGGCTGGGCTCCAGGGAGCCGCTGGTGCAGGCGCTGCCGCTGCTGGCGCAGATGCCCAGGTCGCTGAGCATCAGCAGGATCGACTCGCCTTCCACGTACTCGAAGCTGACCGAGCTGGTGTTGGGCAGCCGCCGGGCGGGGTCGCCGTTGACCATGGTGGCCTCGACCTGCAACAGGCCCTTTTCCAGGCGGTCGCGCAGGGCCTTGACCCGGGTGTTCTCCTCCAGCATGCGCTCGCCGGCCAACTGGCAGGCCCGGCCCAGGCCCACGATGTAGGGCACGTTCTCGGTGCCGGCCCGGCGGCCGTGCTCCTGGTGGCCGCCCATGACGTAGGGCACGAAGGGGGTGCCCTTGCGCACGTAGAGCACGCCCACGCCCTTGGGGGTGTGCAGCTTGTGGCCGGAGAGCGAGAGCAGGTCGATGGCGGTCTCGCTGAGCTTGGTGGGCACCTTGCCCACCGCCTGCACCGCGTCGGTGTGGAACAGCGCGCCCTTGGCCCGGGCCATCTGGGCGATCTCGGTCACCGGGAAGACCACCCCGGTCTCGTTGTTGGCCCACATCACGCTGACGATGGCGGTGTCCTCGCGGATGGCCTCGGCCACCTGGTCCAGGTCCAGGTTGCCCTGACGGTCCACCGGCAGGAAGGTCACCTCGTAGCCCCGGCCGGCCAGGTCCTGGCAGAAGTTCAGCACCGCCGGGTGCTCCACCCGGGTGGTGACCACGTGGCGCTTGCCGGGGAAGGAGCGCAGGGTGCTCATGATGGCGGCGTTGTCGCTCTCGGTGCCGCAGGAGGTGAAGATCACCTCCTCGGCCAGGCAGCCCAGGAGGTCGGCCACCTGCTGGCGGGCCTGGTCGATGTGGGCCTTGACCGCGCCGCCGAAGGTGTGCATGGAGCTGGGGTTGCCGTAGTGCTCGCCGAAGAAGGGCAGCATCGCCGCCACCACCTCCGGCGCGGTGCGGGTGGTGGCGTTGTTGTCCAGATAGACCACGTGCTGGTGACTCACGGCCGCACCTCCTCCACGATCAGCTCGTCGCTGACGAACTCCCGCAGCTTGGTTTGCACGAACTGGCCCAGGGTGGCCTGGCTGGCGGCGCAGGCCGCGCAACGCCCGCGCAGGGAGACCTGCACCACGTCGCCGGCGATGTCGATCAGCTCGATGTCGCCGCCGTCGGCCTTGAGCGCGGGCCGGACCTCGCGCTCCAGGGTCTCCTCGATCAGCTTCATCTTCTGGATGTTGGTCAGCTTCTTCTTGGGCGGGGCCGGGGCCGCGGCCTGGGGCGCGGGCTGGGACCAGATCTTGGCCAACAGGGCCTCGATCTTGTCCACGCACTTGCCGCAGCCGCCGCCGGCCTTGGTGTAGTTGGTGATCTCCTCCACGGTGTGGAGGTTGTTGCCCCGGGCCACCCGCTCGATCTCCTGGTCGGTGACCCCGAAGCACTCGCAGATCACCTCGCCTTCCTCGCTGGGCAGGGGCTCCAGACCCTGGTAGTTGCGGATGGCCGCCTGCAGGGCCTGCTCGCCCATCACCGAGCAGTGCATCTTCTCCGGCGGCAGGCCGCCCAGGAAGTCGGCGATGTCGCGGTTGGTGACCTTGGCCGCCTCATCGAGCGTCTTGCCCTTGATCATCTCGGTCAGGGCGCTGCTGGAGGCGATGGCGCTGGCGCAGCCGAAGGTCTGGAAGCGGGCATCCTCGATCTTGCCCTGGTCGTCCAGCTTGAAGGTCAGCCGCAGCGCGTCGCCGCAGGCCAGGGAGCCCACCTCGCCCACGCCGTCGGGCTTTTCCACCTCGCCCACGTTCACGGGGTCGGTGAAGTACTTCCTAACTTTGTCAGTGTATTCCCACATGCGTTCTCTCCAGCGGGCGGCCGGGCCTAGGCCCCGGCCAGGGATTTTTGCATGAAAATCACGTCGAAATCCTGGTCGAACTTATTTCCCACCCCGGCCAGCCGCCCGCTCTGCCGAAACCCGTGGCGAGCGTGGAAATCCAGGCTGGCCTGGTTGGGCGAGGAGATCTGGGCCAGCACCGTGCGGATGCCGCGCTTTTCGGCCTCGGCGCAGAGATGGTCCAGGATCAGGCCGCCCAGACCCTGGCGGGTGTGGTCGGGGTGCAGGAAACAGGAGAACTCCGCCGTGGCCGCGAAGCTGTCGGCGAAATGGAAGGGCCGCAGCAGGCCGAAGCCGGCCACCTGGCCGTTTTCAGTCCGGGCCGTGGCCGAGGGATGGCTCTCGGCCGCCTTGAGAAAGGGCGCGAAGAACTGATAGGGCACCTTGCTCCGGGGAAAGGCCGCGAAGCTGGTCTCGATGTAATGATTCAGGATGTCGATCACCGGCTGGCGGTCGGCCTCGGCCAGGGGCGCCAGGCGATAGCGGCCGCCGGCCGCGCTGGGATTGGACATCGGCTGTCCCTCGGGCCTTGCGGCCCCTCAGTGGTCCTGGGGCATCTCCACCAGCTCGATGAGCACCCCGCGGGTGGCCTTGGGGTGCAGGAACAGGACCCGGCTGCCGTGGGCCCCGGGGCGGGGGGCGTCGCTGGTCAGGGGCACGCCCTTGGCCTTGAGCTCGGCGCAGGCCGCCTCCACGTCGTCCACCTCGAAGGCCAGGTGGTGGATGCCCTCGCCGCGCTTCTCCACGTGTTTGGCCATCACCCCCTCGGGGGTGGTGCTCATCACCAGCTCGATGCTGGTTTCGCCCACCGGCAGGAAGCCGGTGCGCAGCTCGCCCACCGCGTCCACCGAGTCCAGGTTCAGCGGCAGGAACTCGGTGTAGACCTTGGCCACCTCGTCGATGTCCTTCACCGCCACGCCAATATGGGCCAACCGCTTGATTTTCATGACGCCTCCCAGGGACGAAACAGAATTGCCGGGACGATCCGACCCCTCGCGCGCCCCGGGGTCCGCGGGGTGCGCCGGGCAGGCCGCCTTGGGGGGAAAGTATAGTCTCAGAGTCATGATAGAGCCTGCCCCGCCCGGGCGCAAGGCCTTTGCCCGCCGGCTGGTGATCAGTCATTGTGGCGCGCGATCCATGGTAGTATTTTAACCTATACCTGCCTGGCAACCGGTTCAACAGGGGTGAGGCTTGAAGAGGCGGGCATGGCATCCCAAAACCCGCGCCCGTCCGGCGTGGGGGGCTGGGTTTTTCCTGGCGGCGCTGCTCTGCGCCGGCCTGGCCCCGGCCGCCGGCCCCAGCCCCGGGGAGCCGGTGGCGCCCCTGCGGGTGGCGGTCCTGGAGGACTCCCGGGACGCCCTGGACTTCAGCGCGATCCCCCTGCTTTCCCAACAGGACGTCTTCAAGCTTCAACCCAAGGCCGAGCTGTCCCTGGGCAACCGCAGCAATCCCTGGTGGGTGCGCCTGGACCTGCCCGCCCTGGCACCCGCCTCCTCCCAGGTCTGGTACCTGGAGTTGGACAAGGGGATCATCGACACGCTCGACCTCTACCTGCCCCTGACCCAACCCCCGGGCGGCTGGCTGCACCTGGCGGCCGGGGTCCAGCGTCCCCGCCCCCCGGAGCAGGAGGACTTCCGCAGCCAGGTCTTCCGCCTGCCGGAAAACCTGGACTGGAGCCGGGCCTGCTTCCTGCGCCTGGAAAGCCAGAGCTCCCTGAGCCTGCTCATCCATCTGTGGAGCGACGACGGCTTCCTGGCCCTGGTCTACCGCGACAGCCTGGCCTTCGGCCTGATCTACGGCATCATGGCCGCCATGATGCTCTTCAACCTGGTGATGTACCTGTCCATGCGCGACCGGGCCTACCTGGTCTACCTGGCCTACGTGGGCAGCATGCTCCTGGCCCAGGTGGTGATGCAGGGGCACCTGCGCTCGCTGCTGGAGATGCCCAGTCCCGGCCTGACCCAGTTGCTGGCCTTCAGCCTGGGCTGCTCGCAGCTTTTCGCGGTCCTGTTCACCCGCGCCTTCCTGCTCACCCGGACCAACGCGCCGTTTTGGGACAAAATCCTCAACATTTTCGTCGTGATGTCGGTGGGGGTGCTGTTCCTGGCGGCCATGAACCGGGCCGACCTGGCGGTCTACCTGGGCTACGCCACCGCCAGCCTGGCCCCGATCCAGGCCTGGCTCGCGGGCTGGGTCTGCCTGCGGCGCGGGTTCCGGCCGGCGCGCTTTTTCCTCCTGGCCTGGACGGTGCTGATCCTGGGCAGCCTGAGCTTCATCCTGGGCTTTTTGGGCCTGGCTCCCAAGCTGACCCTGGCCCTGCCCGCCAGCCGGGCCCTGGAAGCGATCCTGCTCACCTTCGCCCTGGCCTATCGGGTGCGCGACCTGCACCGGGAGCGGGAGCAACTGGCCCAGAGCCAGCGCCGCTACCGCGAGATGTCCATCACCGACGGCCTGACCGGGCTCTACAACCGGCGCTATTTCGAGAGCCGTCTGGCCAGCGAGCTGGATCACGCCCGCCGGCTGGAGAACCCCCTGTCCCTGATCATGCTGGACCTGGATAATTTCAAGGCCTTCAACGACCGCCACGGCCACCTGGAGGGCGACCAGATGCTCAAGGCCCTGGCCGCGGTCCTGCGTCTGAGCCTGCGCGAGGGCGATTGCGCCTGCCGCTACGGCGGCGAGGAGTTCGCGGTGATCCTGCCGGCCAGCGACCTGGACGGGGCCCGCCTGGTGGCCGAGCGGGTGCGCTCCGGCATGGAGCGGGGCCTGAACCGCGACGGCGGCGCCGATTCGGACCCGGTGACCCTCAGCCTGGGAGTGGCCCGGCTCAACCCGGACGAGGACGCCCTCGGCCTGGTGGCCCGGGCCGACCTGGCCCTGTACCGGGCCAAGGCCGCCGGCAAGAACCGGGTGGAGGTGGCGGACTAGGCCCGGCGGGGGGACCGCGCCCGCCCCTGGTGGTAAGCTAGACCGGGCGAGCACCCCAAGCAGGAGCGGACCATGCCCACCTTCAACCGCGGCGATCTCTCCCTGTCCACCTCCTGGCTGCGCGAGAGCGATCCCCAGCGGATCCTGGACCTGGTCCAGGCGGCCGGATTCTCCCGGGTGGAGCTGGAATACCGCCTGCACCCGGCCACCCTGGCCGGCCTGCGCGCCGGCCTGCGCCAGCGCGGGATGAGCGTCACCAGCGTCCACAATTTTTGCCCCTACCCGCCCGAGGCCGCCGGCAAGCTGGAGCCCAGCGGCGACCTGTTCAACCTGGCCAGCGCCGAGCGCGAGGAGCGCCAACTGGCGGTCAGATACACCGGCGTCAGCCTGGAGACCGCGGCCGACCTGGAGGCCCGGGCGGTGGTGCTGCACCTGGGCTGGGTGCCGGGCCTGGGGGCCAAGGAGCTGACCCGGGAGGCGGCCCGCCGGGGGGGCATGACCCCGGAATTGCTGGCGGTGGTCAAGGCCCGGCGGGCGGCCTCGCCGGCGGTGCTGGACGCCCTGAGCTTCGCCCTGGAGCCGCTCCTTCGCCGGGCCGGGGAGCTGGGCCTGGTCCTGGGGGTGGAGAACCGCTTCCATGTCTTCCAGGCCCCCAATCTTTCCGAGACCCGCAACCTGCTGGAGCGCTTCGCGGGCGCGCCCCTGGGCTACTGGCACGACACCGGCCACGCCCACAACCGCGAGCTGGCCGGGCTCAACACCGCCCAGACCTACCTGGAGACCCTGGGCGACCGCCTGGTGGGCTGCCACCTGCACGACGCCACCGGACCCGACGACCACCAGCCCCCGGGCGAGGGCGAGCTGAACTGGGACTGGCTCGGCGCCCGGCTGTTGCCCGCGCCGATCAAGGTGGTGGAGCTGAAGCCGGGGCCGGACCCGGCCCGGGTGGCCCGGGCGGCCGAGCACCTGGCCGGGGCCTTCGCCCGCCAGGCCCGGAAGGCCTGAGCCGGCCGCCGTTCCGGCCCCCCGCTCCCGCCCTGCCGGCCGCTTGCGCCCGGCGGCGGCCTGGGCTAACCTGGGGTGTCCGTGGACCCCGGATGGTCCGGGGCCGGCCAGGGGGAGGGGAAGATGCGCAGCGCGGTGGTGATCGTGGACATGGTGAAGGACAGCCTGGAACTGGGGCACTACCCCAAGGTGGCCCAGCGCGGCACGGCCATCGCGCCGGCGGTGAACCGGCTGATCGCCGGGGCTCGCCAGCGGGATTGGCCGGTGATCTTCACCACCGACAGTTTCCTGGAAAACGACTTCATCTTCCGCGGGCGCATGAAGCCCCACTCCATCCGCGGCACCCAGGGGGCCGAGGTCAGCGGGCTGCTGGACCGCCAGCCCCAGGACCACTGGCTGCCCAAGCGCCGCCTGAGCGGGTTCTATAAGACCGACCTGGACCAGACCCTGCGCCTCATGGGGGTGGAGCGGGTCCTGGTCTGCGGCCTGATGACGCCCTACTGCGTGCTCACCACCGCCCTGGACGCGGTGGCCAACGATTTCCGGGCGGTGTTGGTGGACGACGCCAGCAACGCCATCGATGACGCCACCCACCAGGGCTGCCTGGAGGTCTACCGCAAGAGCCCCCTGGACCCGCTCTTGACGGTGCAGACCGTGGACCAGCTCCTGGCCTGAGCCGGAGGATCGCCGTGCGCCGCCTGGCCTGTCTTTGCCTGCTCTGCCTGGCCGTCCTGGCCTGGTCCCCGCCCCTGGGGGCGGAGATGATCTGGGAGCGCTACCAGGGGCAACTGCCCCCGGACGCGGTCAAGGCCGGCTTCGTGCCCGAGGCCGATCTCTACGTCTGCCGGGTCAACCACCGCGACGGGGTCCAGGTGGGCAAGCTCTTCAACGGCCGCTGCAACATCGGCTGGGGCGGGCACGAGGTCAGCCTGGCCGAGTTCGAGGTTTTGGTGGACAAGGGCGGGCCGCGCTGGCTGCCCCATGGCCAGGACTTCCCCCGCGACGCGGTGGCCGGCGGCCGGGCGGGCGGGGCCGACCTCTACGCCTGCCGGGTCTTCCACCGCGACGGCATCCACCTGGGCGAGGTGGTGGACCGCCGCTGCCGCATCGGCTGGGGCGGACAGGAGATCCTGGCCGCGCCCTACGAGGTGCTCACCGGCCGGGGCCTGAAGTGGGTGCAGGCCAAGGGCGAGGAGCTGCCGGCCGGGGCGGTGGGCGGGGGCATGGTCAAGGACGGCGAGACCTACGTCTGCCGGGGCAGGCTGGAGGACGGGGTCCACCTGGGCAAGTGGTGGCGCGGCCGCTGCAACGTGGGCCACCGGGGCAAGGAGGTCCTGCTCACCGAGTTCGAGGTCCTGACCCGCCCCGGGGGCTACACCTGGGAGAAGGCCGGGGCCGGGTTGCTGGGCGGGGGCTGCCTGGTGGGCGGCCGGGCCCAGGGCCAGTCCATGTGCGTCTGCCGGGGGCGCCACCGCGACGGCCTGCACATCGGCCGGGCCTGGGCCGGGCGCTGCCACGTGGGCTGGGGCGGCCAGGAGGTGACCCTGGACGATTTCGAGGTGCTGGTGGCCCGCTAGCCGTCAGGCCCGGTCCGCGGCCTCGCCGGCGCTGCGGGCCAGGTTGGTGATGAAGGCCAGGCGCTGGGCCTGGCCCAT
>CALERA010000305.1 GCA_937908275.1 uncultured Desulfarculaceae bacterium | reverse complement strand
CGGAGTCGCGGCGGGTCATGGCGTCCACGTCCAGGCCGAAATCGGCGTCCTCGGCGGCGGCCGCCGCCTGGCCGGGCTCGTCGCTAAGCTCGAAAACATCCTGGGACTTGGCCTTGGCATCGGCCGACCCGGCCGCGCCCGGCGGAATGACCTGGAACACGTCCTGGCAGCGGCTGCAACGCACCCAGGCCCCATCCGCGCCCAAGCGGCTGTCGTCGAGATTGAACTTGGTCTGGCAGGATTCGCACTGGACGATCATGGGGCCATCCTCAGCCTCGCTGGGGTTCCAGCTTGACCTCGTAGACACCGGGAAGGTGCCGATAACATTCGTTATAGTCCAGGCCATAGCCCACCAGGAAACCCTGGGGGACCCGGAAGCCCACGTAGTCGATATCCAGTTCCAGCTCGCGGCGCTCGGGCTTGTCGATGAACGAGCAGACCCTGACCTCGGACGCGCCCAATCCGGTCAGGCAATCCAGCAGCCAGCGCACGGTGCGGCCGGTGTCCACGATGTCCTCCACCACCAGCACCCGCTTGCCCTTGAGGTTCAGCTCCGGGGCCTTGGACATGGTGATGGTGCCGCAGGAGACGCTGTCGGCCCCGTAGGAGGCCAGGCGCACGAAATCCACCTGCACCGGCACGGTCATGGCCCGGGCCAGGTCGCCCATGAAGACGAACGCGCCCTTTAAGATGCCCAGCAGGACCGTGTCCGGACCCATTTCGGAGGAAATCTGCCGACCCAGCTCCCGCACTCGGGCCTGGATCTGCTCGGGGGTGAGGACCACCTCCAGGGGATGTTGCTCGCTGCTCACCGGTCGCTCACGCCTCGCTTGGGTTGCCTCGCCCGCCCCCCGAGCCCGCCCCGGCCGCCCGATCAAGCTCGCTTGACCAATAAGCGCCCGGATTCAATGCCCAATCCATCCCCAAACATAGACCAGGGCTCCGGGACTTGTCAAACAGATTATCCCCCGCAAGTCCTAAGGCTTGGGGCGTCCGCGCATTAGGTCGGCCCTCAAGCGCGGCAAAAGGTCCGAGACCAAGCCCTCCGGCCCGGGACGGCGGCCGCAGATGATCTCCCACAGGTCCAGGTCCTCCAGGTCCAGCAGCCGCTCCAGGTCGTCCAGCTCGGCCGGCGCGAGGCGTCCCAGATGGGCCTCCACCCAGGGGCGCAGGGCCAGCTCCACCTCCAGGAAACCCCGGCGGCAGGCCAGGCGCAGGCGCTTGTCGCGCAGGCCGGGCTCTTCCATGCTCGCTCTCCTCCCGGTCAAGCGCCACGCCCCGTCCCCCGGCGGTCGGGGGGCGGGGCGGGGAAACGTCGCTGGGCGCGCCGGCTAGAACCGGCGGTTGACCAGGGCCTTCTTGATGCCGGCGATGGCCTTGGTGGGGTTGAGACCCTTGGGACAGGCCTCCACGCAGTTGAGGATGGTGTGGCAGCGCCAGGAGGCGTGGTGGTCGTCCAGGATGTCCAGGCGCTCGTCGGCCCCCTCGTCGCGGCTGTCCTCGATGAAGCGCCAGACGTTCAGCAGGGCGCTGGGGCCCAGGTAGCGGGGGTCGGCCCAGTAGGACGGACAGGAGCTGGAGCAGCAGGCGCAGAGGATGCACTCGTAGAGGCCGTCCAGCTTCTTGCGCTCGGCCGGGCTTTGCAGGCGCTCCTTGTCCGGGTCCGGGGTCCGGGTGATCAGGTAGGGTTTGACCGTGAAGTACTTTTGTAAAAAGTCCTCCAGGTCCACCACCAGATCCTTGACCAGGGGCAGGCCGGGCAGGGGCTGGATCACCAGCCGCCCGTTCTTGACCACCTCGTCGATGTGGGTGACGCAGGTGAGCATGTTGGCCCCGTTGACGTTGATGCCGTCGGAGCCGCAGACGCCCTCGCGGCAGGAGCGGCGATAGGCCAGGGTGCCGTCCTGCTCCCAGCGGATCTGGTTCAGGCCGTCCAGGATCATCATGCCCGGCTTGGTGATCTGGACCTGATAGTCCTGGTAGTAGGGCTCCTTGCCGGAGGCGGGATCGTAACGCAATATGGTGAAGGTCACGCTGTCCATGGGGACCTCTCTTTATTTTCTGCCGCGGCCTAGTACTTGCGCTCGGCCAGGGCGATGGACTCCACGGTCAGGGGCTGCATGCGCACCGGTTTGTAGGCCAGGCTCACGCTGCCGTCGGGCTCCAGGAAGCTCAGGGTGTGCTGGTGCCAGTTGACGTCGTCGCGGTTGGGGAAGTCGTCGCGGTAGTGGCCGCCGCGGCTCTCCTGGCGGGCCAGGGCGCCCTCGGTGATGGCCGCGCAGACGTCGAGCATGTGGCCCAGCTCCAGGGCCTCGATCAGGTCCAGGTTGTAGGCCGCGCC
>CALERA010000304.1 GCA_937908275.1 uncultured Desulfarculaceae bacterium | reverse complement strand
GTTGGTTGGCCAGCTCGCGGGCCTGGATGACAGCGCCCAGGAACTGCTGGTACAGGTCCAGGTTCAGCTCGGTGAGCATCTTGCGCTCGGCCTCGTTCAGGGGCCGGTTGGGCAGGCCCGCGCCCTTGAGCTCGCCGGTCTTGACCGTCTGGAGCTTGATCCCCAGCTTGTCCAGCAGGTTCTCCAGGTCGGGGATCACGGCGATGACGCCGATGGAGCCGGTGATGGTGCCGGGATTGGCCACGATCCTGGTGCAGGGGGCGGAGATGTAGTAGCCGCCGCTGGCCGCCACCGAGCCCATGGAGGCCACCACCGGCTTGACCGCCACCGTGCGCTGGAGCTGGCGGAATATCTCCTGGCTGGGCCCCACCCCGCCGCCGGGGCTGTCCACCCGCAGCACGATGGCCTTGATGGCGTCGTCGCGGGCGAACTCGTCCAGGGCCTCCAGCACCAGGCGGGAGTCCTCGATGGCGCCCTTGACCTGCACCAGGCCCAGCTTGGCCCCGAACAGGGGGCCGGATTCGGGCTTGGCGGCCAGGAGCACCAGCCCCAAGGCAAAGGCCGCCACGATCAGGAGGCTGATCCCGATCGCGGCGGCCATTGGCGCTTTACGCATGGTCCCTGCTCAGGGGCCGCAAAGGTTACTCTTCGTCCTCGGGCTTGGCCTCGGCCTCTTTCTGGGCCAGGCCTTCCTTCAGCAGCTCGCCCAGGTTGCTGGTGGCGGCCTGGGTGGAGTTCAGGTACTCGCTGTAGGAGGAGCGCTCGTCCTCTTCGTCGGCCCGGCGCATGGACAGCCCGATCTTGCGCTCGCGGCGGGAGACGCTGACCACCTTGGCGCTGATGGTGTCGTTGACGTTGTACATGCCCACCGGGGTCTTGATCTTGTCCTGGCTGATCTCGCTGACGTGGACAAGGCCCTCGACGCCCTCCTCCAGCTCCACGAACAGGCCGAAGTCGGTGACGTTGGTGATCACGCCGGAGACCTTGGTGCCCACCCGGTAGCGGTTGGGGATGTCGTCCCAGGGATCGGCCTCAAGCTGCTTGATGCCCAGGCTGAAGCGCTCGTTCTCGCGGTCGATGTTGAGCACCACCGCCTTGACCTCGTCGCCCTTCTTGAAGATCTCGCCGGGGTGCTTCAGGCGCTTGGTCCAGGAGATGTCGCTGATGTGGACCAGGCCGTCGATGCCCTCGTCGATGCCGATGAACAGACCGAAGTCGGTGATGTTCTTGATCCGGCCGGCGATGATGGTGCCCACCGGGTACTTCTCGGCGATCAGGTCCCAGGGGTTGGGCTCGACCTGCTTCATGCCCAGGCTGATGCGCTTGGCCTCGGGGTTGATGGACAGCACCACCGCCTCGACGGTGTCGCCCACGTTGACGATCTTGGAGGGATGACGGACCTTGCGGGTCCATGACATCTCGCTGACGTGGATCAGGCCCTCGACGCCCTCCTCCACCTCGACGAAGGCGCCGTAGTCGGCCAGGCTGACGACCTTGCCGGAGACCCGGGTGCCCACCGGATAGCTCTCGGCGGCCGCGCTCCAGGGGTCCTCCTTCAGCTGCTTCAGGCCCAGGCTGACCCGCTCGCGGTCGCGGTCGAAGTGCAGGACCTTGACCTCGATCTCGTCGCCGATCTTGAACATCTCCGAGGGATGACCCACCCGGCCCCAGCTCATGTCGGTGATGTGCAGCAGGCCGTCGATGCCGCCCAGGTCCACGAAGACGCCGTAGTCGGTGAGGTTCTTGACCACGCCCTTCATCACCCGGCCGTCCTCGAGCACCTTCAGGGTGTCGCGCTTCTTGTACTCGCGCTCCTTCTCCAGCAGCACCCGGCGGCTGAGCACGATGTTGGCGCGCTTCTTGTTGAACTTCAGGATCTTGAAGTCGAAGGTCTGGCCGATCAGCGAGTCCAGGTTGCGCACCGGGCGCAGGTCCACCTGGGAGCCGGGCAGGAAGGCCGGCACCCCGATGTCCACGCTCATGCCACCCTTGACCCGGCCCACGATGGCGCCGGTGATGACCCCGTCCTCGTTGTAGACGCGGCTGATCTCGTCCCAGACCTTGATCTTGGCGGCCTTCTCCTTGCTCAGGATGATGGTGCCGTCCTCGTCCTCGGCCCGCTCCAGCAGCACGTCCACCTGCTGGCCCACCTCGGCCTTGATGTTGCCGTCGGCGTCCTTGAACTCGTTGATGTCGATCTGACCCTCGGACTTGTAGCCGATGTCAACCACCACGTAGTCGTTTTCCACCGACACGATGGTGCCCTTGGCCACCTCGCCCTCCTGGATGGTGCGGAACGACTGCTCGTAGAGCAGGGCCAGTTCCTCCTGATCCAGGTCTTCCTCGTCGACCGGGGCCGGGGCGGGGGTCTCAGCGGGGGTTGCGGCGGCGGTCTCTACCGTCTCCTGGTCCTTGTTCAGATCGCTTTCAGCCATGTTACTTAGTGCCTTGTAGGAGTTAGGTTAACAAAAACAACGTGCTAACGGCCCCCCGCACCCCGGGTGGGGCCGGATGGCCTGCCTCAAACTAAGTTTTAGTACCAGAATCGCGTGATGATTACAAGAATTGTTTGTCCGAACCGGCCAGGAGCCCCCGCACCCGCTGGGCCAGGAGGGCCAGCACCGCGTCCTCGTCCAGGGCGGTGGTGTCCACCACCACCGCGTCGGGCGCCGGCCGCAGGGGGCTCAGGCTGCGCTGGGCGTCGCGCTGGTCGCGCTGGGCCATGTCGCCTAACACCTCGGCCAGGGTCAGCTTCGGCCGGGTGGGCAGCAACTCCCGCAGGCGGCGGCGGGCCCGCTCCTCGGGGCTGGCGGTCAGGAAGAACTTGGCCTCGGCCCGGGGAAAGACCACGGTGCCCATGTCGCGGCCCTCGGCCACCAGATGGCCCTGGCCGGCGGCCTGGCGTTGCAGGTCCAATAACCGCGCCCGCACCGGCCCCAGGGCCGAGAGCCGGCTGGCCGCGCCGGCCACCTGCTCGTTGCGGATCAGGGGCTCCACGTCCCGGCCGGCCAGGCGCACCACGAAGCGGCCCTCCTCCAGGCTGGCGGCCAGGGCCACCCCGGGCAGCCAGGCGGCCAGGGCGGCCTCGTCGGCCTCCAGGCGGCCGGACTCCAGCACCGCCAGGGCCACCGCCCGGTACAAGGCCCCGGTGTCCAGGAAGGCGAAGCCCAGTTCCCGGGCCAAGCGCTTGCTGACGCTGGACTTGCCGGCCCCGGCCGGTCCGTCCAAGGTGACGATCATGGCTCTCCCCTCGCTCTTGGCTGGCACCGTTCTTAACATTTCCGCCGCGCTCCGGCAATCCCGCGCCGCCCCTCCCCCGATCGTGCTAACCTCTTGCCCATCACCGAGGGAGGCCCGGCCTTGCTCCGCCAACGTCCGCACAAAATGCTCGCCGCCTTCTGGCTGCTGGGCGCGCTCCTGGCCGGCCTGCTGCTGACCGCCGACACCCTGCGCCCCGGGGGGCGGGCCATCGTCAAGATCAGCGGGGTGGACGCGGCGGCCTATTTCGCGGTGGCCCATTCCCTGCTCCTGGACCGCGACCTGGACCTGACCAACCAATACCAGGTGATCGAGCACGAAATCAGCCCCTGGCTGGCGCTGCAACCCGCCACCGGCCGGCCGGGTTCGCCCTTTCCCATTGGCTACAGCCTGTTGGCCCTGCCCTTCCTGGCCCTGGGCCACGGCCTGGACCTGGCCCTGGGCCAGGGCGGCGAGGCCCGCTCCGGCCTGGCCCTGACCTTCTACCACCTGACCAACCCGGTCCTCCTGGGCCTGGGCCTGGGTTTTTTATTCCTGTTCCTGCGCTCCTGGGCGGATGCTTGGGTCTCGGACCCGCGCCGGCGCGACTGGCTGGCCTTCCTGGCCTGCCTCTGGCTCTGGCCGGCCACCACCCTGTCCTACCTGACCTTTTCGCCCATGACCCATGTCAGCGCCTTCATGGCCACCGCCCTGTTCCTCTGGCGCTGGGGGGCGGCCCGGGGCGGGGACCGGCCCGGGGCCTGGCTGGGGGTGGGCCTGGCCGCGGGCCTGATGATCATCTGCCGCTGGCAGACCGCCCTGTTCCTGGTGGTTCCCCTGCTGGACGAGGCCTGGGGCCTGGCCGCCAGCCGGGGCGCGGCCTGGCGGGAGCGCCCCGGGGCCTGGTGGGGGGCGCGGCTGTTGGGCGCGGCCGGCCTGCTCCTGGTGGTGACGCCCCAACTCCTGGAGTGGAAGGCCATCTACGGCGGCTATCTCCTGGTGCCCCAGGGCGAAGGCTTTCTGGGCTTTCCGCCCCGCCACTTTGTCGCGGTGCTGTTTTCCTCGCTGCGGGGCTGGTTCGTCTGGACCCCCCTGACCCTGCTGGGCCTGGCCGGGCTGGTCTGGGGGTGCTGGCGCAGGCCCCGCCTCTGCCTGCCGCTCTTGCTGGCCGCCCTGGCCCAGGTGGCGGTGGTGGGCTCCCTGGCCAACGCCTGGCGCCAGCCCCACAGCTTCGGGGCCCGGATGCTCACCGAGGCCCTGCCCTTCGTGGCCGCCGGCCTGGTGGTCCTCCTGGGCCGCCTGGCGACCCGGCCCCGGCGCGCGGCCTGGGCCCTGGTGGGGCTCTGCGCCACCTTCAGCCTGGTCTTCGCGGTGCAATACCGCCTGGACCTGGTGCCCAAGAACGACCGCCTGACCTTCCAGGAGCTGCTGACCGACAAGCTCCTGCTCCCCCGGGCCATCTCCCGGGGCCGGGCCGTGACCGCCGCCCAGGCCGACCTGGCCGCCGGCCGGGCCGAGGCCGCCCTGGCCCGCCTGCGCGCGGCCCTGGCCCAAGGCGGGCCGGACCGCCGCCTGCTGGCCCTCCTGGCCCAGGCCGAG
>CALERA010000303.1 GCA_937908275.1 uncultured Desulfarculaceae bacterium | reverse complement strand
ACCACCGAGATCTACACTCTTTCCCTACACGACGCTCTTCCGATCTTATCACCGGCCACCGGCAAAATCCAGCCCGCGCGCGCCTCCCGCCGACCGTGCTAGACTGAATCTGGACCCGGTTGCTGGGGGATGGGTATGTCCCTGGATTACAGCGAGGTCTGCATTGGCGCGCCGGAGGAGGTCATGGAGCGCCTGGCCCAAAGGCTGGGCGAGCTCAACCTGGCCTGCCTGAACCTGCGCACCGGCTTGACCAGCGATCCCGCCGCCGAATTCCAGATGCAATGCCAGAGTCAGCCCTGGATGGTCATGAAGCTCCTCTGGGTGAGCCATTCCTTTGTCCAGGCCCAGGCCATGGCCGACCTGCTGCGGGCCTGGGACGGCAAGCTCTTCGCCGCCCAGGACCTGTCCCGCGAGGCCGGCAAGGGACGCCGGGCGGCCAGTTTCTACGCCTACGCCCTGGTGCGCTGACGGCCTTAGGCCCTTGCCTTGACGGGTTAAGTCGTTCTAGAGTGTCCGGGATTCGTTACCAGGGGGGGGACAGTCCCTGGGGGGGCGATTCCCTTCCCCTTTTCGTCTCGCCGGCCCCGCTTGCCCAGCCCCGGCGCAAGCCTGTCTTCGCAGCGGGTCCGCGCCAAAGGGGGAATATCTGATGAAGCGACTGCGCCTGGGGGTTGCGGGCAAGATTTTCGGCGGGTTCCTGGCGGTGGTGATATTGGCCCTGGTCATCGGCGGCCTGGGCAACCTGAGTCTGTACCAGGTCATCGGCCACGCCGGCAACGAGGAACTGGCCCTGAAGCTGCAAACTCTGCTCCTGGAGGCCCGTCGCCAGGAGAAGAACTACCTGTTGCGGGCCGACCAGCAGTCCTTCGCCAAGTTGGGCGAGACCCTGGCCGAGATCAAGACCGCCCTGGATCAGCTCAAGGAGCGGGGCCTGTCCGCCGAGCAACTGGACAAGCTGACCGCGGCCCAGGCGGGCTACCGCACCGCCGCCGACCAGATCAAGCGCCTGACCGAGGAGGACGCCAAGCTCCTGCAGGAGTTGCAGGCCGTCTCGGAGACCATGGCCCGCCTCAGCTCCCAGGAGTCGGAGCGGGTGGCCGTCTCCACCCGCGACAACCTGGTGGACAACCTCAAGGCCACCATGGACAAGAACACCCTCAAGCAGATCAGCGACGTGGTGAACCTGGCCTACCACGCCCTGAGCTTCATCCATCGCACCGGCCAGCCCCAGTCCGCCGGCCTGGACCTGATTCGCTCCCTGCGCTTTTCCGGCAACAACTTCTTCTACGTGGTCAGCAAGGACATGACCCTGCTGGCCCATGGCAACGAGCGCCAGTTGGAGGGCATGGACTTCGGGGTGATCAAGGACCAGAAGACCGGCCAGGCCTTCATCAAGGAGCTGGTGGAGACGGCGGTGGCCGATGGCGAGGCCGAGGTGGAGCACCACTGGACCAAGCCCGGCGGCGGCAGCGCGGTCTATCCCATGATCACCTACGCCCGCTATTTCGAGCCCTGGCAGATGGTGGTCTGCGCCGGGGTCTACCTGGACGACCTGGAGCGCAAGACCGCGTTCCTGGCCGACATGCTCTCCTATGGCATGAACGAATTGCGGGCGGCCTTCGAGATGGACGCCCTGGCCCTGCGGGCCCGGGTGGCGGCCCTGTACTACCTCAAATACGGCCAGAAGGCCGACGAGGTGGGCAAGCACCTCAAGATCGTGCGCGGCATGGAGGTGGCCCCGGACGACCTGAAGAAGGAGACCCTGGCCTATGAGGCGGCCTTCGCCAAGCAGGTGGACAACGCCCAGGCGGCCAGGGAGCAGGTGGGGCGCATCCAGAACCTGGCCCGGGACTTCATGGAGTCCAGCCAGAAGCTCAGCTTCGAGGCCCAGCAACAATTCACCGAGACCGCCCAGAGCGGCCGCTGGCTGCTGCTGCTGGTGGTGGCGGCCGCGGCGGTGGTGGGTCTCCTGCTGGCCTGGCTGGTGACCCGGGCCATCACCGGCCCGGTGCGCCGGGCCATCACCGCCCTGCGCGGGGCGGCCGACCAGGTGGGGGCCAGCAGCCAGGAGGTGGGCGCGGCCAGCCAGTCCCTGGCCGAGGGCGCCAGCCAGCAGGCGGCCAGCCTGGAGCAGACCTCCTCCAGCCTGGAGGAGATGGCCTCCATGAGCAAGGCCAACGCCGAAAACGCCATCCAGGCCAACCAGTTCATGGACCAAGCCCGCCAGGTGGTGGGCCAGGCCAACGACTCCATGCAGGACCTGCGTTCGGCCATGGACCAGATCAGCCAGGCCAGCGACCAGACCGCCAAGATCATCAAGACCATCGACGAGATCGCCTTCCAGACCAACCTCCTGGCCCTGAACGCGGCGGTGGAGGCGGCCCGGGCGGGCGAGGCCGGGGCCGGCTTCGCGGTGGTGGCCGGGGAGGTGCGGGCCCTGGCCCAGCGCGCGGCCGAGGCCGCCCGCAACACCTCGGTGATCATCGCCGAGAACCTCCAGAACATGCGGCGCGGCTCGGAACTGGTGGCGGTCACCGACCAGGCCTTCGCGCAGGTGGCGGCCAGCGCCGCCAAGGTGGCCGAATTGCTCAGCGAGATCAGCGCCGCCAGCTCCGAACAGGCCCAGGGGGTGGAGCAGCTCAACCAGGCCCTGGGTCAGATGGACAAGGTGACCCAGCAGAACGCGGCCCATGCCGAGCAGACCTCGGCCTCCAGTCAGGAGATGATGGGCCAGGCCGACTACATGCGGGCCTACGTGGACGAGTTGGTGGCCCTGGTGGAGGGCGGCGCGCGGGGCGACGGCCGTTCCGCGCCCAGGCTGCTGGAGGCCCCGGCCGAGGCCTCCCCCGCCGCCCCGGAGACCGCCCCGCCGCCGCCCGCCAAGACCCGCCCCCAGGCGGCGATCCCCCTGGACGAGGACCAATTCCAAAACTTTTAGCCGCCTTGCGCGCCCCTGGCCTCCCGCCGCCGGCCCCTTTCCGGGGCCGGTGGCTTTTTGCGCCCATCGGGTGTAAAAAACCTCACAATCATCGTCGCGTTTGGGGATATACTCGCCGTTCCGCACGTCCGCGAGGTGTCAGCATGTATTGGCAGCCCGAGATCGAGACCCTGGCTCCCGAAGAGCTCCGCGCCCTGCAACTGACCCGCCTGCGCGCCAGCCTGGCCCAGGCCGCCCGCGCGCCCTTCTATGCCAGGCGTTTCAGCGAACTGGGCCTGAATCCGCAGGATATCAAGAGCCTGGACGACCTGGCCCGCCTGCCCTTCACCACCAAGAGCGACCTGCGCGCCGGCTATCCCTACGGCCTGTTGGCGGTGGAGCGCGACCAGGCGGTGCGCCTGCACGCCAGCAGCGGCACCACCGGCACCCCCACCGCCGTGGTCCACAGCGCCGAGGACCTGGAGGGCTGGACCCAGTTGGTGGCCCGCTCGCTGTACATGGCCGGCATGCGCGCCAGCGACGTCTTCCAGAACCTGGTGGGCTATGGCCTGTTCACCGGCGGCCTGGGCATGCACTACGGGGCCGAGCGCCTGGGCTGCCTGGTGGTGCCCTCGGGCACCGGCAACAGCCTGCGCCAGGTGACCCTGATGCGCCAGTTGGGCACCAGCGCGGTGCACATCATCCCCAGCTACGCCATGCGCCTGCTGGAGACCTTCGCCGAGCTGGACCTGGACCCCCGCAAGGACAGCGCCCTGCGCCTGGCCATCATCGGGGCCGAGCCCCACTCCGAGGACCTGCGCCGGCGCATCGAAAAGGGCTTCGGGGTCATGGCCATCAACTCCTACGGCCTCAGCGAGATGAACGGCCCCGGGGTGGCCATGGAGTGCCCGCAGCAGGACGGCATGCACATCTGGGAGGACGCCTACCTGGTGGAGATCATCGACCCCAACACCCTGGAGCCGGTGCCCGAGGGCCAGGTGGGCGAGCTGGTGATGACCACCCTGGGCCGCCAGGCCATGCCCCTGATCCGCTATCGCACCCGCGACCTGTGCAGCCTGCTGCCCGGTTCCTGCGCCTGCGGCCGCACCCACCGCCGCCTGAGCCGCATCGCCGGCCGCAGCGACGACATGTTCATCCTGAAGGGCGTCAACATCTACCCCATGCAGGTGGAGACGGTGCTGATGGCCTACAAGGAAGTCGGCAACACCTATCTGATCCACCTCACCCGCCGCGACAACAACGACCAGATGGCGGTCCGGGTGGAGGTTTCCGAAAAGGCCCGCACCATGGACGCCGAGGAGATGGCCCGGCTCAGGAAGCGCATCTCCACCGCCCTGAAGGCCGAACTCCTGGTCTCGGCCCAGGTGGAGCTGGCGGCCCCCGGCTCCCTGCCCCGGGCCGAGGGCAAGGCCCAGCGCCTGCTGGACGAACGCGGGGCTTAGGGCTGGAGAGCCAGCCCCGCCTCCGTCGTCGCCAGGGGTCGCCAGGCGGCGCGGCAACCTCTTCTATCTCCGTCATTGCGAGCCGCCGTCAGGCGGCGTGGCAATCGCTGGTTCTTTCGACGCCTCCCCCGCCTTTGTCATTGCGAGGAGCCCCCTGGGGCGACGCGGCAATCTCTCCCGCTCATCAGCGCCCCGCGGCGTCCAACACCCGGACAGTCCCCTGTTTCCCGATGGTTGCCCTCTCGCCGTCCGCCGCCTTTCGCCACCGATTCTTCGCGCAGCGGTAACCTGACCGCCACTCATTATTAAGTGTTACTTGCTACCTTTGCTTCGGAAACCGGACCGCGGACCGGACGTTGCGGGGCGTCCACCGCACCTGGACTCCGGCGCATCCTCGGCCAGGTCGGAGCCCGAACGGGAGTAATTTTCACGGAACGAGGCATGAAAACCCTTCCCTTTGGCCGTCCCGAGGCGGCCGCCATCCCCGCGGCGCACCGTTTGCGCGAAGTCATGGACCTGCCCGCCCGGGGAGCGGCCCTGGCCCGCGCCCTGCCCTTTGGCCCCGGGGACACCACCGCCGGCACCGAGAACGAGCTCCAGGCCGCGGTGCAGGGCCCCCGCCAGAGCGTGGACCTGCCCCGGGTCATCGAGCAGTCCAACTACTATCGCAACATCCACAAGCGCCTGGCCTCCGGCGAGCTGCCGGCCCGGGTGCTCCACGACCTGGAGCGCCACCTGGCCGACAACTCCCGCGAGCTGTGGGAGAACTCCTGGGTGCGGGCGCCCCTGGAGAGCCTGAGCCCCGCCGCCCGCCGGGTGCTGGAGGCCGACCTCAAGGCCGACAAGGCCGATCCCCAGAGCCCCCCCCGGGACGACGCCGCCCGCTTCCTGGTGCGCGACCAGGGCCGCGAACTCTACCGCCTGCCCATCAGCTACCTGCTGAAGCTGTCCCTGGCCGAGGCCCTGGGCCGCCAGCCCCAGGCCCCGGCCCTGATCCAGGCCACCGGCCGCCGCCTGATGGAGCACTTCCTAAGCGACAACACCTCGCCCGAGACCTTCTCCTTCGCCCCGGTGGCCCTGGGCAACGGCCAGGCCATCGCCCGCGAGACCGCCAAGCGCTTCCTGCTCACCCAGCTCCTGACCCAGTTCGCGGCCCGGGCCTTTGGCCTGACCGCCAGCGGCCAGACCCCCCTGGTCTACTTCGCCCCCAGCCCGCCCCTGCGCCAGAAGCGGCTCAACGACTGCATCAGCGACAGCTTTTACCGCGAGCTGTTCATGAGCCCCTGCCTGAGCGGCTGGGACCGGGGCGAGGACAAGCACCGCTACATGCACCTCTGCCACCAGGTGCTCTCGCGCAGCCAGCTCAACGCGGTGGCCAAGCTCAGGGAGGCCGGGATCATCACCCGCAACCTGGTGGTGCTGCCCAACCTCTCCAACACCTGCCTGGCCAACAACGGCACCCACCTCAGCCTGGGCAGTCGCCGCCTGGGGGCGCTGTTGGCCGATCCGGCCAGCGGCTTCGACCAGGGCCACGAGAAATACTTCGGCGATCTGGTCATCAAGGGCGTGGAGCACTTCCTGCCGCTGTTCGTGGGCACCTACAGCGCCGCGCCCACCCGGCTGCCCTTCACCTACTTCCACCCCGAGCGGGCCCTGGCCTTCCTGCCCCACGAACTGGACTACACCCACCTGCGCATGATCTGGCGGCGCTGGCGCAAGAAGGCCGGGCTCAAGGTCCTGGGACGCCTGCTCACCCCCTTTGGCCCGGAGCTGCTGGACAACCTGGTGGCCCGGGTCTTCGGCCTCAAGGGCGACCACGTGCCCGACCATCGCCTGATCGACTACCTGGCCTGCCTGCTCAGCACCCCCCAGTCCCCGGCCCTGGACGGGACCCCCGGCAACCAGGCCCGGCTCAAGCAGGACCTCAGCGACCTGGGCATCTTCGACGCCAAGATGGCCCTCTACCTGCTCTATCGCCAGCGCGAGACGGCGGTGCACGGCTACTCCGGCTTCGAGGGCCGGCACTACAGCCTCTTCCCCAGCCTGCTGGACGACCTGGCCCCGGCCGCGGCCCTGCAAAACCTGGTCACCGCCCTGTGCTGGCAATACCTGGCCCAGGGCCGCCTGACCCACGGCCTGTTGCCCGACGATCCGGTGCTGGAGAGCGAGCGCCGCCAGATCTTCTTCGGCGCGGCCATCGGCCTGCCCACCTTCTTC
>CALERA010000302.1 GCA_937908275.1 uncultured Desulfarculaceae bacterium | reverse complement strand
TTGGACCAGGCGGGAGGTGGGACCATGTTGGTGGTCAACTGGATGAGCACTCGGCTGGTGAGCGTGGATCCCGATGACTCCATGAGTCATGCCATGCGTCTGCTCAAGGAGAACCATATCGGACGGCTGCCGGTGATCAGCAACGGCCGTCTGGTCGGCATCGTCAGCGACAAGGACCTGAAGCGGGCCGGGGCCAGCGACGCCACCGCCCTGGAAGTCCACGAGTTGGCCTACCTGCTGAGCCGGGTCAAGGTCAAGGACATCATGACCCCAAAGCCCATCACCGTGCACATGTACGACACCATCGAGGAGGCGGCCCTGATCATGCTGGAAAGCAAGATCTCGGGGGTGCCGGTGGTGGACGATGGCGGCGGGGTGGTGGCCATGCTCACCCAGAGCGACATCTTCCGCGCCCTGATCAGCCTGACCGGGGTCACCCGGGGCGGGGTGCAGTTCGCCCTGGATCTGCCGGACGAGGGCGGGTCCATCAAGCGGGCCGCCGACGTGATCCGCAAGTACGGCGGCCGCATGGTCAGCATCCTGACCAGCTACGATCGGGTGGCCGAGGGCCGGCGGCGGGTCTACATCCGCATGAAGGCGGTGGACCGCAGCAAGCTGATGCAGATCAAGGAGGAGCTGGGCCAGGTGGGGGTGATCCTCTACATCCTGGACAGCCGGGAGAACACCAAGGAATTGCTGGCCTTGGGCCGCACGAGCTAAGCCGTTCGCGCGCCGGCCCGGGCTTGATGATTTAGCCTCCCAGGCCGGTCGGAGTCGAAGGGAGCGCGGTCCTCAAAGCGGGGAGAGGCCGCCGACCTTCGCCCGGCCGCCTGGGCAGGTCTAGAAAGGCGGGGGAGGGAAGCCTCCCCGGACCACGAACCTAACGGAGGTTTGTCACCCGGTTTGGAATGACCTCTCTCCGGTCTGCGGGGCCCGGAGGGTGTCATGCTCCGGGCCGGTCCCCACCAGGGACCGGCCCGGTGTTTTTTAGGCATTCAGCCGACCACCCAGCCCTGGTCGCCGTCCATTCCGGGCATTGCGCCCGTAACGGCGGCGGGGACACGGCGTTTTGCAATCGGTTTTAGTTGTCGGTCAGGATGACCTTGTCGTATTCGATCTCGATGGAGACCTTGTGCTTGGCCTCCTCCTGGGCCAGACCCAGGAAAAGATCCTGCAATTCCGCCACCTGGGTGGCGGCGGCCAGGTCGGTGTAGAGCCTGAAGGCCGATTTCTCCCGCTTCATGGCCAGGATCAGGGCCTGCTGGTAATCCGCGCCGTCCCAGTTGTCATCCGCCACCAGGTAATCGGTCAGGTGCAGGTCCTGGATTTTGGCCGCGGCGTCCAGCATCTTCTGGCCCCGCTTCACTCCCAGCAACTTGGCCTGGTGCTTGGCCTCCTCGGCCGCGAAGCCCTTGAAAATCTCGGCCATCCAGGGTTTGGCCTTGGACGCCACCTCGTTGTAGAAACGCGCGGCCTCCTCCTCCTTGGCGATGGCAAAGTCCAACGCCTCGTCCACGGAAGCGAACTTCTGCATGTCTCTGCTCCTTTGCCATAGCGCGGCATGGGCTGGTTGTGCGTTGCCGTCCAAGATTACTACAGTTGTGCATTCCCGCAAACCGAGAAAGGCAGGCGCGGATGTCAGACCCCAGGGGTCAGCCGGGCGCGGGGCTGGTCCCCCGCAGAGGACAGATTCATAAGTGAAGTATTTCACGCCGTTAAGTCCCTGGTATTTCAGGGGTGTCACTTATTGTTGACGCCAGCCGGTTTTCGCGGCCCCGGCCACCGCCCCGCCAGACCAGGTTGTCAGCGAAAAAACATTGTTATTCACGCTAGATATGCCATTATCGCCCAGGGGTGGGCGGATCTGGCATCCTTCCTGCTTCTAGCCCGATGAAGCCCGGGGGACGGCCAGGACCTGGCGGGGGATCTTCCGGGTGGTGCGAAACGCGAGCAATGGTTGTTTCAAACCCGGACGACTGCGTGAAGCGAGGAGGAGGAAGGCACCCATGAGCGATGCCGTGAAAACCCAGGCGGGCGGAGCACCCGGTGGCGGCCTGCCGCCCATGCCCGAGACCATCGAACTGGCCCCCAAGAAGAAGGCCATCGACGTAAAGCGCGTGATCTTCATTCTGTTGGGGATCGGGCTTTTCGCCTTGTTTTATTATTTGCCCCAACTGCCCAACGCCTCCGATCCCCAGGGCAAGGTCTTCAGCATCAGCCGCGAGGGGCAGTTGGCCCTGGGCCTGTTCCTGATGGCCGGCTGCTGGTGGGTCTTCGAGGTGCTGCCCATCGGCGTCACCAGCGTGATGATCGGCGTGATGCAGGCCCTGTTCCACCTGCGCAAGGGCGGCGAGGGCTTCCGCGACTTCCTGGACCCCTCGGTCTGGTTCATCTTCGGCTCCCTGGTGCTGGGCATGGCCTTCACCCGGGCCGGCCTGACCAAGCGCATGGCCTATAAAATGCTGACCATGGTCGGCGAGCGCACCAGCATCATCCTGCTGGGCAGCTACCTGACCGTGGCGGCCATGACCCTGTTGATGGCCCACACCGCGGTGGCCGCGGCCATGATGCCGCTGTTGCTGGCCATCCACGCCCTGTACACCGACGGCGAGGAGAAGGTCACCAAGTTCGGCAAGGCCCTGTTCATCGGCATGGCCTACGTGGCCGGCGCGGGCTCCATCATCACCTTCCTGGGCGCGGCCCGGGGCGTGGCCGCGGCGGGCATGTACCAGACCTTCACCGGCAAGGACATCGGCTTCTTCGAGCTGACCTGGTACATGTGGCCGATTGGCGTGACCATGGTCTTCCTGCTCTGGCTGCTGATGATGGTGGTGTTCAAGCCCGAGAAGGAGCGCATCGAGGGCCTGGGCGAGCGGGTGGCGGTGCTGACCAAGGAACTGGGCCCCATGGGCTGGCAGGAGAAGTTCGTGCTCATCTGCACCGGGGTGATGGTGCTGATGTTCGCGGCCAAGAGCTTCGTGCCGGCCCTGGCCAACCTGGACCGGGCGGCCATCATCCTGGTGCCCACCCTGCTGTTCTTCCTGACCAAGGTCCTGGACATCAAGGACCTGGAGGACCTGCCCCTCAACATCCTCTTCCTCTTCGGCGGCGCCATGAGCATCGGCTTCTGCCTGTGGAAGACCGGGGCGGCCGAGTGGCTGGCGGTGCACTGGCTGACCATGTTCCAGAACGCCCACTGGCTGGTCTTCCTGCTCTCCATCGCCTTCTTCGTGCTGATGATGACCAACTTCATCATGAACGTGGCCGCCATCGCCATCAGCCTGCCGGTGGCCCTGGTCATCGCCAAGTACATAGATCGGAAGAGCACACGTCTGAACTCCAGTCACGGCTACATCTCGT
>CALERA010000301.1 GCA_937908275.1 uncultured Desulfarculaceae bacterium | reverse complement strand
GTCGGTCACGGCCAGGGTCAGGCGGGGCGGGGCCAGGCCGAACTGGGCCGGGTCCGTCGGCTGGGCCAGGCGCTCCTTGATCCGGGCGTCCAGCAGGCCGCCCAGCACCCGCCCCACCGCCAGGCCGTCGGCCGGGGCTTGCAGGGGGGCCGTGACCTGCCAGCGGTGCTCCTGGTCCCGGCGCTCGATGCGCACCGGCTGGGGGAACATCTCTCCCCCCAGCTCCAGGCTGGCCACCGCCTGGGGGTCGTCCAGGCGCAGCAGCCGGCTGGCCTGGTCCTGCTGCTGGATGCTGTCCCGCTCCAGGCCGTCGGTGATGAACCAGGCCACGGCGACGGCGGCCAGGGCCAGCACCCAGATGACGAGCTGACGGGCCTTCATGCCGCGCGCCTCCGCCGCCGCACCACCACCACCACCCCCAGGATCACGAAGCCCAGGGGCAGCAGGATCACCGGCACCACCAGGGCCGTCAGGGCCTGCTCGGGCTGGAGCAGGAGCGGCTGGTTGGCCTTCTGCTTGGGCCGCAGGGTGATCTGGTCCTTCTCCTCGGCCAGGAAGCCCACCGTGTTGAGCATCAAATCGCGGTTGCCGGCCTGGTTGAGATGGGCGTTGGCCGCGAAGTCGCTGTCGCCGATCACCACCAGATGGCCCACCACCGGCTTGTCCTCGGCTTCCGCCGGCTTATCCTGGTCCTTCTTCGCGGCCGGCAGGAGGTCCAGGGCCGCGCCCAGCACCAACGGCCCCTGGGTGTCCTTGTCCGCGTCGAAGCGGGCCTTGCCGCTGGTCAGGGCGTTCAGGTCGGTCTCGCCCCAGGCGCTGTCCGTGGTCTGCAAAAGCTCCACCGCCTTGACCCCGGCCGGCAGGGGGGTGGCCAGCTTCAGGGAGCGGGCCAGGGGGAAATAGGTGAAGACCCCCTGCAAGGGCCGGGTGATCTGGTGCTCGCCATAGTTGGCCACCACCGGCCAGGCCGGGCTGGCCCCCACCAAGCTGCTGGCCTGGTCCAGCACCAGGTCGTCGCGGGGCGTCACCCCCCGGGCGCTCAGCCAGTCGCCAAGCCCGGCGTCCAACTGGGGGTCGACCATGACCAGCACCCCGCCGCCCTTAGCCAGGTAGTCGCTGAGCGCCTGGGTCTCCGCCTCCAGCAGGGGATGCTTGGCCCCGGCCAGCACCACCGCCGCCGCGTCGGCCGGCACGGTCTTGGCCTGCACCAGCAACAGCGGCTTGACCTGGTAGTTCTGCTCGGTGATCGCGGACTTGAGCTGGGAGTAGCCCTCCTGGCCGGTCTCCTCCAGGCTCTTCTCGCCGTGGCCGGTGAGGAAATAGACGGTCTTGCTGCCCTGGCGGCCCAGGCGCAGCAGGGCGTTGGTGATCTCGTGCTCCTCGGGCAGCTTGACCTGCTCGAACTTCTCGCCCCGGGCCAGGACGATGGCCCCGTAGTTGCGCACCTCGTAGCGCTTGGCCAGGGCCGGCTCGCGGTCCGGGTCCACCACCCGCCAACTGAACTTGGGGTTCAGGTAGGCGTATTGGGTGAGAACGTCCTGGGCCCGCTCCTTGCCGGCCTGGCCCTCCTTGAAGAAGGCCAGGGCCTGCACCGGCTGGTCCAGCTTGGCCAGCAGCTCCTTGGTCTGGGGCGAGAGGGTGTACTCCCCGCCCTGGGAGATGTCCCAGCGCTGGTGGTGCCGGGCGGCCAGGGCCCCCAGGAAGATCACCAGGGCCAGGACCACCAGCACGCTGGCCCCGGCCCCCAGGCCCAACCGGGCCGAACGCTTGGCGAAAAAGGTCTTGAGTTCATCGAGGCCGGCCCCGGCGGCGATGAGCAGGGACCCGGCCCCGGCCAGCATCACCCAGAGGCCGTTGCGGGAGTTGAGCAGCGAGGTGGCGTAGTAGAACCCGCCCACCGCCAACAGGACCAGGCCCAGCCAGGCCAGCCACTTGGCCACCGGATTGGTCCGCTTCACGCTTTCCACCGTTTGGCCTCCAGGGTGCGAATGGTCACGAAGAGGAAAAAGCCTATGAACAGAATGAAATAGGCCACGTCGGCGGTGTCGATCAGGCCCTTGGGAAAGCCCTCGAAGTGCGGCCCCAGGGCCAGGGCCTTCAAGGCCTCGCCCAGGGAGCCGCCCACCAGGTTGCCCGACCAGCCCACCACCCAGAGCATCAGCAGGGCCACGAAGGCCAGCACCCCGGAGACGATCTGGTTCTCGGTCAGGGCCGAGGCCAGCAGGCCCAGGGCGATGAAGGCCGCGCCCATGAACAACAGGCCCAGATACCCGGCCAGGATGGCCGGCAGGTGGGGCTGGCCCAGCCAGAACAGGATCGCCACCTGGGCCAGGGTGGGCAGCAGGATCAGGGCGAACATGCTCAGGGCGGCCAGGAACTTGCCCAGCACCACGCTGGCGTCGCTCAGGGGATAGGACAGCAGCAGCTCGATGGTGCCGCTGCGCTTTTCCTCGCTGAGCAGGCGCATGGTCAGCAACGGGCTGATCAACATCAGCATCACCGACCAGTTGGACATCAGGGGGGCCATCAGCATTTCCTGGAGGTTCAGGGTCGCCCCCCAGGGCTGCTGCATGGCCTGCATGCTGGCCATGCTGTAGTAGAGCAGGCCGGTGTAGAAGAAATAGCCGGTCAGGGCCACGAAGCAGGTCCAGAGCACGTAGGCGATGGGCGAGCAGAAATAGGCCCGCATCTCCTTGCGGTAGATGGCGGTCAGGGCGCTCATGCCGCGTCCTCCCCGGCCGGGGCCTCGGCCTCGGCCACGGGGGCGGCCCCGGACTCGCTGGTGATCAGCTGCACGAAGACCTCCTCCAGGCTCTGGGCGATGGGGGTCAGCTCGACCAGCCCGGCCCCGGAGTCCACCACCGCTTTGGCCAGGGCCGCGCGGGCGGCCGGCTCGGCGGCGGCGGTCAGGCTGAAGACCGCCACCCCGGGCTGGTCGGCCGGGGCGGCCTCGGGATGCACCCCGCCCACCCCGGGGGTGGCCAGGAGCAGGTCCAGGAGCCGGGCCGGATCGCCCAGGGCGGCCAGGCGCAGGCGGTCGTTGCCGGCCCGCTCCGGCCGCAACAGGCTGGGCGGCCCCTGGGCCACCAGGCGACCCTGGTTGATGATCACCACCCGCTGACAGGTGGCGGCCACCTCGGGCAGGATGTGGCTGGAGAGGATCACGGTCTTGCTGCCGGCCATGTCCTTGATAAGCGAGCGGATCTCCACGATCTGGCGCGGGTCCAGGCCGATGGTGGGCTCGTCCAGGATCAGCACCGGCGGGTCGGCCACCAGGGCCTGGGCCAGGCCCACCCGCTGGCGATAGCCCTTGGAGAGCTGCTTGATCAACTGGCCGGCCCGCTCGGCGATGCCGGTGGCCTCCATCACCCGCTTGGTCTCGCGCCGGGCCTCCAGGCCCTTCAGGCCCTTGGCCCCGCCCACGAAATCCAGGTATTCCCGGACGCGCATGTCCACGTAAAGCGGGACGTTTTCCGGTAGATAGCCCACCGCCCGCCGCGCGGCCAGGGGCTCGTCGACCACGTCGTGGCCGGCGATGCTGGCGCTGCCGGAGCTGGGGGGGAAGTAGCCGGTGAGGATGCGCATGGTGGTGGTCTTGCCAGCGCCGTTGGGGCCCAGGAAGCCCAGGATCTCGCCGTCCGCCACCTCGAAGTTGAGCCCATCCACGGCCAGGTTGTCGCCAAAGCGCTTGCGCAGGTCCTTGACCTCGATCATCGGCTCAAACCCTTCCTGGCTTGTCCGCTTCCGGCCGGAAGGCCGGAGGTTTTCCAGTCCCCGCGGGTCCGCTGACCCACGGCGCGACGAAAGGGGCGGGGACGGGGTCCGGGGCTGGGCCGGAGCGCCCCGGTTGGCCGACCCCCCACCGGATTGCCGGCCAAATATGAACCTTTACCAGGCGGGCGCGGGCGTGTAAAGCCCCGGGATCAGGACTGGCGGAGGCCGCCCTTGATCGGTCCGCAGGCCAGGAGGTACAGGGGCCAGCCCCGGGGAGGCAGGCCGGCGGCCTCGGCCAGCTCGCGGTCGTAGAAGGCCCCCACCCCGCAGCAGCCCAGGCCCTGGGCGGTGGCGGCCAGATAGAGGCGCTGGCCGGCCCGGCCGGCGAAAAGCTGGGCGTGGCGGTAGGTTCGCGGCCCGCCGGCCTCCTGTAACTGCTCCAGGTCGGCCCAGAGCAGGAGCACCAGGCTGGCCTGGCCCACCCAGAGCTGGTTCAGGCAGGCGGTGGCCACCCGGGCGCGGCGGCCCACCGGTCCCAGGGGGGCCAGGGCCCGCTCCTGGGGCAAATAGAGGTAGGCCCCGGCCGGCAGCTCCCCGCCCGGCCCCAGCAGCACCGTGGCCAGGCAGGGTCCCTGGTCGGGCAGGGCGGTGGCCAACAGCCGGGCCACCTGCCCGGCCGAGAGCCCGGCGGGGACGAAGTTGCGCCGCGAGCGGCGGCCGGCCAGCACCGCCCGCAGGTCCGGGCCGCCGGCCTCGGGCGCCGGCAGGGGGATGGGCTCGGCGCTGAACTTGGGCCGCGGCCAGAGCCGGGAGGCAACGGCCGCTTCCTCCAACATCCCGTCCTCATAGGCGTTCAGCACCGCCTGGTCGCGCCCCACCCGGGCCGAGAGCGGCAGGGCCTCGCGGTCCAGGGGGGGCAGGCCGGCCTGGTCCGGGCCGGGCGCGGCCGGGGCCGGTCCGGCGCGGAAAGCCGCCACCGCGGCCTCGTCGTCGCTGGCCAGGCCCAGGAAAACATTAACGGATCGGTCCGGGAAATCCAGGACCGGGCGGGCGGGGAAGCCGGCGGCGGCCGTGGCCAACTCCAGGTTGGCGGCCAGATGGCCGGCGTCCAGGAGGCAATAGCGATAGGCCCGGGAGCGGTACTTCCACAGGCTGCGCCAATAATAGGCGCTGAGGAAGAAGTGCAAGGCCGTGGCCGGGCGCTCCAGGCGGCGGGCCAGGTCGGCGGCGTGGGGTCCGGGCCAGAGGGGGACCAGCCCCGGCCCCGCGGGCGCGAAGTGGTACAGGCCGTCCTCCAGGTCGGCCACCCCGCAGGCATTGACATACAATTCGCAGGGATAGAGCGCCCCGGCGCTGGCCCAGGCCCGCAGCCCCCCGCCCTCGGGATCGGCCGCCACCTGGGCGGTGAGCCCGGCCGCCAGCCAGAGCACGGCCGCGAGGTCGCCGGCCTGCGGGGCCGAGGCCGGGGGGAGGTTTTGCCCCAGGGCCAGGTCGAAGAACCCGGCCCGGGGCCAGCGGGGCGGGGCCAGGGGCAGGGCCTCGCGGTCGCGGTAGCGCTTGAAGGGATGGGGACGCTGGGACCAGTCCAGGTAGTGCCCGCCCAGCTCCTGGCGGGAGTAGGCGGTCTGGCGGTGGTAGTCCAGGCTCACAACACACCGTCTGGCAAGGGAAGATAAGCCGGCCCCCAGGCCCGGGCCAGCTCCAGGCCCAGGGCGGTGAGCCCCAGGCAGAGGTCCAGCAGACGCTCCCAGACCGCCAGGCCCTCGGGATTGCTGCGGGCGGCGGCCTCGGGGTCCTGCTCCAGGCCCAACTCCCGGGTCAGCGCTCGGGCCAGGTCCTGGGCCTGGGCCCGCAGGCCGGCCAGGTCCGCCGGGTCCGGCGGCCGGCCCTGGCCCGCGGCGGCCAGCATGGCCGTCAGGCGGGGAGCGCACAGTTGACAGAAGTTCGCGGCGTCCTGGCAGAGGGTGGCTTCACTCATGATCAAGGCCGACCTCGCTGGCGGGGCAACAGTCGCCCCTGGCTGGGAATTCTCTGATCGGGGCCTGTATCATTTCCGCGCTATACATTATAAATATAGCAAGAGCCAATGGCATGACACCAACGCGCGCCAAGGACAGAAAACGTGATACCAGACTCGGTGGTCCGGAAAAAGGTCGTGATCCACGGCCACTTCTATCAACCCCCCCGCGAGAACCCCTGGCTGGAGGTGGTGGAGGCCCAGGACTCCGCCGCACCCTATCACGACTGGAACCAGCGGGTCAGCGCCGAATGTTACGCGCCCAACTGCGCCGCCCGCATCCTGGGCCCCGGGGGGGGCATCGCCCGCATCGTCAACAACTACCGCCGCATCTCCTTCAACTTCGGCCCCACCCTGCTGGCCTGGCTGGAGAAGGAAGCCCCGGTGGTCTACAGCGCCCTGTTGCGGGCCGACCGCCTGAGCCAGGCCGATCACGGCCACGGCAACGCCCTGGCCCAGGTCTACAACCACCTGATCATGCCCCTGGCCAACCCCCGCGACAAGCGCACCCAGGTGCGCTGGGGAGTGCGCGATTTTGAACGCCGCTTTGGCCGCAAGCCCGAGGGCATGTGGCTGGCCGAGACCGCGGTGGACCAGGAGAGCCTGGCCATCCTGGCGGCCGAGGGCGTCAAGTTCACCATCCTGGCCCCCACGCAATGCGCGCAGGTGCGCTCCGGCGACGGCCAGTGGCGCGACGTGGTTGGCGGCCGGGTGGACCCCCGCCGGCCCTATTGGGTGAGCCTGCCCGGCGGGGCGCGGATCGCGGTGTTCTTCTACGACGGCCCCCTGAGCCGGGCGGTGGCCTTCGACCGCATCCTGGACGACGGCCTGGGCATGGCCCGGCGGGTCAAGGATCTGTTCGACCCCGACCCGGCCGAGCCCCAGACCGTGATCATGGCCACCGACGGCGACCCCCACGGCCGCAGGCTGCTGGACATGCTGCCCGGCGCAACGGGCTACGGG
>CALERA010000300.1 GCA_937908275.1 uncultured Desulfarculaceae bacterium | reverse complement strand
AAACCCCGGCCTGATCAAGCGAGAAAGTCGGGAATGGTTTTTATCCACAAATGACGCACAAGGCTTGTAGCCATAACTTGAGCATGCTTCAATGCGGCGTCGCGTCGCCTCCCCTGCCGGGGCTTGCCCACGTCGCCTCGCTGCCGTCCTCGCTGCCAGCTTGCACTGATTCGCCAAAACATCCAGGGAGGATGATCCGATGCTTTCCGCCCGCCACAGTCTTGGTTTCAAGCTCTGGACCGCCGCCCTGCTGCCCCTGCTCCCCCTGGTGCTGGTGGTGCTGCTGCTCACCCGCCAGGCCGGTCAGGGCCTGGAGGCCGCGGTGGAGGATGAGTTGATCCAGGCCGCCACCTCCCTGCGCTCCATGTGCGAGTCCCAGCAGGCCATGGTGCAGCAGAGCCTGGACCAGGGCGTGGCCCTGGCCGGGCACCTGCTCAACAGCCTGGGCCAGGGCCAGCCGGTGAAGCTGGACCCGGCCCGGCCCCAGGAATGGAAGGCCATCCACCAGCGCAGCCACGAGGCCAGCCAGGTCCGCCTGCCGGCGTTGTGCGCCGGCGACGGCACGGTGCTGGGGCGCGACGAGGCCCTGGTGGACAAGGTCAAGGAGCTCTCCGGCGGCAGCACCTGCACCATCTTCCAGCGCCTGAATCCCCAGGGCGACTTCCTGCGGGTGGCCACCAACGTGCGGGGCAAGGACGGTCAGCGCGCCATCGGCACCTACATCCCCTCCGAGTCCCCGGTGGCCCAGGCCCTGGCCTCCGGCCAGCCCTATCGCGGCCGGGCCTTCGTGGTGGACCGCTGGTACATCACCAGCTACCAGCCCCTCCAGGACGCCCAGGGCCAGGTGGTGGGCGCGCTCTACGTCGGGGTGCCCAAGGAGTTCACCCAGGCCCTGCTGGAGAACGTGCGCCGGGTGATGCCGGCGGACAAGGGTCATGGCTTCGTGATGGAGGGCGACGGGACCATGGTGGTCCATCCCCGCCTGGCCGGGCGCAAGGTGCTGGGCGAGGGGGCCGCCGGCCTGGCCCCGGAAGAGACCCAGGCCTACCAGGCCATGGCCGCCGCCCTCCAGGCCGGCCGCCAGGAGATCGCCTCCCTGCGCCTGCCCGCGGCCCAGGGCGGGGGGCTCTTGGTGCGCTACACCACCTTCGGCCCCTGGGACTGGGTGATCGGGGTGGCGGCCCAGGAGGACAAGGTGCTGGCCAGCGTGGGCAGCCTGCGGGCCTGGGGCCTGGGCATGCTGCTGGCGGCCCTCTTGCTGGCCGGGCTCTGCGGCTGGTGGGCCACCCGCTCGGTGCGCCGCCCCCTGCGCCGGGCCCTTTACGCCCTGCGTCAGGGCGTGGACCAGGTCAGCGGCACCTCCGGGGCCTTGAGCGCCTCGTCCCAGCGACTCTCCGAGGGCTCCAGCCAGCAGGCGGCCAGCCTGGAGCAGAGCAGCTCCGCCCTGGAGCAGATGGCCAGCATGACCCAGGGCACGGCCCAGAACGCCGGCCAGGCCGAGACCGCCGCCAGCCAGGCCCGGGAGGTCATCGTGCAATCCGGCCAGGAGATGGACGAGATGTCCCGCTCCATGGCCCAGATCGCCGAATCCGGCGGAAAAATCAGCCGCATCGTGCGCTCCATCGACGAAATAGCCTTCCAGACCAACCTCTTGGCCCTGAACGCGGCAGTGGAGGCGGCCCGGGCCGGCCAGGCCGGGGCCGGTTTCTCGGTGGTGGCCGGGGAGGTGCGCAACCTGGCCCAGCGGGCGGCCGGGGCGGCGCGGGACACCCAGACCCTGATCGAGGAGACGGTGCGGAGCATCAACCAGGGCGCGGACCTGGTGGAGCGGGTGCGCCAGAACTTCGGGGTGGTGGACGAGGCCTCCGGGCGGATCGACGAAAGGGTGCGCGAGATCGCCGCCGCCTGCGCCCAGCAGGCCAGCGGCATCCAGGAGGTGGGCCGGGCCATCGCCCAGATGGACGCGGTGGTGCAGCAAAACGCCTCCCTGGCCCAGGAGACCGCCGGCGCGGCCCAGGAAATGGAAAGCCAGGCCACCCAGTTGGAGTCCGTGACCCGGGACCTGTCCCGCCTGGCCAGCTTGCGGATGGACGCCAACGGCGGCCCGCGCCCCACCGCCGCCACCCGGGACCTGGTTCCCCTGCGCCGTTCCCGGGCCTAGCCCCCGGCCGGCCCCGCCCGCCGCCCCGCCGCCCCGCCGCCTCCCGGGGACGGGGCCGGCGGTTTACAAGCCCTTGTCGCTGTGATAAAAACGGTCCACGGAGCCCCGGAGCCCCGGAGCCCCGGGGGAGAGGCCCGACCACGCCCCAGCGCGGGGCTTATCCATCATAAGCGCGCGGGAACATGAACCAAAATATCGCCAATCTCGATGAGCGCTACGAGCCGTCCACGGTGGAGGCTCGCTGGCAGGAACGCTGGCAAAAGGCCGGTCTGTTCCAGGTGGAAATGGACGCCCAGAAGTCCAAGTACTATCTCCTGGAAATGTTCCCCTATCCCAGCGGCCGCATCCACATGGGCCACATGCGGGTCTACTCCATCGGCGACGCTTTGGCCCGCATCAAGCGCATGCAGGGCCATCAGGTGCTGCACCCCATGGGCTGGGACGCCTTCGGCATGCCGGCGGAGAACGCGGCCATCGCCCACGGCATCCACCCCGCCAAGTGGACCTACGAGAACATCGACTACATGCGCGGGCAGCTCCAGCGCCTGGGCTTCTCCTATGACTGGCGGCGGGAGCTGGCCACCTGCGACCCCAGCTACTACCGCTGGGAGCAGCTGATCTTCGTCAAGATGTGGGAAAAGGGCCTGGTCTACCGCAAGCAGGCCCTGGTCAACTGGTGCGAGACCTGCAAGACCGTGCTGGCCAACGAGCAGGTGGAGGACGGGGCCTGCTGGCGCTGCGGCATGCCGGTGGAGCAGAAGCAGCTCTTTGGCTACTTCTTCAAGATCACCCAGTACGCCGAGGAGCTGCTGGAGTGGCTGGACAAGCTGCCGGGCTGGCCGGAGCGGGTCACCATCCAACAGCGCAACTGGATCGGCAAGTCCTACGGGGCCGAGATCGTCTTCCCGCTCTGGGAGCGGCCGGGCGAGGTCCGGGTCTTCACCACCCGGGCCGACACCCTGTTCGGTGCCACCTTCATGAGCCTGGCCCCGGAGCACCCCCTGGCCCTGGAGCTGAGCGCCGGCACCAGCCAGGAGGCGGCGGTCAAGGAGTTCGTGGACCGCATCAAGCGCCAGAGCCACGCCGACCGGGCCGACGACAAGCAGAAGGAGGGCGTGTTCACCGGGGCCTACTGCACCAACCCGGTCACCGGCCGCAAGATGCCGATCTTCGTGGCCAACTTCGTCCTGATGGAGTACGGCACCGGCGCGGTGATGGCCGTGCCCACCCACGACCAGCGCGACTTCGAGTTCGCCAAGGTCTATGACCTGCCCCTGGTGGAGGTCATCGTGGGCCCGGACGGCCCCCTGGGGGTCGAGAACATGACCCAGGCCTTCACCGATTACGGCAGCCTCATCAACTCCGGCCAGTTCGACGGCCTGAGTTCGGCCGAGGCCAAGCGGGCCGTGGCCCAGCACCTGGAGGGCCAGGGCCGGGGCCGCGAGACGGTGAACTACCGCCTGCGCGACTGGGGCATCAGCCGCCAGCGCTACTGGGGCGCGCCGATCCCCATGATCCACTGCGAGCGCTGCGGCCTGAACCCGGTCAAGGAAGCCGACCTGCCGGTGGTCCTGCCCCTGGACGCGGTGATCCCCGAGACCGGCGGCTCGCCCCTGCCCCACATGCCGGAGTGGCTGGGCGCGCCTTGTCCGGTCTGCGGCGGGCCGGGCCGGCGCGAGACCGACACCATGGACACCTTCGTGGAGTCCAGTTGGTATTTCGCGCGCTACGCCTGCCCGGACTATGACCAGGGCCCCCTGGACCCGGTGCGCACCGACTACTGGATGGCGGTGGACCGCTATGTGGGCGGCATCGAGCACGCGGTGCTGCACCTGCTCTACAGCCGCTTCTACGTCAAGGTCCTGCGCGACCTGGGCTACCTCAAGGTGGACGAGCCCTTCCAGAACCTGCTCACCCAGGGCATGGTCATCAAGGACGGGGCCAAGATGAGCAAGAGCAAGGGCAACGTGGTGGACCCCGACGAGATGGTGCAGAAATACGGGGCCGACACCGTGCGCACCTTCAGCCTCTTCGCCGCCCCGCCCGAGAAAGACCTGGAGTGGTCCGACCAGGGCGTGGAGGGGGCCAGCCGCTTCCTGCAGCGTCTGTGGCGGGTGGGCCTGGCCGTGGCCGCCGCCGCGGCGGGCCAGGCCGCGTTCGGCTCCGGCGAGCTGCCGGCGGAGCTGCAGGACCTGCACCGCAAGACCCACGAGACCATCAAGAAGTACAATGAGGACGTGGAGGAGCGCTTCCAGTTCAACACCGCCATCGCCGCGGTGATGGAGCTGGTCAACGCCATCAGTCTGCTGGAGCAGAACCCGGAGCTGGCCGCCCAGCCCCAGCGGGCGGCGGTGCTCAAGGAGGCGGTCGAGGCGGCGGTGGTGCTGGTCAGCCCCATGGCCCCCCACCTGGCCGACGAGCTCTGGGAGCGCCTGGGGCACGCCGGCTATCTCATCGACCACCCCTGGCCGGCCCACGACCCGGCGGCCCTGGTCAAGGACGAGAAGCTGGTGGTGGTGCAGGTGGGCGGCAAGGTGCGGGCGCGGTTGACCCTGCCGGCCGAGGCCGACGACGAGGCCATGAAAAGGGCGGCCCTGGCCGACGAGAAGGTGGTCGCCCACCTGGCGGGCCAGACGCCGAAAAAAGTCATCGTGGTGCAGGGCAAGCTGGTCAATATCGTGGTCTAGCCCGGGCGGGGGCGCTTGGCCCCGGCCACGGGCGATCCCAGAAGGGAAGGGCGCGGGTGGTGATGAAAAAGACGTTGGCCTTGGGCCTGATCCTGAGCTTGGCGATCCTGGCCGGCTGCGGCTACAACTTCCGCGGCAAGCAGAACAACCTGCCCACGGACGTGCGCACGGTGGCCATCCCGGTGTTCGAGAACCACACCGGCGAGCTGCGCATCGAGCGCGCCTTCACCGACGAGACCATCTTCCAGTTCACCCGCAGCCAGATGCTGCGCGTGGTCAGCGAGGGCCAGGCCGACGCGGTGCTCAAGGGCATCATCAAGGAGGTCAAGGCCGAGGACGTGGCCCTGACCAAGAGCCAGGCCAGCAGCCAGCGCCGTCTGACCATCGTGGTCAGCGCCAGCCTCACCCGGCGCTCGGACGGCAAGGTGCTCTGGGAAGACCGGGCCCTGGAGAAGAACGGCACCTACAACGTGGCCAGCTCCATCCAGGCCACGGACCTGAACAAGCAGACCGCGGTGACCCAGGTGGCCAAGGACCTGGCCGAGACCCTGCACGACCGGGTCTTCGAGAACTTCTAGGCCCCGGGAGGCGCGAACATGGCGGTCAGGGGCGGACCGGCGGCGGCGGGGCCGGGCGCGCCGGCCTGGCCCGAGGTGGCCGCCGGCCAGCCCGGGCCGTTGTATGGCCTGTTCGGCGAGGAGGACTTCCTCCTGGGCCTGGCGCTGAATGATTTCCTGGCCTCGCCGGCCTTCGCCCAGAACCCCTCGCTCAACGTGGAGCGCCTCTACGCCTCGGAGACCACCCCGGCCCGGGTGCTGGAGAGCGCCCGCACCCTGCCTTTTTTGGGCAGCCGCCGCCTGATCGTCCTGCAGGAGGTCGAGCAGTACAAGGCCGACCGCCTGAACGACTTCCTGCCCTACCTGGCCGACCCCGTCCCCAGCACCACCCTGGTCCTGGCCGGGGCCAAGCTGGACAGCCGCACCAAGTTCGCCAAGTCGCTCTCGCAACACGGCAAGCTGCACCTGTTCAAGAAGATGTGGCCCCGGGAGGTTTCGGGCTGGCTCAAGGGACGGGCGGCGCTACGGGGCAAGACCCTGGCCCCGGCGGTGGCCGACTCCCTGGCCGAGCTGACCGGCCTGGGCCTGGGGGCCCTGGACTCGGAGCTGGAGAAGCTCTCGCTCTTCGTGGGCGGACGCAAGCAGATCACGCCCCAGGACCTGGCGGCGGTCACCGGCCGGGGCCGGCTCTACTCCATCTTCGACTTCACCGACGCCCTGGCCCAGGGCCGCCTGGACCGGGCCCTGACCGCCTATCACCAACTGGACAGCCTGGGCGAGCCGGCGGTGCGGGTGCTGGCCATGGTCACCAGGCTCTTCCGCCAGCTCCTGGAGGTGCGGGCGGTGCTGGACCGGGGGGGCGGACCGGGCGAGGTGCAGTCCGCCCTGCGCCTGCCGCCCAACGCCACCCGCAGCCTGACCGAGCGCGGCCAGCGCGAGGACGCCGCCTCCCTGGGGGCGCGCCTGGGGCGCATCCTGGAGACCGACCTGGCGCTCAAGTCCTCGCCCGGCGCGGACCGGGTGATCATGGAGCGGCTGGTGATGGATCTCTGCGCGGCGGGGCGCTGAATCCGGGCCGGCCGGGTTGGCTTCCGACGACCCGCGGCGGGCCGATTTCCCAGCGACAAACGCAGACCGCCCCCCAGCCTCGTCGGCCTGGGGGGCTGATCAGGCCCCAAACGGGGAAGACGCGCCGCCGCCGCTCCCTGGTGGAACCGGGGCGGAGCGCGGATGTCTAGGCGCCCAGCCCCTGGACCTGGCTGGACAGGCGGGCCACGTAGCGCGAGGCGGTGCGATTGTGCAGCACGCCCTTGCCGGCCGCCTTGTCGATGACGCTGACGGCCTGCTTCAAGGCCTCCTGGGCCTGCTGGGCGTCCTTGCTCTCCAGGGCCTGGCGCACGCTCTTGACGGCGTTGCGCACCCGGGTGCGGGTGGCGCGGTTGATCATGCGGCGCTTTTCAGCCTGACGGGCCCGCTTGAGGGCGGAAGCGTGGTTGGCCACGTTGCAATACCTCCGGTAACATGGCTAAGCTTGCGTGAGAGTCGACCCCGGCGTCACCGAAACCGGTCGCGGCGTGGGTCAAGACCCAACTATTAACGGGCGTTGCCCCGCCTGTCAAGGGGCAGCGGCGTCCAATCGCCAGATTGGGCCGGGCGGGGCGAAAGTGGCGGCGGCGGCGGAGGCCCACGAGCACCATAAAGTGGTCCGCGCGGCGGGGGTGGTGGGTCTGGCCACCCTGGCCAGCCGGGTGGCCGGGTTCGTGCGCGACCTGGTGGTGGCCTATTTCTTCGGGGCCGGGCCGGCGGCCGACGCCTTCTTCGTGGCCTTCCGCATCCCCAACCTGCTGCGCCGCCTGCTGGCCGAGGGCGCGCTGACCATCGCCTTCATCCCGGTCTTCACCGAGGTCCTGGCCAAGAAGGGCAAGGACGAGGCGGTGCTCCTGGCCCGCTCCACCTTCGGCCTGCTGGGCCTGACCCTCCTGGCGGTCTGCGCCCTGGGCATCGCCTTCAGCCCCCAGGTGGTGCGGCTCATCGCCCCGGGCTTCACCCCCGGCGGGGAGAGCTTCGCCCTGGCGGTGAACCTCACTCGCTGGTGCTTCCCCTACATCTTCCTGGTCAGCCTCACCGCCCTGGCCTCCGGGGTGCTCAACTCCCTGGACCACTTCTTCGCCCCGGCGGTCTCGCCGGTGCTCCTGAACCTCTGCCTGATCTTCAGTGCGGTCTGGCTCTGCCCCCGGGTGGACCCGCCGGTGCTGGGCCTGGCCCTGGGGGTGATCCTGGGCGGGACCTGCCAGGCGCTGTTGCAGGCCCCCTTCCTCAAGGCCCGGGGGGTGGGCCTGACCCCGGCCTGGGACTGGCGCAACCCCGCCCTGCGCCGGGTGCTGCGCCTGATGGGGCCGGCCGCCTTTGGCGCGGCCATCTACCAGCTCACGGTCTTCATCAACACCATCCTGTCCTCGTACCTGGCGCCGGGCAGCATCTCCTATCTCTACTACGCCGACCGCCTGATCGAGTTCCCCCTGGGCATCTTCGCCATCGCCATCTCCACCGCGGTGCTGCCCAGCCTCTCGCGCCAGGCCGCGGCCGGCGACCAGGAGGCCCTCAAGCAGACCATGGCCTATGGCCTGCGCCTGACCCTGTTCATCAACCTGCCGGCCATGGCCGGCCTGATCGTGCTGGCCCGGCCCCTGGTGCTGCTCCTGTTCACCCGGGGCCAGTTCAGCCTGGCCGACGCCCAGGCCACGGCCGAGGCGGTGATGGCCTATGGCGTGGGTCTGTGGGCCTTCGCCGCCCTGCGCGCGGTGCTGCCGGCCTTCTACGCCCTCAAGGACACCCGCACCCCCATGAAGGTGGGCGCGGTCTGCCTGCTGGTGAACCTGGGGGTCAGCCTGGCCCTGATGGGCCCCCTGGCCCACGTGGGCCTGGCCCTGGCCACCTCCATCACCAGCGCGGTCAACCTGGGCCTGCTGCTCTGGCTCCTGCGCCGCCGCCTGGGCCGCCTGGGCGGGCGCGAGGTCCTGGTCAGCGGCCTGCGCATCGCCCTGGCCGCGGCCGGCATGGCGGCCCTGGTCTGGGCGGTGGTCTATCTGCCGGACTGGGGCCAGACCGGAGGATTCTGGCGGCGTATCGCCCGGCCCCTGAGTGGGCTGGGCGCGGGATTGCTGGGCTATCTGGCCCTGGCCTGGCTGTTGCGGCTGCGGGAGCTGGGCGAACTGATGCAGGTCTTGCGCCGGCGCTGAGGCGCGCGGGCCGGGGAGGGCGGGGTATGAATCTCAGGAGATGGCTTCCCGGGCTGGGTCTGGCCAGCCTAGCGCTTGTTTTGTTGCTGGCCGGGCCGGTGGCGGGGGCCGGGGCCGAGCCCAGCGCCTGGCTGGAGGTCGAAGTGCGGGGCCTGCCCGGGGGCGCCGCCCCGGTGCTGCTGGCCCTGTTCAACCAGGCCCAGGGCTTCCCGGACGAAAACCAGGCCCTGCGCAAGGCCCGCCTGACGGTGAAGGACGGTCGCTGCGCCTGGCGGGTGGAGGGCCTGGCCCCTGGGGGATACGCCCTGGCCTTCTACCAGGATATCAACCAGGCGGGGCACCTGGAGACCAACTGGCTGGGCATCCCCAAGGTGCCCTATGGCTTTTCCGGACGGGGGGCGGCCATGGGTCCGCCGGACTTCGCCCAGGCCCGCTTCGACCTGGCCCCGGGGGCCAACCGGCAGATCCTGGACTGGCGCTAGGCGGGTTTCAGGCCGGGGCCAGGCGCTCCAGCACCCGGCCCTGGGCGTCCACCAGGTCCACCGCGAAGCCCTGCTCGGTGGCGATGTCCCTGAGGCGCTGGCGGTGGATGGCCTCCACCTGGCGCTGGACGCCATCGCTGGCCTGGAGCAGCTTGCCCAGGAGCATCAGGGCCGCTTCCTTTTCCTCGGTCACCGGCACCAAGGTCTGTCCCTGGCCGTCATCCAGGCCCAGGAAGGTCTCGGCCGCCCCGCGCACCTCCACGATCACCCAGACGTAGTTCTTGCTGTCCACCGACGGTTGCTGTAAAGCCATCGCGCCTATTCCTCTCCCTGGGGCTCCAGGGTCTGAATCAACTCCTGCAGGGAGGTCCAGGCGTCCAGGGGCAGGATGCCCAATTCCACCGCGACCTCCGTCTGTTCCCCTATTTTGTACACCCCGACCACCCGGCCCTTCACCCTGAAGCGCTCGTCGTGGATCATCAGCACCAGGTCCAGGACCTCTCCCGGGATCAGGGACGGATCGCCCTGGCTCCAGGCGTAGCGCAGGCCCTTGATGGACAGGTCGAGGAGCTGGGCCTGGATCTCGTCGCAGAGCAGGCTCACCGGGGCCTGGGGATTGACCCGGTAACGCCGGGCCCGGCGCAGGTTGGTGGCGTAAATGTCCTCGCAACGGGGGAACATCACCACCAGGGCCGGACCGGCTCCGTCCGGGCCGGAAAAGTCATCCAGCAGGTCCAGGACGTTGGTGCGGTAGGCGTAGCGCTGCGGCGCGCCCTGGTCGTCCACCAGCACCGTGACCTCCAGGGGCTGCCCCAGGACCAGCGAGGTCTGGGCCGGTCGGGGCTGGTCCAGGGCCAGGTCGTCCTGGCTGCGGCCCAGGACCTGGGTTTGGCACAAGCTTTGACGTGGCGCGCGGTCCGCTCCGGCCACCAGCAGGTCCAGCCTGCGGCCCGGAGAGAAGACCTGCTCCAGCCGTTCCAGGTTCCAGGTGTCGCAATGCATGCCGCGTTCTCCCTATGCACCCATTGTAAAAGGTGCGGCCGGGAAAATCATCCCCGGGAACGCGCAGGGGAGGGGATCGGGCTAGGCCTGGCGGGTGGACTGCTTGGTGTATTCCTGCTGGAAGCGCCCGACCTTTTGCAGATAGTTGCGGGTCTCGCTGGGCAGGCTGCCCCCGCGCTCCACGTTGCCCGGCCCCCAGTTGTAGGCCGCCAGGGCCTTTTTCTGGTCGCCGTCGAAGCGCTCCAGCATCTGGGCCAGGTAGCGGGTGCCGCCGTCGATGTTCTGGGCCGGGTCGAAGGGGTTCTTGACCCCCAGGTCCTTGGCGGTGCCGGGCATCAACTGCATCAGGCCCATGGCCCCGGCGCTGGAGACGGCCTTGGGGTCGAAATCGCTCTCGGCGGTGACCACCGCCTTGACCAGGTCGGGGCTGACCCCGTACTTGGCGGCGGCCTGCTGGATCAGGGACTCGTAGCCGGCCTGACCGGAGGAGGTGTAGCGCCGGCTGGCGTATTTCTGATAGCTGGCGTTGGTTTTGCTGTTGGCGTTAGTGGTGGTGGAGGCCTGGGTCTGGGCCTC
Source organism: uncultured Desulfarculaceae bacterium (assembly GCA_937908275.1). Taxonomy (GTDB): domain Bacteria; phylum Desulfobacterota; class Desulfarculia; order Desulfarculales; family Desulfarculaceae; genus JACRDC01. The sequence goes on along the minus strand of CALERA010000300.1, from coordinate 4,182 downwards.
GGGCCGCTCCAGGCCCAGGGGGGTGAGGTCCGCGGGACGGGACTGGCGGGAGAGCAGGGGCAGGCCGCTGCTCTGTCCACTGCCCAGGCTGGGTTGACTGGCATAGCTGTTCAGGCTGCTCCGGGCGGCCAGGCTGGAGAGCGAAGCCAGGCGGTCGCCGCCCTGGAGGCGGGCGATGGTGGCCAACTGGCGGCTGGGGATGGCCGAGCTGGCGCCGTCGGAGGCGCTGAGCAGGCGGCCGAAGTCCAGTTGGCTGGGCTTGGCGCTGGTCCCGTTGCCGCTGGCCACGTTCAGGGCCCGAGCGCTCAAGGGCATCGCGGTCAATTTCATGCTCACCTCCCGATGGTCTCCGCCGTCCTATCCATGCAAACCAGGGGCCAAGTTTCAGCGGGCCGCCCGGGGCCCTGGCCACCCCGCGCCCACTGCCGAAACCCGGCGCAAAACCCCGCGCGATTACCGAAACCCTGGGCGGCGGCGGCAGGCGGTCTCGATGTTAACTAACTATAATTGCGAACTAAATAATTGTATCGCCGTCTGGAGCGCATCTTGCCATGGCTGGGGGCCAACCAGGAGGCCACCGCATGGAAAGACCTGCCGTCTTGCTGATCCAGAAGGAAGATTCTCCCCTGCGGGAGTCCCTGGAGCGCGTCTTGCGCCAGGAATGCCAGGCCGAGGTCTGGCGGGGGCCCATGGGCTCCTGGAGCGACCAGAACCCGGGCCGCGGGGTGGTGGTCTGGGACCTCCAGGGCTACACCACCCAGGAGCGCCTGGCCCTGGGGGCCTTCCTGGCCCCGGACGAGGTGGGGGTGGTGGTGGTCAGCCCCCTGGAGCCCGGCCTGGGCGACCTGCTCCGCGCCTGCGGGGCCTTGTCCCTGGTGGCCACGCCCCTGGCCCCGGGGCAGTTGGCGGCGGCGGTGGAGATGGCCCTGGCCGCCCAGGGACGTCTGAGCCGGCTCCTGGCCGAGCGCGCCGACCTCCAGCGCCAGTTGCGGGAGCGCGAGGTGATCGAGCGGGCCAAGCGGGTCCTGATGGCCGCCGCCGGCTACAGCGAGTCCGAGGCCATGGGCCAGTTGCAGAAGCAGGCCCGCAACACCAACCAGAAGCTGGTCGAGGTGGCGGGCAAGGTGCTGACCGCCTACAAGATCTTCAACGGCGACTAGGCCTGGCCAGGGGGAGGCGGGGATGGGGGGGCCACGGCCCTTGACCTCTCCCTGGCCAGCCATTATGCTGCACCCAGCGGCGGCATCCGCGTCCCGCTTGCGCCGCCGGGAGGCAGCCCTTGACCGACCCCGAATCCCGCGACGACGCCCGTCCGGCCTGCTTTGGCGTGCTGGAAAAAGTCTTTCCCATGACCGCCCACGGCCTGCGCGAGGTCCAGCAGCAGTGCTGGAGCTGCGGCCTGCGGGTGGAATGCCTGCGCGAGGCCCAGAGCCGCACCGAGCAACGCCGCACCCTGAACGAGGAGTTGATCGGCCGCCAGAGCGCCATGGTGGGCGGGGTGGCCGGTTTCTTCCAGCGCTGGTCGCGGCTCAAGCGCGAGAATCAGAAGGACCGGTCGTGACCGGCGTCTGCCCCTATTGCGGCGCCGACATGGACTGCGCCACCGCCGCCCCGGGGGCCACCCCCGGCACCGTGCTCTGCCCCCATTGCGGCCAGGAGCGCGACTATCCCGCCGGGCTGGGGTCCGCTCCGACCCCCGAACCCGGCGCCGCCGGGCCAACCCCTGCGGCCGATCCGCCGCCGTCCCCGTCCGCCACCCCGGACCCGCCCCTGAGCCCGCCTCCGCCGCCGTTGCCGACTTGCGACGGTCTGGCCGGCTTGGGCGAGCCATTGGGCGAGGCCCCGCCCGAGCCGGAGTACACCCCGGCCTGGGAGGCCGAGGGCGGCCTGTTGTCCCGGCTCTGGCACACCACCATGCAGATGATGCTGCACCCGGTGAAGAGTCTCTCCGGCCCGGCCCGGCCCGGCCTGAGTTGGTCCCTGAGCTATGGCCTGATCGTCGGCAGCCTGGGCACCGCTGGGCAGGTGTTCTGGACTCAAGCCCTGGGCGGGGGACACGCCTCCACCCTGGCGGCGGTCCTGCAACTGATCTTCACCCCCCTGCTGATCCTGGTCGGCCTGTTCCTGGGCGCGGGGCTGGTCCACTTCATGCTGTTCATCGTGGGCGGGGCCAAGCAGGGCTTCCGGGCCACCTTCCGGGCCCTGGCCTACAGCTACGCCCCCAGCGTCTGGTATTTGGTCCCGGTGGTGGGGTTGTGGCTGGGAGGCGTCTGGGCGGTGGTGGTCATGGTGGCCAGCCTGGCCACCAGTCACGGCGTGGGCAAGGGGCGGGTGGTCTTCGCCCTGATCTTCCCCCTGATTTTCCTGGGGTTGATGTTCAGCGGCTTCATCCTGCTCTTCGGCCTGGGATTCCTGGCCGGCGGCGGGGCCGGGCGCTAGCTCCCGCCATCTCCCCCCCCGCCCCGGGCCAGCGCGCCATCCGGGGCCGGTTCACATCGACGTAATAACCAGATCCGCGATCCGCCTCGGGGAGGGCGACCAACCCCAGGTGGAGCCCGTTTTGTCAATGCGAGGAGCGAAACGACGCGGCAATCTCCCGATATTAATCAACAGAGAGAGATTGCTTCGCTGCGCTCGCAATGACATCCGGGAACCGTTCCAGCGATGCAGATAGGGGCCGCCGGCTCTAGACCAGCGCTTCCTCCGCGAAAAAGCGCTCCAGGTCGGCCAGGTCGTGGGTCACCGGCACCGGGGCCAGGGCCTTGAGGAACTGGCGGCCGTAGCCCTTGGTCACCAGGCGCACGTCCAGCACCGCCAGCACCCCCCGGTCGGTGGGGGTGCGCAGCAATCTCCCCAGCCCCTGTTTCAGGCTCAGGATGGCCTCGGGCAGCATCAGGTGGCCGAAGCTGGAGAGCCCCTCGGCCTCCAGGCGGGCGGCCCGGGCCGCCAGCAGGGGGTCGTCGGGCGGGGCGAAGGGCAGCTTGTCCACGATCACCGCCGACAGGGCCGGGCCGGGCACGTCCACCCCCTGCCAGAAGCTGGCGGTGGCGAAGAGCACGCAGGGGCTCTCGGCCACGAAGCGCTTGAGCAGCTCCATGCGCGGGGCCTGGCCCTGCACCAGGCAGGGGTAGGGCAGGCGGGGGGCCAACAGCGAGCTCACCGTCTCCAGGTTGCGGTGGGTGGTGAAGAGCACGAAGGCCCGGCCCCGGCTTTTGCCAAGGATTTTCTCCACCTGGTCGGCCACCGCCGCCGCGAACTGGGGGGCCTGGGGCGGGGGCATGGTCTTGGGCACGTAGAGCAGGGCCTGGTGGGCCTGGTCAAAGGGCGAGGCCAGGGAGAGCTTGGCCGTCTCGCCGGGCAGGCCCAGGCGCTGGCGGGCCGGCTCCAGGTCGCCCAGGGCCGAGAGGGTGGCGCTGGTGAAGACCAGGCGGCCCAGGTTGGCGTACAGGGCGTGCTCCAGGTGGGGGGCCACCTCCACCGGGGAGAGGTTCACCGCCACCGAGCGGCCCTTGACCGCGGCCCAGGCCACGCTCTGGCCGGCCACCGGCTGGGCCACCGCCACCAGGTCCAGGCCGATGGCATAGGCCCGGGCGGCCAGGGCCTCGGCCTCGTCGCCCGGCCCCAGGCCGTCGCCCAGGGCCTCCAGGGCCTCGGCCAGGGCCTGGCCCTCGCCGGCGATGGCGTCCAGGTGGGCCTGGTTCAGGGCCAGGCTGCCGCCCGGCCCGGCCAGGCGGGCCACGCTGGCGAAGAAGCGGTCCCCGGCCTGGCGACAGGCCAGGAGCGCGCCGCTGTCGCTCTTGGGGGCCTCGCGCAGCAGGTCGCGCAGCAGCGCCGCCAGGCGCTGGTTGCTCACCGCCACGCCAAAGACCTGGGTGGCCACCTCGGCCACCAGGTGGGCCTCGTCAAAGACCACGGCCTGATAGCGGGGCAGGGCCTCGCCGTGGCCACCGGCCTTCAGGGCCAGGTCGGCCAGGAACAGGTGGTGGTTCACCACCACGATCTCGGCCTCGGCCGCCTTGCGCCGGGCCTCCAGCAGCAGGCACTCCTCGCGCCGGGGGCAGCGCCCGGCCAGGCACTGCTCGGCGTTGGCCGTCACCTCGGCCAGGACCGCCGGGCTCAGCCGCCCGCCCCGCACCTGGTCCAGGTCGCCGCCGGGGTGGTTGTCAAGCCATTCCCGCAACA
>CALERA010000299.1 GCA_937908275.1 uncultured Desulfarculaceae bacterium | reverse complement strand
CGCCGGTGAACATGATCACCGCCGGGTCCTGGCCGTGGATGGTCACCCGGGGCGGCCGGTCCGAGGCCGCGTTTTCCAACAGCCGGGAGAAGTGCAACCAGCCCGCGGGCAGGTCCAGGCTCCGGGGAGTGCTGACGGGCGCGCCCGCGATGAAATCCCCCAAGGCGGTGACCACCACCAGGAAGGGCTCCACCGTCTCCCGCAAGGCGCTCACCAGGGACATGGCCGCCTCGGAGGTGAACATGACCTTGGGGCTGGTGGTGTCCATGATGTGCTTCAGCTCGGTCGGGGTGTACTGGGGGTTGACGTTGACCACGATGGCCCCCAGGTGGAGCACGGCGTAATAGGCCAGGACGTACTGCGGGCAGTTGGGCAGGTGCAGGGCCACCCGGTCCCCCTGCCGCACGCCCTGGGCGGCCAGGGCCGCGGCCAGACGCAGGGAGGTTTGGCGCAACTCACGGAACGTGATCAGGCTGCCGTGGTAGTCGATGGCCGGCTTGTCCGGGGACAAGTTGGCCATCACACGCAGCAATTCCTGGATGGGCACCTGGGGATAGCGCAGTTCGGTGGGCGTGAGGGTGTCATAGAGCTTGGTCCAGGGTCGGTGCGCCATCGATCTCCACCTCCTCCGGGTTGGCGGCGGCCAAGGCCGGCCGCCTGGTTATCAAATCTGGTTTTTACTTATAATTGTTTGTTTTATTTGTTATTTTTTCATTAAATGTGTTGTTACGCTATACGCTTCCTGACCTCGGCAGGTTAAGCGAGCCCCAGGGCCGTGTCAAGTTCAATTGAAGCGTACCTACTTTTTTAACACTATTAATATAGCTTCACTTTGTTTTTTGCCGGTCTAACAAAGCAGTGCATGATAATTTGTTAATTTTCCTGAGTAATAATTCCAGGGGCGACAAAACGGCGGTTGGGACCGGAACCCCGGCCGGGCGCCTCAAACACGGTCGGACTTGGCGGGAATCCGGGGAAGGACGTTGCGGCGCCGCGTTAGCCAGCCCAAACGCGGCGGGGCTGGCCTGCCACGCAGACCAGCCCCGCTTTTTCTGACGCATCGGACCTCTCGGCGATCCCCCGCCCCGCTGAGCGAGGCGGTTCCGGGATCAGGCGCGCAGGCGCGCCTTATTCACACTGACCCACCACCACCACCTTGTAACCAACCTCGGTCACGTTCCGGCCATCGGCGTGGATCATGATGTAGTCCATGAAACGGCCCTTTTGCCGCGCTTCCACCGTGAGGGGCAGCGACTTGGCCGCGCCGGGAGTGATGATCAGCTCCCCGTCCTTTTCCGCGTTGTAGTGCTGCTTTTCCTGCTTCTGCGAAACGATGCTCCGCACCCGCAGGTCGGCGTCGCCCACGTTCCGGATTTCCAGCTCCAAGCGCGCGGGCTGGTTGAGCCCCATCTTGCCGGCGTCGAGCTTGCGGGGGTTCACTTCCAGCACCCCCATGGGGATGGGCTCCACCTCGCCCCGCAGGGTGATGGTCTCCGGCTCCCCCTTCTCGCCCTCAAGTTCGATGTACACGAACTTCTCGAACTTCCCGGGGAACTTGTAGGTGTTGTAGACGATCTTGAGTTCCGTGGCCTGGCCCGGCTGCAATTCGTGCTGACCCAGCACGGTGGTGGTGCAGCTTCAACTGGTCCTTACGTTCTTGATCTGCAGCAACGCCGCGCCGTGGTTGGTCAGGGTCACCACCTTCTCGGCCACCAGGCCTTCCTTGAGCTGGCCGAACTCGATCTGGTCGGCGGACAAGCCGAGCTGCCCGGCCAGGGCCTGCGCCGGCCCCAGGCCGAGGCATAACCAACAGATCGCCGCGACCAGGCCGCGCACTCCCTTGCCCATCACTTGGCTCCCTTCTTGCCGCCCTTGGCAAGATCATGGACCAGCTTGCTCTTGCGCTGGTAATCGAAATTCTTGTCCTGGCCCTCGGTGTGGCAGACCCGGCAGGAGTTGGCGTCCGGCTTGGCCACGATCTGCCCGTCGCCGCCGGCCTCCACGTGCTTTTTGCCGGGGCCGTGGCAGGCCTCGCACTGCACGTCGGCCAGCTCGGGCGTCAGGCCCATGTCGATGAACCCGCCGTCCTGCTCAAAGGCCACTACGTGGCAGCGCACGCAGCCGGGAATGCCCTGCTTTTCCTCGCCCTGCCTTTTCAGGCCCGCGAAGGCGTGGGCGTGGGGCGTCTTTTGCCAACTGGCCACGATCTCCGCGTGACACTCCTGGCAGGCGCGATAGCCGAGATAGTCGCCCAAAATCTCCGCGCGCGCGGCCAGGTTCGGCCCCACCGCCAGGCCCAGCCCCGCCAGGGCCAGGCCGATCAACCTCGTCCGCATGGTTCGCCCCTAACAGTTGCAGCCCGCGGCCGGTTCCACGAAGACCTGGTTCTTGAGCTTGCGGAAGAGCGCCTCGTCGATGCCGTCGATGTCCTTCAGCTCCTCGATGTCCACGAACTCGGTGGTCTTCTTGCGCGCGTTCAGGATCTTCTCCGCCAGGTCCTTGTTGAGACCCGGCACCTTGACCAGGTCCTCCATGGTGGCCAGGTTCAGGTTGAGCTTGCCGTCCTTGAACTTGGCGGGGGGCTTGGTGTCGGCGGACAAGGCCACGGTCGCCGCGAGAATGAGCATCATCACCGTCAACACCGAAACGACTTTCCTCAACATGCCGAATCCTCCGCTGCTTACCAGCCCAGGTAAGTGAAACTGTAGGCGTAGAACCAGAACACACCCGCCAGAGCCCCGGCGGCCACCCCGCTGAGCGCTTTCACGCCCGGGGTCTTGCCCGCGCGATGGGCCTTGAACAACCCCATGTAGAGAGCGGCCGTCGAGGCCAGGAACAACAGCACGGCCAGGCCGCAAAAAACCGCCAGGTTGAACACTCCCCACCTCCCTAGTAGAGACCGAGGTACTGCAAGGCGGTGAGCGACAGCACCAGGATCAGGGCCAGGATCAGGCCGCAGGTGTCGCGGTCCTGCTCCTCCCGCCCGCTGTTGGCCATGTAGTCGAACCCCTGGGGGTCCGTGGTCCGGGGATTAAGCTCCATTTCCACCTCCTAGACCGCCAGCAGGCCGGTCTTGACGCAAACCGCGATGGCCGCGAGCAACAGCACGATGCGGATCAGCCCGGCGATGCAGGTGACCAAAAAGCCCTTGAAGCCCCAGGCGCCGATGTCCCGCCAGGAGAGGCTGAGGCCCAGGGCCCCGGCGGCCAGGGAGAAGTCCCACTTGACCAGGTTGAAGACCGCGTGGTGGGCGGGCTCCTTGAACAGGTGCAGGGCGGCCAGCACCCAGAGGAAGATGAAGACCCCCAGCCAGAGCGGGAACTGGTTGATGCCCCGGGTGGCCAGCACCGTGGGGTCGGACTGGTAGCGCCGCTGGCGGATGAACATCACGATGAACACGTAGAGGAACCCGGCCGGCATGACCACGTGGCGGCCCACGTCGAACCACTGGGCGTAGCGTCCGGCCTCGTAGCCCAGATCAAAGGCCGCGTACAGGGCCTGGTGCCCATTGCCCACCCCCAGGACGGCGGCCAGCCCGAAATACTTTTCCGGCAGCTCCAGCCAGGAGCCCAGCAGGGGCAGCAGGTTCATGGCCAACAGGCCGAAGACGATGATGCCGGCCAGGGAGTTGACCACCTGGCCGCCCTTGGCCTTGATCAGGGGCATCAGGATGGCGCAGACGTGGGGGTCGCCGGTGGACAGGCCGCCGGCGATGATGGAGCCCTGGCGGTCGTCCAGCTTGAGCCACCTGGCCAGCAGCAGGGTCAGGCTGGCGGTGATGAACAGCGAGGCCAGGCACAGGACGATGGGCGCGGCCCCCAGCTTGAAGGCGTGGAAGATCATGAAGTGGGGGGCCAGCATGATGATGCCCAGGGGCATGAGCATGTGGATGTAGCTGAGCCCGCGCTTCCAGGCGTCCGGCACCCCGAAGATGTTGGCGATCAACAGCCCCAGCAGCAGGGGGTTCCACACGAAGTTGGAGTTCATGATCTTGCTGAAGGGCTGATGGTTCAGGGGGCCGATCACGCCGTCCAGCCAATAGAAGAGGTTCTCCAGGGTGAGGGGGTTGGGGACCCCGGGCAGGTTGTTGGCGAAGACGGCGATGAAGAGCATGGCCAACAGGCCGGGCAGCGCCTCCCGGAAGCTGTACAGGGAGCTCAGGAACGAGCGCCGGTTTTGTTCGTAGACGGCAGCGTTGGCTGACATGGCTGGTCTGTGTCCCTTGTCTTGAGATGGGCGCCCGGCCCCCTAGCGGGGGATGTGCGCCGAACCGCCGGTGTTGACCGACCCCGAGAGCTTCTCGCCGGCCTGGTGGCCGCCGGTCCGCCAATACTCGATGAAGCCCAGGCGCGGCAGCATGGACAGCCGCAGGAAGCCCTCGGTGGTGCCGTTGACGCCCACCAGCACGTCCAGGTTGTTGCGGGGCCGGAAGGCCAGGTTGTCGGAGCGGTTGACCTTGCCGTCCACCTCGGTCTCGATGTGCCAGGCCTGGATCATCTCGCCGTCGAAGGCATCGATGACGAGGCGGAACAGGGGCTGGCCGTCCTCGCCCTTGGGACCCTCGTAGACCGGATGGTCCATGTCCAGCACGATGGGCTCGGGGTTGTCCAGGAGGATCTCGTTGAGCTGGTAGCAGTGGCCGCAGACATCGGGCCGGACCATGAAGCGCGGATCGAATTCATAGGGCGTGTCGCGCTCCAGGCGCTGCAGATGAGTGAAGAGGGAAAGCCGCGCCTTGCCCTCCTTGAAGGGCTCCTGGATGATCAACTCGGCCTGCACGTCGTCGTGGGCCAGTTGCATGCCGCGGGCGGTGTCCTTGTCCTGGGGCAGCAGGGCCAGGGCGGCCTGGTTCAGGGGACCCAGGGTCTTGCTGGCCACCGCCCGCCCGGCCTCGTCCAGCAGGGTCAGGCCCACGGTCTGGTTCACCGGGTCCACCGCCTCGCAGCGCAGCTGATACTTGCCCAGCTTGGCGCTTTGGCCCGGGGCCAGGTCCACTTCCTTGGGCTGCTGGTAGGTGAAGGTGATGGCCTCGATGGTCGGGGTGCCGAACTCCTTGAGCTTGGCGTAGTTGGAGCCCAGGTACTCGGGGATGATCCAGGTGGCGCCCTCGGCGAAGATCTCAGGCAGCAGATAGCGGTTGCCGCCCTGGGGGTCCAGGCCCTGGGCCAGCAGGAAGTGCGCCCCCCAGCGGTTGCCGGAGTACTTCATCAGGCTCAGCTCCACCCCGGGCCGGTCGTCCAGGTAGAAGTGCTTGGTGAAGCGCAGGGCCTTGTTGCGCGCCCCCAGCAGCTCGTCCTGCCAGTACATCAGGTTGCCATCGCCCATGGGCTGGTTCTTCCACAGCTCCAGGTCGAGGTTCTTGCGCACGAAGGTGCCGGCGTCGAAGGAGGCCAGGTAGCCCTTCTTGCCCAGCAGGAAGAAGGCCTCCCCGGCCAGGGTGCGGATGTTGCGGGCGTTGCGGGCCGAGTAGCAGAGACCGGCCGGCGGAATGACGATCTTGCCCTGCCGGTAGTCCACGTAGCTGCCGCGGATGTAGACGCTCTCGGAGGTGAGCAGGCGCTCGCCCTTGCGGTTCATGAAGACCTTGCGGGTCAGGCCCTTCAGGCGGGGCACGAAGGGCGCGGTGTGGGAGGGCTCGTAGAACGAGGCGTCGGAGACCACCTGGGGATAGGAGGTGAAGTGACTGCCCTCCACCACGGTGCCAAAGGAGGTGTCGGCCAGACGGGTCAGGAAGGAGCTTTCCAGGACCGGCTCCAGCACCGGCGAGCTGCCCACGAAGAAGTCAATGTTGGTCCGCCCCTCCTTGGGCCAGAAGACCATGTTGTCGCTGCGCATCTGGTAGTAGTCGCGCAGATAGAGCTGGCGGGCCACCTTGCCGTCGAACGAGCCGGCCACCACCTTGAAGGCCGGGCGGTTCCAGAACTCGGACCACTTCACCGGGCCCGGGTGGGAGTCGGCCTGGTTGCTGAAGACCAGGGGCCCCGCGTTCTCCAGCACCAGTCTTTTCAGCATGCCGGTCTTGTCGTTGGGCTCCAGGAGCACCCGGTAGCGCGGGTCCAGGGGCCAGGGCTGGCCATGGTCGACGGTGATCAGGTTGCGGTAGATGACGAAGCTCAGCACGCCCTTGTCCCAGCCGTGGGACTTGCCGCTGGCCCAGGGCACGAAGTCGGAGTGCTTGAGCATACTGGGGTGCAGCATGATCTCCACCCGCAGGTCGTGCCCGGGCAGGTAGAGGCAGTGCTTGTCCTTCTCGTCGCCACGGTCCTGATAGCCCTGGGCCGAGACCGGCTTGATCAGCTTCTCGCCCAGGACCTTGCTCCCCCAGAAATCCGTCACCCGCACCAGGTAGCCGTCCGGCCGGCGGAAGGCGTAGATGCGCTTGTCGAAATAGAGGCGGTAGTCCTCCTGGCGCAGCTCCAGGACGATGGGCCGGGTCATGGAAAAGGTGGCCTGGGTGATCTCGGGGAATTCGATGCGCTCGAACTCGGCCTCGTGAAAGCCGATCTTCTTGGCCAGAAAGCGCGAGGCCCCGTAGAGGTATTCCCGGTCCAGGTAGAAGTTCTTGATCTGGCCCTGGTAACCCTGGTTCAGGCCCAGTTCGCGCACGCCCTGACGGCCGGGGAATTCGGTGGCGATGGGGAATTCCAGCGGCCAGCCGCCAGAGGGGCTGATCAGGGCGAACTCGGCGTAGGGCTTCTCGAAATGGTCGGTGGAGTAGTCGAACCACAGACGGTAGCCGGTTTCGCCCAGGGGGACCCGTTGCCCCTTCTTCAGCTTGACGTCCTCCAGCACCCGTTGCCGGCCCTGGAGATCCACCAGGTAGGCGTGCTCGCCCAGGACCAGGAAGGGATCGCGCAGCAGGGGCCGGGCGTCCTCGGAGGTCTCGGAGATGTAGAACAGGCCGCCGGCCGGAACGCTGGCCTGGCCATCGGCGATGGAACTGCCGCGCAGCACCACCGCCTCGCTCAACTTTTTGGCCTGGCCATACTGGTTATGGTAGGTCTTGTTGCGCAGGCCGGACAGGTGGGGCAGGAAGGCCATGTCCGCCGCGGGCGAGAGCCCGTGGGGGTCCTCCTGCGCGGAGGCCGCCGCCGGCCCCGGCCAGGCCAGGAGCAGGGTCATGGCCACCGTGGTCAATAGTGTTCTGATGCGTTCGCCCATGGAGCCCTTGTCTCCCAGTTGAGTTATGAAAAGCCTTTCCAGTCTCGATTCAAGAAGCGTTCCAACCCCGCTCCTCATGGTTATCATCTCGGATTAACTAATCATTACTCCAGATCAACATCGCGCCTCCCTGGGCTCGCGGCCGGGCTTGTGCGGGGGTCCGCACAGAGGCGGTGGCGGGCAGTGCGCTCCGGCGCTCAGCCATGCGCCAAGGGGGTGACGGAAGCGCGGCAGGCGCCGCGCTTCCGTCAGGAGGAGGAGGAGAGGTGTTGGGGTCAGACGAGGGTCAGCTGAACGGGCAAGGAGGAACAGCCATCCCGATCAACACTTGGAGGGGGCCAGGGTCGGCTCGGCGTCCGGGTCGAAGACCACGTCGCCATCCTTCATCACCGGATTGAGCTTCTCGATGAAATCCTGGGTCATGCCCGGCACCTTGAGCAGGTCCTCCGGCTTCTTGAAGGGGCCGTTCTTGGTCCGGTGCTCCACGATGGACTTGGCCAGGCTCTCGGGAATCTTCAAGCCTTCGATGGCCATGATTTCCTGGGCGCTGGCCTTGTTGAAGCTGACGATCTTGCCGCCGGCCTGGGCCAGGCCGGCCAGGCCGGCCAGCAACACGGCCAGGGCCAGGGTCATGAGCAACACGCGCTTGGTTTTGAGCATCTTTCTTCTCCGCTGCCGGGGATCGGCCCGGGGGAGAGGGGCCATAGCCCCTCCCCCGGGACCGGACTAGCCTTGGGGTTGAATGCGGAAGGTGGTGTTCTCCGGCGGAATCACCGCCTTCTCCTCCGGCTTGTTCAACTGGGGCACGTAGTCATAGGGGGCGCGGTAGGCCCGGTAGACCAGGTTGTACTTGCCGTTCTGGCTGTAGTAGGGGCTGATGTACTCCCAGACCACCTCGTGCTCGGGAGTGACCTCCTGGAGCTGCCCCACCGCGCCGTTGGTGATCAGGGTGTTGCCATTGGGCAGGCGCTGGGCCGAGCTGACGTAGTCGCTGTAGAACTGGTACTTGTTGCGCTGGCCCATCTGCTTGGCCGAGTGCTCCCAGACGATCTCCAGGCTGCGCGGGTCGAACTCGATGACCCGGGAGTAGTCGCGGCGGGCGTCGGACCATCCCCAATGGGCGCCGGGGTTGCGCGGACCATAGCCCGCGTAGCCGCCGTTGTCGTAGATCATGATGTTGCCCTCGCCGGGCAGGCCCTTGGGGATCATGTGGGTGTGGTGCTGGCCGACGATCTGCTCAAGGTTCTTGTAGGCGCTGTCGTAGACCTTGCCGCCGAACTCCCACTTGCTGTCCCGGTAGTAGTAGGGGCCGATCTGCCAGACGATCTTGCCGGTGGCCTTCTCGATGATGCAGCTGGTGTTGGTCTGCCGGTTGGAAATGATGATGTTGTCGGGGTGGAAGACCTTGTACTTGACCGGGTCCTCGCTGTACCACTTGTTGGGTCCCAGGTAGGACGCGCTGTTGCAGTGGA
>CALERA010000298.1 GCA_937908275.1 uncultured Desulfarculaceae bacterium | reverse complement strand
GGAGCCGATGCCGTTGTTGGTGCCGATGCGGGTGCGGAAGCAGGCGTTGACCTTGGACATCTCCTCGTAGACCAGGCACTCGCCCAACACGCCGATGCCCAGGCCGCCGTACTCCTCGGGGATGGACAGGCCGAAGAGGCCCAGCTCGGCCATTTTCTGAACGATCTCGTCGGGGATGTGGTCGTCGTCCTCCACCTGCTGGCTGATGGGATCCAGGTCCTTTTTGACGAAGCGACGCACGGTGTCGACCATCATGGTCAGGTTTTCGGGGATGGTGAAATCCATGGGTGTCTCCTGCTCTCAGGTTTGTTTTTGCTGATGAGCGGCGCACAGGCCGGCCGCAGGGCTTTAGAGCAAGGACGGTGCCAGCGCGGCGCACATAGCGTATTTTATTGTTTTTAATAACGTTTTTTAGGTGGTTTCCAGCGCGGTGCGCCGAGGGGCGCGGCGGGTGGGGCGGTCCCGCCGGCTGGTGTAGCGGTTTCTAGACAGGCCCTGAATAGCTATATTGCAACTACGCGATAACCTGGTTCTTTTTCAGCAGATGCGCCGGGTGGCTCCGTCTAGATTTCTAGACAGCGTCTAAAAATCTAGACACCATTTCAGGCCTCAATGCCGTGGACACGCATCTTCTGGTGCAGGCCCGAGCGGTGGATGCCCGGCAGCCGGGCGGCCAGGCTGCGGTTGCCGGCGGTGAAGCTCAGGGCGCGTTCGATGGCCCGGCGCTCGGCGCTGGCCACCTCCTGGCGCAGGGGGGCCGGCTGGACGCTGGCCGGGGGCCGGTCCACCTGGCGCAGCTCCAGGGGCAGGTGCTCGGGTTGGATCAGGCCCTCGCGGGCCACGGTGGCGGCCCGCTCCAGGGCGTTCTTGAGTTCGCGCACGTTGCCCGGCCAGTCGTAATCCAGCAGGCACTGCATGGCCTCGGGCGCGATGCGGCGGGCGGCCTCGTTGTGCACCTGGCGCACTTGGGCCAGGAGGTGATAGGCCAGGGGCGGGATGTCCTCGCGGATCTCGCGCAGGGACGGCGTGGCCAGGGGGAAGATGTTGAGGCGATAGAAGAGGTCGCGCCGGAACTGGCCCTGCTCCATCATGGCCGCGAGATCGCGGTTGGTGGCGGCGATGACCCGGAAATCCAGTTTCAGGGTGCGGTTGGAGCCCAGGCGCTCCACCTCCCGCTCCTGGATCACCCGCAGGAGCTTGGCCTGCAGGGCCAGGGGCAGGTCGCCCACCTCGTCCAGGAAGATGGTGCCCTTGTCGGCCAGCTCGAACTTGCCCGGCTTGCCCTTTTTCTGGGCCCCGGTGAAGGCCCCGGCCTCGTAGCCAAAGAGTTCGGACTCGAACAGCTCGTGGGGGATGGAGGCGCAGTTGACCCGCACCAGGGGGCGGTCGCCGCGCGCGCTCTGCAAGTGGATGGCGTGGGCGAAGACCTCCTTGCCGGTGCCGGTCTCGCCGGTGATCAGCACGTCCAGGTCGCTGGAGGCGGCCTGGGTCGCCACCCGCTTGGCCTCGCGCAGGGGCCGGCTCTCGCCCACGATGCGCTGCATGGAATAGCGGGAGCTGTACACCGTGTGCAGCTCCTTTTGGTAGTAGTTCAGCCGGCTTTCCATGACCTCCAGCTGGCGCGCCATCTGCTTGACCTTTTCCGGGTGCCAGAACAGGAGCTTGCCCACCGCGCCCACCACGTTGCCCTGGCGGTCGCGCAAGGGGATGCGGGCCACGAAACGCTCCTTGCCGTGCAGGCGGAAGAGACGGCCGATTTCGGCCCGGCCGGTGCGCAGCACCCGGGGCAGTTCAGAGTCCGGGTTCAATTCCAGGATGTGGCGGCCGATGGATTCGCCCTGGCTGGTGCGATAGAACTGCTCGTTGAAGGAGCTGATGAAGCGCACGATGCCCTGGGCGTCCACCAGGATCTGGGATTCGTGGGGGTTGTCCAGCAGGGCCTCGAGAAGCTCGCGCGGGATGCTGTAGTTCTCCTGGTCGGACATCAAATCACCTTCCGGAAGCAGATCCCGGCTAGCGGCCCCGGTCGAAGACCGGCCCCGCGCTCTGCCAGGTTTCGGCCAGGCGGTTTTTCACCACCCGGTTCATGGCGTTCTTGGGCAGCTCGTCCCGGACCTGCCAGAGGCGCGGGACCTTGAAATCGGCCAGGCGGGCGCGGCAGTATTCGGCCAGCTCCGGCCACTCCGCCGCGCGGCCCTCGCCCCAGACCACGCAGGCCAGGATGCTCTGGTCGCCCACGCTGTCCGCCGTCTCCACCCCCAGCACCGCGACCTCGGCCACGGCCGGGTGGCTGGCCAGGGCCTGCTCCACCTCCACCGCGGCCACGTTCTCGCCCTTGACCCGGATCACGTCCTTGGCCCGGCCCAGGAAGTACACCCGCCCCTGGTCGTCCATGAGCCCACGGTCGCCGGTGCGCAGCCAGCCATCGGGGATGGCCTGGGCGCTGGCCGCCAGGTCCTTGAAATAGCCGCGCATCAGGGCCGCGTTCTTGATGGCGATCTCGCCGGAGACGCCCCGGGGCTGTTCCAGGCCCTGCTGGTCCACCACTCGCACCTGGTTGGGCTCCTGGTGCGGCGTCAGCATGGGCCGGCCCACCGCGCCCTCGGTGCAGGGCTCGTCGGGATGGCCCATCAGGGCCAGGGGAGACTCGGTCAGGCTGTAAAGGGTTTGCAGGCGCACACCGAAACGGCGCTCGAAGTCGTGGTAATGGCCCTTGGGCGCGCCGCCGGCCACCACCAGCTCCACCGGGTTGTCGGCGTCGTCGGCCTGGGGGGTGCGGCCCCAGAGGATGGTGGTCAGGGCCAGGAGCAGCACCATTTTGTTGGCCCGGTGTTGGCGGGTCCAATCCCAGAGCCGCGAGCCGCTGAACTTCTCCATCAGGACGCAGGTGGAGCCGGCGTGGAGACTGCCCAGCAGGGAATAGAACTGGGCGTTGACGTGGAACAGCGGGTTGCAGGTCAACAAGCGATCGCCGGGGACCAGGCGGGCGGTGGCGGCGAATGCGGCCGCGGTGCGCAGGTAGTTGGCCTGGCAGTGCATCACGCCCTTGGGAAAGCCGGTGGTGCCCGAGGTGTAAAGGATGCTGGCCAGGTGGTCCGGCCCGGCCGGCGAGGGCTCCTGGCGCGGCGGCAGCCTCAGATAGAGGTCCAGGTCATCCGGGGTCAGCCAGGCCTTCACCCCGGGGCAGAGGGGTATCAGCTCGGCCAGGATCGGCGCGGATTCAGGCCCGGTCAGGGCCATGGTCGCACCGCAGTGATTGATGATATAGGCCGCCTCGCGGGCGGTCAGGCGCAGGTTCACCGGCACCATCACCGCGCCCAGGCGCATCAGCCCCCACCAGGCGGTGACGAAGTGGGGGCCGTTGCCCAACAACAGGGCCACGCTCTGGCCCGGCCCCAGGCCCAGGGCGGCCAGGCCGGCGGCCACGGAGCCCGCCCGGCGCTCGATCTCGCGGAAAGAGAACTCCCGCTCCGGACAGACCAGGAATATCTGGTCGCCGCGCTCCTGGGCCCGTTGGCGCAGCAGGTCGTCGATGCCGCGCATGGGCTCAGCTCCGGGCCGGGGTGGTGAGCGCGGCCGCGCGCAGGCCCCGCGCCTGCCAGAAGTACATGCCGGCCAACACCGCCGCCCCGAAGAGGTCGGTGTACAGGCCCGGCTTGATCAGGCCAAAGCCCGCCACCAGGAGCACCAGGCGCATGGCCCAGTTGAGCCGGGTGCGCAGGTAGCCCATCAGGCCCGAGCCCAGGGCGATGCTGCCCAGGATCGCGGTCAGGCAGGCCAGGGCGATCTCCCACCAGGCCCCCCGCCAGATCAGCACCGGGCTGTAGACAAAGAAGAAGGGCGAGATGTAGGCCACGGCCGCCAGGCGCATGGACTCGAAGCCGGTGGGGAATGGCCGGCTGCCGGCCACCGCCGCCCCGGCGAAGGCGGCCAGGGCCACCGGCGGGGTGATGCAGGACAGGCAGGCGTAGTAGAAGACGAACAAATGGGCCGCGATGGCCG
>CALERA010000297.1 GCA_937908275.1 uncultured Desulfarculaceae bacterium | reverse complement strand
TTCGACGTCACCCGCGAGCGCATCCGCCAGATCGAGGCCAAGGCCCTGCGCAAGCTGCGCCACCCCAGCCGGGCCAAGAAGCTGCGCGCCTTCATCGAGAACTAGCCGCGCGCTGGCTCCCGGCGGCCGGGCCATCCTCGGGGGCGGGGCTTTCCCGCCCCCGCCGCGCTGGCGGCCATGGTCCGGCTGAAACGCCGCGCGATTTTGTCATTGCGAGCCCCGCGAAGCAATCTCTCCTTTTCTCCGGCTTTGGCTAAGAGATTGCCGCGTCGCTTCGCTCCCCGCTATGACCCGAGCGGAAGTGGCGGCCTCCCCCAACCCATGGGCCTGGTCGCGTTGGCGGCCGCGAGCGGGACCCGGGTTGACACCCCGCCGGACTTGTTATAGTTTTCCTACCTCGGCCCTCCCCAAGGAGACCCTCATGGATCAATCCCGGCCCGACGGCCGCTCGCCCCTGGATATGCGTCCGGTGACCATCAACGCCGGGGTGAACCCCTATGCCGAGGGCAGCGCGGTCTGCGCCTTTGGCAACACCCAGGTCCTCTGCACCGCCTCGGTCGAGGCCGGCTCCCCCCGCTGGATGGGTCCGGAGGCCGACCGGGGCTGGGTCACCGCCGAGTACGCCCTGCTGCCGCGCTCCACCCACACCCGCACCCGCCGCGATCATCAGAGCGGGGGCCGCGCCCAGGAGATCAGCCGTCTCATCGGCCGCTCCCTGCGCGCCGCCGTGGACCTGGCCGCCCTGAAGGGCTGGACCATCCGGGTGGACTGCGACGTGCTGGTGGCCGACGGCGGCACCCGCACCGCCGCCATCTCCGGGGGCTACGTGGCCCTGGCCCAGGCCCTGGCCGGTCTCGGCCTGGCCCCGGCCCTGCCCATCGCCGCCCTGTCCCTGGGCCGGGTGCAGGGCCGCCTGCTGGTGGACCTCTGCTACGCCGAGGACTCCAACGCCGAGGTGGACCTGAACCTGGTCCTGGCCCCTGGCGGCCAGATCATCGAACTCCAGGCCACCGCCGAGCAGGGCGTGATCCCGGCCGCGGAGGTCGGCCAACTGCTCGCCCTGGGCCTCACCGCGGCCGAGACCGTCTTCGCCGCCCAGCGCGCCGCCCTGGGGGTGGCCTGATGGAGCTGGTCCTGGCCAGCGGCAACCAGGGCAAGCGCCGCGAGATCGCCGCCCTGTTGGAGCCCCTGGGCATCGTGGTGCGCACCGCCGCCGAGCTGGGCTTCAGCGAGGAGATCGAGGAAACCGGCGACACCTTCCTGGCCAACGCCCAGCTCAAGGCCTGCGGCGTGGCCGCCGCCCTGGGCCGGCCCACCCTGGCCGACGACTCCGGCCTGGAGGTCGCCGCCCTGGATGGCGCCCCCGGGGTCTACTCCGCCCGCTACGCCGGACCGGAGTGCAGCGACGCGGCCAACAACGCCAAGCTCCTGGCCGCCCTGGAGAATGTCCCTGACGAGCGCCGTCGGGCCGCCTTTGTCTGCGTCATGGTCTGCTGTCTGCCCGACGGCCGCATCCTGACCAGCCAGGGCCGCCTGGAGGGCCTTATCCGCCGAACCCCGCAGGGCCACAACGGTTTCGGCTACGATCCGCTTTTCGAGCTGCCCGGGCGCGGGCTCACCACCGCCCAACTCAGCACCGAGGACAAGAACGCCATCAGCCACCGGGGCCAGGCCTTGCGGACCATGGTCTCCCAGATCGCCGGCTTCCTGGCCACCTGGTCCGCCCCGGACCCGGCCTAGGATCGTCAGGCGCGGCGCGCGATTTTAGGATAGTATTTCCCGGATACGGTCGGGGCGTGGCGCAGTCTGGCAGCGCACCTGCCTTGGGCGCAGGGGGTCGGCGGTTCAAATCCGCCCGCCCCGACCAAAATCAAAGCTATAGCGGAGATGGACAACCAAATCCGCCCGAGCCTTTTTGTGAACGTCCGCTATTTGCATAGCAACTGGCTGACCAACCCGATCAGCAGGCTTTTCACCGTCTTTTCATCCGGTCTACCCGCCTTGGTCAGTCCAGCTAGAAACCTCTCACGCCCGTAGACTATGAAACCGCCAAAAACTGGGCCAGCTAGACAGACAAAGCTTCGGGTGGCATAATTCCCTAACTATTTTGTGGGGGGTTATGAGAAATAAGGTCAGCAGCGAACGGGCATTGTTTCTCGTGGATGGCAGCAATTTCTATCATAGCCTGCAAGGTGCTGGCATTTCAAAAGGTGATTTAGATTTCAAGAAGTTATCTATTGAGATCGCCAAAGGCCGGCAGATAATCGCAATTGAATTTTTCTCGGCTCCAGTCCAACCGCCCGGAACCGAGGAAGCAAAGGCGCAACAGCGCTTCTTCTCCAATCTTCGCAAAAACGGAGTGCGAGTCAAGCTCGGCCGACTCGCCCCGCGAAGCCGCACCTGCCCGCGGTGCAAATTTAGAGAGCAGTATCGGCTTGAGAAGGGGGTGGATGTTGGGATTGCCATATCTTTGGTGATTGGAGCCGTAGAGAACACCTTTGATGTGGTTTACTTGCTCACGAACGACTCTGATTTCGCACCAGCGGTCGACTTCGCACGCAAGTCAGGTAAGAAGGTCTTCCAGGTCGCGCCAAAGGGCTCCAAGCATGAAGCCCTTGGCAAGTCGTGTGATACCACCATCTTCGTGGACCAATCCGTGGTGAACCTTTGCCAGGCTTTCTAACCGCCCATAAATTTGTTGACACCTTGGCAAGAAATGCCGATATTTAGAACGTAAGCTTCCGCAAGGGAGTTTACCCCCGATAGGGGAAATTACCGGCCGGGTTCTGCGTGCAGAACCCGGTAGTATTTTATGATGCTTATAGCAAGGCGTTTTTGCCCCCTTTTGCTACCGACTTGCCATCCCACCCGCCCGGAGAAGCCATGGCGGCCAAGAACCACCCCACGCCCCTGGCCCAGATCCTGGATGGCTCCCTGCCGGCCAAGCTGGCCGGTCGCCTGCCCGGCCCCGGCCTCTTGCGCGCCTGGCGTCTGGTGGCCGGCCCCACCGTGGCCGCCAAGGCCCGGCCCCTGGCCCTGGATGCCGGCGGCGTCCTGGTCGTCGGCGTGGCCAGCTCCATCTGGCGGCAGGAGCTGGGCCTCCTGGCCCCCCGCCTGGTGGCCGCCCTGCGCCAGGAAGGCCAGCCAATCGCCAGCCTCAAGCTGGTCCTGGATCGCCCCCCCGATCCGCCCCCGCCGCCCCCCCCACCGCCCCCACCCCTCACCCCCGACCAGGAACACCAGGTCGCCCAGGCCGTGGACCACGTCACCCACCCCGACCTGCGCCAAGCCCTGGCTGACCTCCTCCGCGCCCAACTCAGGGCCGGCGGGGGGGAGGGGGAGTAGGAAAGAATCTGGGGGGAACCTTTTTCTTTGGTGCCCAAAGAAAAGGGTTCCCCCCAGACCCCCCTCCCAAAAGAGAGGCGGGTTGATGATTGTGTTATGGCGTGGCAGTGGGTTTGGGTGGGATGTGACGCCGCAGAATAATTAGTATAAATCGATTGTCATTGCGAGGAGCCAACCGGCGACGAAGCAATCTCTCACTTCCTCTGCCCTCATTCCAGGGCCGCGTATATCGCCGCCACCTCCGGGCCGTAGGTCTGCCCCTGGCCGTAGACCACCAGCGGCGGCTCCACCACCAGGTCCTCGCCCCCGTCCTTCACCGCCTCGATCAGGGCCAGGCTGGCCGGCTTGCCCTCCCGGCCGTGCACCAGGCGCAGGCGCTTGGGAGTCAGCCGGGCCTGGGTCAGGCCGGCCAGGCCCTCGGCCAGCCGCCGGGGCGGCAGGCAGAGCGCGAAACGGCCACCGGGGGGCAACAGCCGCCCGGCCGTGGCCCAGAGGTCGGCCGCTGCCAGGGCCAGCTCGTGCCGGGCCTGGGCCCGGGCCGGGTCGGGCGGCACCCGTCCCTGGCCGGCCCGGCCAAAGGGCGGGTTGCTGATCACCAGGGCCTGACTGGCCGCCGGCAGGTCCGGGAGCGGCGCGGCCAGGTCCTGGTGAAATACCCGGCCGGCCAGGCCGTGGCGCGCCAGGTTGGCCTGGCAGCAGTCCGCCGCCAGGGGGTCGATCTCGATGGCATGGAAGGGGCCGGCCAGGCCCCGGGCGGCCAGGAGCAGGCAGAGCACCCCGCAGCCCGCCCCCAGGTCGGCCACCGGGCCGGGCAGGGGCGGGGCGAAAAAGGCCAGCAGCACGCTGTCGATGGAAAAGCGGTGGCCCTGCCGGGGCTGGATGATCTCCCAACGGCCCAGGCCGTCGGTGGTCACCCGCTCCGGCGCGGGCGGGCTCACTCCGGGCAGCCGGGGATGTCCTCGGCCGGGTCCATCAGGTGCAGCACCAGGCCGGTCAGGACCTTGGGATAGAAATAGGTGGACTTGCGCGGCATGATCAGGCCGGCCTCGGCCACCGCCTGCACCTGCTCCACCTTGGTGGGGTTGAGCAAAAAGGCCAGGCGGGACTGGCCGCCCAGGACCTCGTCCACCACTTCCTCCAGGCGCGAGACGTACTTGATGGTGTGAACCTGGTCCCGGGCCTGGTTGTCCACCCCCAGGATCTTGTCCAGCACCACGTCGGTCAGCACCACCACGTCCAGGTCCTTCAGCTCCGGCTCGTCCACGTCCATCACCCCGCCGCTGCGCACCCCCTCCTTGAGCGAGAGCACGTAGAAGCGGTCGCAGTCCTGGGCCACCAGGCCAAAGCTGGGCCGGTGCTGGCCGGCCTCGGCCAGCTCCTGTTGCAGGCGTTGCTTGGCCGCCGCCCGGTCTGGCCCGGCCGGGATCTCGCTCCAGGTGAAGTAGGGCTCGGCCATGGGCAAAAAGTCGCGCACGTCGAAGCCGTCGCGCCGGGGCAGCACCCGGTGGCAGGGGAAGACCGTCAGGCCGGGGTCGTTCATGGAGCAGAGATAGGTCAGCACGTAGTTGAAACTGGCGTTCTCGCCCGCGTCCGGGTGCAGCTCGCGCATGTGGTTGCGGTAGTTCAGGGCGGTCTCGTAGCGGTGGTGCCCGTCGGCGATGAAGATCACCTTGTCGGCCATCAACCGGCTCACCGCCCGGCAGGCCGCCGGGTCGCTGATGGCGTAAAGCCGCTGGGGCAGGCCGAAGGGGTCCTTGAAGTCGGCCAGGGGCTTCTCCGGCCGGGCGTCGGCCAGGGTCTGCCAGACCTGGTTGGCGTCGTCCGGGAACAGGGCGAAGATCGGCGAGACGTTGGCCCCGGTGGCCTTGGTCAGCTTGAGCCGGTCTTCCTTGTGCCCGGTGAAGGTCTTCTCGTGGGGCAACACCACTCCGGTCGCGTAGTCCTCCACCTTCAGCGCGGTGAAGAAGCCATGGCGGGTGCGGGAGTTGCCGTCCGGGTCCAGGTAGGTGGTCTCGCTCAGGTAGAAGGCCGGGGCCTGGTCCCGGACCATGACCCCCATCTCCATCCAGTCGCGCAGGTGCCCCGCCGCCCGGGTGTAGCAGTTGTCCTGGGGGGTCTCGCGGTCGCCGGCCCGGTTCAGCTCGATGCGGATGATGTTCTGGGGGTGGGCGCGGTAGAAGTCGTCCTGCTCCCTGGGGCTGATGACGTCATAGGGCGGGGTGACCACCCGGGAAAGGTCCTGGACCCGGGCGGTGTCGTAGCGCAGGGCCCGGAAGGGCGCGACGACGGCCATTATCGCCTCCGTGAGGGCCGCCCATGGCGGGGCGGGAAGGGTTTAAGGCCCAATAGGTACACCCTTCCGGCGGGACATGCAAGGTGCTCTTGCCAATATGTGGAACGCGGCCAGGCTTGACGCGACCCCCGCCGGGCGGGCACAATCCCTAGCAGGGAATGCCGCAAATAAGCCGGCCGCCCCATCCGGGTCCACCCCACCCGCCAGGCGGGCGGGAGTTAGCCAACTCGAGCGAATTGACTCCGGGCGTCCCGGCTTGAGAAACTGCCAGCACGGACTTATCAGTAAACAAGAGGGAGAGACAGGGGGCGCATTAAGCCTGCCCGGTCTTGCCAGGCCGCAAACCAATCCCGATTGGAGTGAAGCATGAGCACGCCGCGTCACTGCCCCGGTTTCGAGGCCAACAAGAACCTGACCGCCTTTGTCTGCAAGTGCCCGAACTGTGGCAAGGAAAAGGAAATCTTCAGCGACGAGTTCGACAAGGAGCATCTCTGCCCCGGCTGCAAGCAGCCGATCGACTTCTCCAAGTGCTCCTTGGAGACCTAGGCCAGGCCGCGTCGCGCCCGGCGCGCCGCGCCGGGTCCGAAACCAAACCCGGAGGCGACAAGCGGCGCCCCGCTTGTCGCCTCCTCTTTCTTGGCGGGGCGCTGGCGAGGGCCACCAGGCTTCTAGGCGAACATCTTCTCCGGGGGCCGGCGCTCGGGCACGTATTCCACCGCGATGTCGCCCCGGTTCCAGGCCTGGCTGACGTACAGGTTGCAGTAGCAACTCCCGTACTGGGCCATGTCCGGCTCGCGGTAGACGCAGGGGCAGATGATGTCCCGGTCCTTCTCGCGGTCGCCGCTGGACAGCCGGCAGGGGCAGCACATGTAGCCGTAGCGCTCCTTGTTCACCAAGAGCGCCTCCATCAGCTCCATGGTCCGCGCCATGTCACGGTTGAAGAAGCAGCCCTTGGGCTCCTGGCTCTTCTTCAGCATCTCATAGAGCTCTTGGGCGGTCATAGGCCCAGGGCCTCCTTGATCTCGTTCTCTCGATAACCCACGATCACCTTTTCGCCGATGACCAGGGTGGGGAAGGACAGGTTGGGATTGTACTGGCGCACCTCGTCCAGGACCTGCTCGCGCTGGTCCAGGGGGCAAAGATCCACCTCCACGCTGTCGTAGTGAACCTGGTACTCGTCCAGCAGGCGCTTGGCGTTCTTGCAATGGCTGCAGGTGCTCAGGGCGTAGACCTTAACGATTGGCATCAGGGGTGCTCCTTGGCTCGGGGCGGCGGCCGGCTTGGGCGCGACGCGGTTGAGGATTCATATCAGCATACCACCTCCGCGTGGGTGGGCAAAGTCTGGTCAACGGCGGTTGGCGCCGGGGACGGCGGCGTCCCAGGCCGGGCGACAATAGCCATGAATAACTAATTGCGAAAGAATGTTAAACCCTGGCCACCGGCCTTCTTGCCCCGGGGTTCGGGGCTGTGCTAGTGGTGGAAACGAACCCCAGGCCCGTCGCGGGCGGGAGGAAAACCCATGGTCCGTCAGCCTGCCGTGGCCGGACAGTTCTATCCCGGACGCCCCCAGGACCTCCTGGCGATGGTCCGCCAATGCCTGGACCCCGAGGCCCGGCCCACGCCGGCTTATCTGGCGATCTGCCCCCACGCCGGCTATGTCTACTCCGGCCCCACCGCCGGCAAGACCCTCTCCCGGGTGGCCATCCCCCGGCGGGTGATCGTGGTGGGACCCAACCACCGCGGGGCCGGGGCGGCGGCGGCGGTGATGAGCCAGGGCCAGTGGCTGACCCCCCTGGGTCCGGTGCCCCTGGACGCCGAGCTGGGCCAGCGCCTGCTCTCCGGCTCCCGCATCCTGAGCGAGGACTCCCGCGCCCACCAGATGGAGCACTCCCTGGAGGTGCAGGTGCCCTTTCTCCAGGTGCTCCAGCCCGACCTGCTGCTCCTGCCCATCTGCCTGGGCTGGCTGGATTTCGACCAGTGCGCCGAGGTTGGCCACGACCTGGCCAAGGCCATCGCCGGCCTGGGCGAGCCGGTGCTGCTGCTGGCCAGCACCGACATGACCCACTACGAGTCGGCCGCCGCGGCCCGGGCCAAGGACAGCCAGGCCCTGGAGCGGGTGCTCTCCCTGGACCCCAAGGGGCTCTACGACCTGGTGCGGACCCGGGGCATCAGCATGTGCGGGGTCCTGCCCACCACCGCCTGCCTGGCCGCCGCCATCGAGCTGGGGGCCGCCAGCGCCGAGCTGGTGGAATACACCAACAGCGGGGCGGCCTCGGGCGATTTCTCCCAGGTGGTGGGCTACGCGGGGCTGATCGTGCGCTGAGTTCGGGCTGGCGTGAAACCAGGGCCGGGCGGGGTTTCCCCTCGCCCGGCTGGTTTTTGGCCCAAGGTCCGGCTAGCGCCGGGTCGCGGGCTGGGTGGCCGCCGGTTGGGCGG
>CALERA010000296.1 GCA_937908275.1 uncultured Desulfarculaceae bacterium | reverse complement strand
CCATGGCCCTGCGGCCGGACCTGCCGCCCCAGGCCTTCGTGCAGATCGCCGACTATTTCGCCTTCGCCCTGACCGCGGCGGTCAAGTCCGGCATGACCACCATCGGCCTGGTCAGCTACTTCGGCAAGGCGGTGAAGCAGGCCCAGGGCCTCGCCTGCACCCACGCCCACCGCGCGGCCATGGACCTGGCCACCCTGGCGGATTGGCTGCGGGAGGCCCCAGCGCCGGCCGGGTTGGTGGTGGAAGTGGCCGGGGCCAACACCGCCCGCCACGTGCTGGAGATATTGACCGAGGCCGGCCGTCTGGACCTGACCGCCGTGGTGGTCCCGCGCCTGATCGCGGCCGCGCGCCAGATCGTGGGGCCGGGGCCGGAGCTGTGGGCGGTGATGCTGGATTCCGAGGGCGGGGTGCTCTATCGCGGCCAGCAGCCGGGAAGGGAGGGCCGGGCATGAACCGGGTGACGGTGGTGGGCCTGGGCCTGGGCCGGGCGGACCTGAGCCCTCGCGCGGCGACGGCGGTGGAGGCGGCCCAGGTCCTGGCCGGCGGCGAGCGCCTGCTGGCCTGGTTCCCGGAGCATTCCGGCCCCAGGCTGCTCCTGAAGTTCAACCTGGCCGACTGGCTGGAGCAGGTGGCGGCCGCGGCGGGGCAGGGCCAGAGGGTGGCGGTGCTGGCCTCGGGCGACCCCGGCTTCTATGGCGTGGCGGCCAAGGTCAGCGCCCGCCTGGGGCGCGAGGCGGTCACGGTGCTGCCCAACGTCACCGCGATGCAGGCGGCCTGCGCCCGCCTGGGCCTGGCCTGGCAGGCGGCCCGGGCGGTGAGCCTGCACGGGCGCGAGGACCAGGGACCCTTGTGGCAGGCCCTGGGCGAGGCCGACCTGGTGGTGGTCTACACCGATCCCAGGCACGGCCCGGCCTGGCTGGCCGGTCTGCTCATGGAGCGGGGCCAGGCGGCCTGGTGGCGCCTGGGAGTGGCCCAGGACCTGGGCGCGGCCGAGGAGCGGGTGAGCTGGCACCCCCCGGAAGAGGCGGTCGGCCAGAGTTTTTCGGACCTGAATGTGGTGGTGCTGGAGCGAGTGGCCCGGCCCCGGCCCCTGCGCCTAGGCGCGCCCGAGGAGGCTTACGCCCACCAGGCCGGGCTGATCACCAAGGCCGAGGCCCGCTGCGCCGCCCTGGGCCTGTTGGAGTTGGGGCCGGGCCTGACGGTCTGGGACCTGGGGGCGGGCAGCGGCAGCGTGGGACTGGAGGCCGGCCTGCTCTGCCCCGGCGGGCAGGTGGCGGCGGTGGAGTACGACCCCCAGCGGGTGGAGCTGATCCGGGCCAACCGGGCGACCTTTGGCGCGGGCTGGCTGGCGGTGCACCAGGCCCGCCTGCCCGAGGGTCTGGCCGCGCTGCCCGACCCGGACCGGGTCTTCATCGGCGGGGGCGGGGAGGAGCTGGGCGCGATCGTCAAGGCGGCCTGGGCGCGGCTCAGGCCCGGCGGGTTGCTGCTGGTGAGCCTGGTGCGCCTGGAGTCCCTGGCCCGCGCCCGGGAGACCCTGGCCGGGTTGGGCGCGGCGGTGGAGACGACCCAGATCCAGGTCGGCCGGGGCGCGGCCCTGACCGGCGGCGAATATCTCAAGGCGTTGAATCCGGTCTGGCTGGTGCGGGGCCGGCGCGAGGAAAATTCATGAGCGACGAGCGACAGCCGGTGGTCTTCGTGGGGGCTGGCCCCGGCGATCCCGACCTGATCACGGTGGCGGGCAGGAAGGCCCTGGAGACGGCGGACCTGGTGGTCTATGCCGGCAGCCTGGTGAGCCGGGAGATGCTCAGCTGGTGCCGGCCCGAGTGCGAGACGGTGGACTCGGCCGGCCTGGACCTGGCGGGGATCATCGCCCACCTGGCCCGGGGCTGGGAGGCCGGCTGGCGGGTGGTGCGCCTGCACACCGGCGACCCCAGCCTCTACGGGGCCATCGCCGAGCAGATCGCGGAGCTGGAGCGGGGCGGGATCGCCTGGCGGGTGATCCCCGGGGTCACGGCCGCCTTTGCCGCCGCCGCCCATCTGGGCCTGGAATACACCCTGCCCGAGCTGACCCAGACCCTGATCCTGACCCGGGCCGCCGGGCGCACTCCGGTGCCCGAGGCCGAGAGCCTGGCCGCCCTGGCCGCCCACGGCTCCTCCCTGGCCATCTATCTCTCCGCGGCCCAGGCCGAGGCGGTCTCCGGCGCCCTGCAGGCGGCCTTCGGCCCCGAGGCCCCGGTGGCCCTGGCCTACCGCGTGAGCTGGCCGGACCAGCGATTCGTCTGGACCAGCGCCCGGGCGCTGCCCCAGGCCCTGAAGGACCACGGGCTCAACCGCCAGGTGCTGATCCTGGCCGGGCCGGCGGTGATGGCCCGGGCCCGGGGCCAGCAGGCCCCGGCCAGCAAGCTCTACGACGCCGGCTTTTCCCACGGCTTCCGGGCCGGCAAGGCGGAGACGGAGTGAGCCAGAGCGTCGCCATCTACGCCCTGACCGCTGCTGGGGCCGAGAGCGGCCGGCGGCTGCGCCCGGCCCTGGGGGATGGCGCGCGCCTGTTCCTGCCGGAGCGCATGGCCCGGTCGGGAGAGGGCGAGACCGCCTTCGTCCGCCTGGCCCCGGCCCTGGCCGCCAACTGGGCGGGCTTTGACGGCCACGTGCTCTTCGCGGCGGCCGGGATCGTGGTGCGGGCCCTGGCGGGTCTGCTCCAGGACAAGGCCAGCGACCCGGCGGTGGTGGTCTGCGATCCCGAGGGACGCTTCGCGGTGAGCCTCTTGGCCGGGCACCTGGGCGGGGCCAACGACCTGGCCCGGCGGGTGGCCACGGCCCTGGGCGGCCAGGCGGTGATCACCACCGCCACCGACAACGCCGGCCTGCCCAGCCTGGAGCTGGTGGCGGCGGCGGCGGGCCTGCGGGTGGAGAACCTCAAGGCCCTGGCCGGGGTCAGCGCCGCCCTGCTGGATGGCCGGAGCGTGGCCATCGACGACCCCGAGGATTGGCTGGCCAGCCGCCTGGCGAAGGACTGGCCGGGGCGGTTCCCGGCCGCCGGACCGGAAGCCGGCCCCGCGGTGGGGGTGGACTGGCGGGCGCGGCCCCCCCGGCCGGGCGAACTCCTGCTGCGGCCGCCGGCCCTCTGGCTGGGCCTGGGCTGCAACCGGGGGACGGCGGCGACGGAGATGGATGAACTGTTGGCCCGCGTCCTGGCCGAGGCGGGCCTCTGCCCCCTGGCCCTGGCCGGCCTGGCCAGCGCCACGGCCAAGTCCGACGAGGCGGGGCTTCTGGCCCTGGCCCGGGCGCGGGGCCTGGAAACCAGATTTTACGACGCCCAGACCCTGGACGCGGTGGCGGTGCCGAATCCCTCGGACCAGCCCCGGCGTCACCTGGGCACCCGGAGCGTGGCCGAGGCCGCGGCCCTGTTGGCCGCCGGACCCGGCGGGAGGTTGGTGGTGGAAAAACGCAAGACCTGCAACGTCACCCTGGCGGTGGCTTGGGGGAGAGGACGATGAGCGGTTGCCTGTGGGTGGTGGGCCTGGGGCCGGGCGGAGTGGAGTACCTGACCCCGGCGGCGCGGGAGGCCATCGCCGGGGCCCAGGTGGTGGCCGGCTACAAGGCCTATCTCAAGCTGGCCGAGCCGGTGTTGAGCCCGGGCCAGGAGATCCTGGGCAGCGGCATGACCAAGGAGCTGGAGCGGGCGGCCCAGGCCATGGACCAGGCCCTGGCCGGCAAGCAGGTGGCCCTGATCAGCAGCGGCGACCCCGGCATCTACGCCATGGCGGCGGTGGTCTACGAGGAGGCCCGCAACCGCGACCTGAGCTTTGGCGACGGTCCGGGCCAGTTGGACCTGCGGGTGATTCCGGGAGTGCCGGCGGTGGCGGCGGCGGCGGCTTTGTTGGGTGCGCCCCTGTCCCACGACTTCTGCTGCATCAGCCTCTCCGACCGCCTGACCCCCTGGGAGCTGATCCAGCGCCGGCTGGCGGCGGCGGCCGGGGCGGATTTCGTGATCGCCCTCTACAACCCCAAGAGCAAGGGCCGCGACTGGCAGTTCGCCCAGGCCCTGGAGATCATCGGCCGCCAGCGCCCGGCCGCCACCCCGGTGGGCCTGGTCAAGGCGGCCATGCGGCCGGAGCAGACGGTGGTGGTCACCAGCCTGGGCCAGGCGGACGCGGCCGAGGTGGACATGCACACCCTGGTCATCGTGGGCAGCTCCCAGAGCTTTGTCCACGGCGGGCGCATGATCACCCCCCGGGGCTACCTGGGCAAATACGGCCAGGACTGGGACCAGGCCAGGCGGGATTAGGGAAGGGTCCGCCATGGCGAGCGCCGACCGCCGCGATTTGATTTTTCTGGCCGCTTTCCTGGCGGTCCTGGCCTGGTCGGCCCACCGCCCCCACGACTACTTCACCTGGTTCCTGGAGGTGGCCCCGGCCCTGGTCGGCGCGGCGGTGGTGGCCGCCACCCGGCGCAGCTTCCCGCTCTCCGGCCTGCTGCTGGTGGTGATCCTGCTGCACAGCGCGGTGCTGATGGCCGGCGGCAAGTACACCTACGCCGAGAACCCGCTCTTCGCCTGGATCTCGGCGGCCATGGGCTGGCAGCGCAACTACTACGACCGCCTGGGCCACCTGCTGCAGGGCTTCACCCCGGCGCTCCTGGCGCGGGAGCTGTTTCTGCGCCTGGGGGTCTTGCGCCGCCCGGCCTGGCTGCCCTTCCTGGCGGTGTGCATCGCCCTGGCCATCAGCGCGGTCTACGAGTTCATCGAGTGGTGGGTGGCCCTGGCCACCGGCGAGGCGGCCGAGGCCTTCCTGGGCGCCCAGGGCGACGTCTGGGACACCCAGTGGGACATGTTCATGGCCCTGTGCGGGGCGCTGCTGGCGCTGTCCCTGTTCCGGGGCCTGCACGACCGCTCCCTGGCCCGCCTGGCGCAGCGCGGCTAGCCCGACCCTGCGCCACCCCCCGGGCCAAATGCGTGCAACGCATTTGGCGCAGCCTTTTTCGGAGGGGGCGTGGGGGAACCATTTTTGCGCAGCAAAAAGGGTTCCCCCACTCTCTCCCCAAGGAGCATCCCATGCCGAGCAAATATCGGCCGATCATGGTGGTGGGCACCGGCAGCCACGTGGGCAAGAGCGTCCTGGTGATGGGCCTGTGCCGGCTGTTCCGGCGGCAGGGGATCGACGTGGCCCCCTTCAAGGCCCAGAACATGGCCTTGAACTCGGGCATCACCCCGGAGGGCGACGAGATCGGCCGGGCCCAGATCAGCCAGGCCGAGGCGGCGGGCATCGCCCCGCACCGGGACATGAACCCGATCCTGCTCAAGCCCACCAGCGATCTGGGCTCCCAGGTGATCCTGAACGGCCGGGTCTTGGGCAACTACAAGGGCCGCGACTACTACGCGCTCAAGCCCAAGCTGGTCAAGCAGGTGATGGCGGCCTACCGCCGCCTGGCCGGGGCGCACCAGCTGGTGGTGATGGAGGGCGCGGGCTCCTGCGCGGAGCTGAACCTGAAGCGCCACGACCTGGTGAACATGTCCATGGCCCGGCGAGCGGGGGCCAACGTGCTGCTGGCGGCGGACATCGACGCCGGCGGGGTCTTCGCCCAGGTCATCGGCAGCCTGAAGCTGCTGCCCCCGGCCGAGCGGCGGCTGGTCAAGGGCGTGGCGGTCAACAAGTTCCGGGGCGACCCGGCCCTGTTCAGCGACGGCATGGCCATCATCGCGCAGAAGGGCGGCGCGCCGGTTTTGGGGCTGATCCCCTGGTTCGGCCACCGCATCGAGCTGCCCCAGGAGGACGGGGTGGCCCTGGAGCGGGGCGCGGGCCAATCCGGCTCCGGCCCGCTGCGGGTGGGGGTGGTGCGCATCAGCCGCATCAGCAACTTCACCGACGCCGACGCCCTGGCCGCCGAACCCGGGGTGCGCCTGAGCTGGGTCACCCGGCCGGAGGAACTGGCCGGTCTGGATCTCTTGATCCTGCCCGGCACCAAGAACACCCTGGCCGCCCTGGCCGGGTTGAAGGCCAGCGGACTTTTTGGGGCCATCCAGGGCTTCCACGCCCTGGGCGGGCGGGTGCTGGGCCTCTGCGGCGGCTATCAGCTCCTGGGCCAGCGCATCGCCGACCCCCTGGGAGTGGAGGGACCGCCGGACGAGCAGGCCGGCCTGGGGCTGCTGCCCATCGCCACGGTGATGGCCGGCGAAAAGACCACCGCCCGGGCCGAGGCCTTGTGTTTGCGCGACCTGCCCTTCGCGGTGGACGGCGCGGTGCGGGGCTACGAGATCCACATGGGCCAGAGCACCCCCCTGGGTCAGGACCGCCCGGCCTTCCGCCTCACCCGGCGGCTGGAGGAGGCCCTGGCCCAGCCCGAGGGCCAGGTGAGCCCCGACGGCCGGGTGGTGGGCACCTACCTGCACGGCCTGCTGGACAACGACGCCCTGCGCGCGGCGGTGCTGGCCTGGGCCGCCGGCGGGGAGGCCGTGGCCGGGTTGGCGGACTATGCCGGTTTCAAGGAGCGGCAATACGACCTGCTGGCTGACCTGTTGGCGGAGCATCTGGACTGGCGGCCGCTGTTGGAGGAGATGTAGGCGCGGGCGGGGTTGTCCTCGCCCGGTTGGGGTCGCCAGGTAGCTGGTGGAGATGGCTTGCTTGTCTGTTGCCGCTGGCAGCCAGCGGCCCGCGCCTTTACCCCAATTCGACATAGCTGTCATTGCGAGGAGCCCAAGGGCGACGAAGCAATCTTCCGAATTCAACTCCCTATCCGGGCGCAGATCAGGTCGCCTGCGCGATAATCCCGGAGATTGCTTCGCTACGCTCGCAATGACAGAAAGCCGAGCCGGCATGGCGGGTCTACACCGCTAGAAAAGACGGAGGCCGCTTCCCTCTTTGTCATTGCGAGCCGCCGTCAGGCGGCGTGGCAATCTCTTCGTTTTTGTCGGCGCGAGACGCCGAGGCGAGCTCCCCGAATTTGTCATTGCGAGGAGCCCCCTCGGGGCGACGCGGCAATCTCTTCTCTCCGTTTTAATTTTCCCTTCCCGTGGTGGCCGCGAACCACCGGGGCAACCGAGCATGCGGCGTTGCGAGGGCGGTTTCCTTGCCCCCGCGCGCCCACGCCCGGTCCGCATCCGCGCCTGCCTGGCGCGTGAGCCCTGCGGCCAGGGAATCTCCCTGCCGTCCCGCGCATTGCCTCTGGCCTCGGCTCGTCGTCCCTGCGATGCGGGGCCGCTGGAGCTGCGCGGCCGGGTGCGGCTCTCGGTAGCCCATCACCAAGTTGTCGTTGGGGGCGGGGCCGCGCCGGGGCGTCGAGAGGCGGTCCCGGGCTAAGGCGCGGGGGGCGGCTCGTGGGGGGAGGGGAGAAGACCGACCTTGGTTGGCCGCGCGGTGGTGTTTGGAGGAGAAAAGAGGCCTTTTTGGGGCGAGCCCCTTACGGGAGCGGGCGAGGCTTGGCCGAAGGAGGGAGTCACCCGACCCGTATATGGCCGTCGCGGCACGCGACCTACGGGAGCGGGCGAGGCCTGGGCGGAGGAGAGAGTCACCCGACCCGTGTACGCCCGTCGCGGCACGCGACCTACGGGAGCGGGCGAGGCCTGGGCGGAGGCAAGCGCCACCCGACCCGTATACGCCCAGCCGGGGGCACCCGGCCCCGACCCGTATACGCCCAGCCGGGGGCACCCGGCCCCGACCCGTATACGCCAGCCGGGGGCACCCGGCCCCGACCCGTATATGGGAGCCCAGGCTCTAGGTTGGGAGCCAGCCTTGGTTGGCCAGGGCCTCCAGCAGGCCGGCGGCGTCATTGAGGGCCAGATCCGCGCCCGCGGCCAGGAGGCCGGCGCGATCCACCCGGCCGCTGGCCACCCCCACCGCGCGGCAGCCGGCGGCCCGGGCGGTCTCGATGTCCACCGGGTGGTCGCCGATCAGCACCGCCGCCTCGGACCCCACCCCCAGGGCGGCCAGGGCGGCCAGGGGATGGCCGGGGTCGGGCTTGACCCGGGGGGCGGCCTCGCGGGGCACGAAGGCCCGGCAGTGGGAGGCGATGTCGGGGAAGACCCGGCGGATGGCCGGGCCGCAGTTGCGGCTGATGATGGCCACCGCCAGGCCGGCGGCCTCGGCCCGGGCCAAGAGCGGCCGGGTGAAGTCGAAGAGCCGGCCGCGCCCGGCCGCTTCCAGCTCCA
Organism: uncultured Desulfarculaceae bacterium; assembly: GCA_937908275.1. GTDB lineage: Bacteria > Desulfobacterota > Desulfarculia > Desulfarculales > Desulfarculaceae > JACRDC01. The sequence continues at coordinate 4,408 of CALERA010000296.1, read as the reverse complement.
CCGCCTCGATCAGCTCCAGGGCCTGGCGGCCGTAGCCATTGCCCAGGCGGGCCGACACCTCGGCCACCTGCTCCAGCAGATAGCCGGCCGCCGGCCAGGGCTCGGCGAAGCCCCGGCCGCGGGCCAGGGCCTCCACCGCCTGGCGCATGGCCCCGAAGTCGATATTCAGCTCGGCCAGGGTGCCGTCGAAGTCGAAGACCAGGGCCCGCAGGGGCCCCGCGTGGTTGGTCATGGAATCACACTCCGGGCAGGGGCTCGGCCCGGCCCTGGTCCAGATAGGCCACGCCCTGCACCTGGAGCTGGTTGTTGAGCTCGAAGACCAGGGGGTTGCCGGTGGGAATCTCCAGGTTGGGGATGTCCTGGTCCGAGACCTTCAGCAGGTGCTTGCACAGGGCGCGCAGGCTGTTGCCGTGGGCGGCGATGATCACCTGGCGGCCGCGCGCCAACTGGACCGCGATCTTGTTGTGCCAGTAGGGCATCACCCGCTCCAGGGTGTCCTTGAGCGATTCGGTGGCCGGCAGGGTGGCGGGGTCCAGGGCGAAGTAGCGCGGATCGTGGCAGGGGTGGCGGGGATCGTCCGGCTCCAGGGCCGGCGGGGGCGCGTCGTAGCTGCGCCGCCAGACGTGGACCTGCTCCGGGCCGTGGCGCTGGGCGGTCTCGGCCTTGTCCAGGCCCTGCAAGGCCCCGTAATGGCGCTCGTTAAGCCGCCAGGAGGCCCGCTGGCTGGCGTACATCTGGTCCATCTCGTCCAGCATGATCCACAGGGTGCGGATGGCCCGCTTCAGGACCGAGGTGTAGGCCAGGTCGAAGCGATAGCCACCCTCGCGCAACAGCCAGCCGGCCTTGCGCGCCTCCTCCACCCCCCGCTCCGACAGGTCCACGTCGGTCCACCCGGTGAAGCGGTTCTCCAGGTTCCACTGACTCTGACCGTGACGAATCATCACCAACTTGGCCATGCCGGCTCCTTGCTCGCGGGGTTGGGATGCGGGGGAAAGCCTGTCGCGGGTCAAGGGGTCTTCCCTCGCGCCCCCATCCCAAAAACTTCCCGCCAAACGACAGGCGCCATTTCAGGGTCGGGACTGACATCGACGCGACGGGCAACCAACGTGCCCGTTCTTATTATACGACTTTTTCGGAGGGGGGCCGGGGCAACCCTGGTCGCTCGACAAAATAGGGCTGCCCCAGCGCTCTCTTATAACTCGAAAACCGCGCCCAGGTCGGCGACGATTTCGCCGCGGTGGTTTTTCAGGCGGGGGTGGTGGAGGTCGGCCAGGGGGCCGTCCAGGGCCGCGTGGTCCAGGATGTCCAGCTCGTGCAGGGCCTGGCAGACGGCGGGGGGCAGGGCGCGGGGGTTGCCGTCCTCGATCTGGAGGGCCAGGCCCAGCTTGAGCTCGGGGATGGCGATGGCGTAGGTGCCCTCGGTGCCGGTCTTGGCCAGGATGCGCCCCGGCGCGGCCTGCATCAGGCGGGTGCAGAGGCGGTCGCTGCCGGCGATCATCTCGGGATGGGCCAGGCAGGCGGCCATGATCTCGCCGGCGGCCTGGGCCAGGTCCGCGGGCAGGCCGGCTTCCTGGGGCGCGGCCAGGCGGGCGTAGGCCCCGGCCAGGGAGATCAGCGGCAGGCGATAGACCGGCACCCCGCAACCGTCGATGCCGATGCCGATCTGTTCGGCGGGGTAGGCGCACAGCTCGGCCACGGCGGACAGGATCAGGCGCTGCACCGGGTGGGCGGGCTCGGTGTAGCCCTGGGGGTCCCAACCGTTGTGGGCGCAGAGCAGGAGCATGGCCGCGTGCTTGCCGGCGCAGTTGTTGTGCAGGGGGCTGGGTTTCTCGCCCCGGGCCTCCAGGGCCTTGGCCGCGGGCCGGTGGCTGGGGCGGTGGACGCCGCAGGCCAACAGCTCCGGACCCAGGCCGGCCTTGCCCAGCACCGAGAGCACCGCCGCCACCTGGAAGTCCTCGCCGTTCAGGGAGCCGCAGAGGCAGGCCAACTCGGCCGGGGAGAGGCGGTAGCGCTGGGCCGCGCCGCTGGTGATCACCGGCAGGGCCTGCAGGGGCTTGGCCGCCGAGCGCAGGAAGGTGGGCATGGCCGGGTGGCCCAGGCCCCGGACCCGCTTGCCGTCCGGCCCGGCCGCGACGATGGCCCCCCGGTGCAGGGACTCGGTGAGACCCCCGCGCTTGAGCTCCACCAGGGGCGGGGCGTACTCCGGCGGCGCGCCGCCGCGTCCGTGGGGCAGGGATTGGTCGTGGTGATGATGGTGTCCGCCCAGGTGGCGGCGCAGGGTCTTGGCGTTGAGCATGGTTGCACCTGATCGTGTGTAGAAGTTGACAGGTGTAGGCACACACCTTACAATCATTACTAGGAGGAAGGGCCAAACCCGGTGGCCATGTGACCAGGTCCGCCCTCAAGGCCCGGAGCTAGAAAACCCCCTCTCCGGTTCCGGGCCGCGAAGGCACCCTTCCTCGCCTCCTCCCAGGGGGCCTCGGAGCGGGCAACTCCGGGGCCTCCGTTTATTTTAAGCCAAATCAGGCCTTGGCGGGCGCTTTAGGCCGGGGCGGCCGCCTGGCCCTGGGTCCGCTCCAGACTCACCAGGCAGTCGCGTCCGGCCTGCTTGGCCTGGTACAGGGCCAGGTCCGCCCGCTCCAGCAGTTCGTGCAGGTCGGCGTCCCGGGGGTGGGAGACGCTCAGGCCCAGGCTGATGGACAACGCCTGCTCCAACCCCTCAAGACCATTGCTCAATCCTTGCGCGGAGGCCAGGCGCAGGCGCTCGGCCACCCGGCGGGCTCCCTCCAGGTCGGTCTCCGGCAGCAGGGCCACGAACTCGTCGCCGCCCAGACGGCCCAGGGCGTCGTTGATCCGCAACTGCTCCTGGCACAACTGGACCAGCGTCACCAGGACCCGGTCGCCGGCGGCGTGGCCCAGGGTGTCGTTGACCTGTTTGAAGTGGTCCAGGTCCAGGGCCAGGACGGCCAGGGGGCGGCCGTGGCGCCGGGTCCGGCTGAACTCTAGCTCGCCCCGGGCCAGCAGGCTGCGCCGGTTCAGGGCCCCGGTCAGGGGGTCGATGGAGGCCAGGCGCGCCAGTTCGTTACGGGTTTCGGTCAGTTCGATGGCCAGGCGCTGACTGTTGAGCATGACGAAGGTCAGGTTCCAGAAGACCTCCACCATCACCCCCACCAGGAAGTAGAGGCTCTGCCAGGGGCTGACCATGAACAGGCCGCTGTCGGCCGGCAGGGGCAGGACCAGGACCGCCCGCAGCAACAGGGCCAGGACATAGATCATCACCGCGGCGGCGGTGGCCCGGTAAAGGGTGCGCAGGCCCGGGGCCTGGGCCTGCCACAGCAACCGCACCCCCAGCAGGGCCAGCAGGGCGATGGGCAGGGAGACCACCAGGGTGCGCAGGGGCCAACTGGGCTGGACCAGGGTGTACCAGGTCAGGGCGGCCAGGGTGAGCGGGGCCAGGAGCCACTCCCAGCGGGGGTGGCGCGGCCCCCCCAGGAAGTCGCGGATGGCCCGCAGGCGGAACTGGGCCGCCACCACGAACAGGGTGTTGCCCAGGGTCTGGGTCAGGGCCAGGGTCAACCAGCCCTCCAGGCCCAGAAACAGGCAGCCCAGGAGCATGGCCAGGTTGCAGAAGGTCCAGGAGCCGAAGCCGGGATAGGTGCGCTGGCTGCGCCAATAGATGAACATGCCCAGGAAGAGCGACACTTCCAGGCAGGTGATGCCGACCAGCAGGGTGCGGACGTCCAACGCGGCGACTCCAAGCCGGGGTTTGACCGGCGGGATCGATCGGGCGGCTTTGGGGGGCGGGCGAGCTCCAGCCTATCATCCCGAGACACTCGGGGATTCATGTTACCATTCGCGGCCATGGTCAGACCACCCGAAGGCGGGCGGGGGCGCGTCCCAACGCGGAAAAGACGCTTTTCGCCCGGTCGCCGCCCCCGCTCGGGGGGAGGACGGGGGAGCGACGCTCCGAGGCCCGGCCGAGGTGGTTCAGGCCGCTTCCGGCTCCGGGGCGCTCCCGGGGGCGGAGGGGGCCGGGGCCTCGGAGCGTCGCTCCACGCTGACCAGCCGGTTGCGGCCGGTCTGCTTGGCCTCGTACAGGGCCAGGTCCGCCCGCTCCAAAAGCTCGTCCAGGCTGGCGTCCTGGGGGTGGGAGACGCTGACCCCCACGCTCAAGCTCAGGGCCAGCTCCTGCCCGTCCAGGACCTGGCGCAAGGCCTGGTCCACCGCCTGGCGCAGGCGGTCCCCCACCCGGCGCGCGCCCTCCAGCACCGTCTCCGGCAGCAGGGCGGTGAACTCGTCGCCGCCCACCCGGCCCAGGGCGTCGCTGGCCCGCAACTGGTCCTGGCAGATCTGGACCAGGGCCACCAGGACCCGGTCCCCGGCGGCGTGGCCCAGGCTGTCGTTGACC
>CALERA010000295.1 GCA_937908275.1 uncultured Desulfarculaceae bacterium | reverse complement strand
TTGGCCGCGGCCTTGGGCGCATCCTCAACCACATCCACCAGGTCGATGATATCAGCGCCGGGCGGCGGTGCGGTCTTGCCCAATCCGATCTCCTTCCCAGGGGTTGGCTGGCTGAAAATTAGCATACCCCATTTATGGTGTCAACCGCTGGGGTAGATTGCAGATTTGGCGCTCCAGCCTCCGCAGCAGGGCCAGGTTTCGCCGGTCGGCCCAGGGTGAATCCTTGGGCGTCTCCATCACCCCCGCCGCCCGATCCAGGCGGGGATCGGCCAAAAGCTCCCGGAAAAACCCCACCCCCAGCCGTCCCTTCCCGATATGGGTGTGCTCGTCGCGCCGGCTGCCCCGAGGGTGGCGGGTGTCGTTGAGGTGCCAGATCCCCACCCGGCCTAAACCCAGGACCTGGTCCACCCGGTCCAGGAAACGGCGGGGGTCGCCCCGGCCGGCCAGGCGATAGCCGGCGGCCAGGGCGTGGGCGGTGTCCAGGCAGACCCCGGCCGCGTGCGCGGGCAGGCGCGCCAGGAGCAGGGCCAGTTGGCTCAGGGTGCCGCCCAGGTGCCCGCCCCCGCCGGCGGTGTTCTCCAGCCAGACCTGGGCCGGACCGTCCGCCCGGGCCAGGGCCTGGCGAACCCCGGCCGCCACCCGCTCCAGGCCCCACTCCAGGGGCATTTTGCCCCGGCTGCCAGGGTGCACCACCACCGCCGTGGCCCCCAGGGCCGCGGCCCGGGTCAGTTGGTCGGCCAGGCCTTCCAGGGAGCGTTGCCACAGCTCCGGGTCCGGGCTGGCCAGGTTGATCAGGTAATGGGCATGCACCGTCACCGGACGCAGGTCGTGCTCGCGGCAGGCCGCAGCAAAGGCCGCCGCCACCGCGGGATCCAGGGGGCGCTGGGTCCAGGAGCGCGGATTGCCGGCGAAAATTTGCAGGCAGCCGGTGCCCAGACGGGCGGCCTGCTCCGCCGCCGCCACCACCCCCCGGGCCACCGGCAGATGGAAACCCAGACGCACTCTAGAACCGCCCCCAGGGCCGGGGCAGGAAGGTCTGCTCGTACAGGGTCAGGGCGTAGCGGTCGGTCATGCCGGCGATGTAGTCGGCCACCGCCCGGGCCCGGTCCCGGGGCTCGGGCAAGGGCCCGACCTGGGCCGCGAAAAACTCGTCGTTGGTCATCAAGCGTTCGAACAGCTCGCTTATCACCTTGGAAGCCTTGATGAAATCCCCGTGAACGTCCAGGTTGTCGTAGACCCGCTGATAGAGGAAGTCGCGCAGGGTCCACATGGCCTCCTGCACCTCGGGGCTCATCACCAGGCGCTCGCCGCCGGTGGCCTGGCTCTGGGCCAGGAGGTCGCGGACCATGGTGTCGATCTGGCGGGAGAGGCGCGGCCCCAGCACCCGCTGCACCAGCCCGGGCAGGTCGCCCTCGGCGATGACCCCGCCGCGCACCGCGTCGTCGGTGTCGTGGGCGATGTAGGCCATCACGTCGGCCAGGCGCACCAGTTGTCCCTCCAGGCTGACCCCGCTCATCTCCCCGTTTTCCGGCAAAAAAGCGCCCCTTCCCTTGGAGTGGGAATAGATGCCCAGGCGCACTTCCTGCGTCAGGTTCAGGCCCTGGCCGTCCTTTTCCAGCAGGTCCACCACCCGCAGGGACTGCTCCCAGTGGCGGAAGCCGCCGGGCAGCAGGCGGTCCAGGACCTTCTCCCCGGCGTGGCCAAAGGGGGTGTGGCCCAGGTCGTGGCCCAGGGCGATGGCCTCGGTCAGGTCCTCGTTCAGGCGCAGGCCCCGGGCCAGGGTGCGGGCGATCTGGGACACCTCCAGGGTGTGGGTCAGTCGGGTGCGGTAGTGGTCGCCGGTGGGGGCCAGGAAGACCTGGGTCTTGTGCTTGAGCCGGCGGAAGGCCTTGCAGTACAGGATGCGGTCGCGGTCGTGTTGAAAGGCGGGGCGCAGGCTGCATTCCGGCTCCGGGCGCAGGCGTCCCCGGCTCTGGGAAGAGCGCGCGGCGTGGGGCGAAAGCCATTCATCCTCGCGCCGTTCCAGCGCCTGGCGCAGGCTCATGCCAGTCCTCCTTTACAAAAGCTTCCCCAGCCTTTAGACTCCCTGCCATGCTCGGAACCAGGATAATACATCGTTACCTCTTTCGGGAGATGCTGGGGCCTTTTTTCGTCAGCCTGGGCGTCTTCACCTTCGTGCTTCTCCTGGCCAAGATCATGGAGCTCACCGACCTGGTGGTGACCCGGGGGGTGGGCCTGGGGGTGGTGGGCCGTCTGTTGCTATACACCATGCCCTACCTGTTCGTCTTCACCCTGCCCATGGCCACCCTCTTGGGGGTGCTGCTGGCCTTCCTGCGCCTGTCCACCGACAACGAGATCACCGCCCTCAAGGCGGCCGGGGTGGGCCTGATGCAGTTGGTGCCGCCGGTGGGCGCCCTGGCGATGCTGGCCTGGGCCATGACCAGCGGTCTGGCCATCTGGGCCCTGCCCTGGGGCAACCACCAGTTCGAGAACATGATCTTCACCGTGGCCCAATCCAAGGCCGACCTGGCCCTGAAGGAGCGCACCTTTTTGGACAACTTCCCGGGCCTGGTGATCTACATCAACCGGCTGCCCGGGGCCGGCCAGATGCAGGACGTGTTCATCGTCGACGAGCGCGACCCCTCCCGCTCCTACACCGTGGTGGCCAAGCAGGGCCGCATCTATCCGGTGAGCGGCAACAAGGTCGTGGTGCGCCTCTTCGACGGCACCATCCACGGGGTGGGCAGCGGCCTGCGCACCGCCCAGACCGCCCACTTCGAGACCTACGACGTGACCATGGACGCCCCGGGCTATGGCGGCGGCCAGCGCACCAGCAAGCACGAGAAGGAAATGATGCTCGACGAGCTCCTGGCCGAGATGGGCAGGGAGCAAAAGGGCAGCAAGCGCTATTACCTGCTGGACATGGAGTTGCAGAAGAAGTTCACCCTGCCCTTCTCCTGCCTGGTGATGGCCCTGATCGGCCTGCCCCTGGGCACCCATTCCCGCAGCGGCCGCTCCTGGGGCGTGGCCGTGGCCCTGGTGGTCTTCTTCTCCTACTACCTGATGCTCTCGGCCGCCTGGTCCTTCGGGGTCAGCGGCTCCTATCCCCCCCAGATCGGCATGTGGGTGCCCAACGCCATCTTCGGCCTCCTGGGCCTGGTGATGCTCAACCGCGAGTTGAAAGAGGCCCCCATCCCCTTCCTGGACGGCCTGAACAAACTCCCCGCCTTCTTCGGCCGCCTGCGGGCCCGGCTGCGCGCGAGGTAGTCCATGCGCATCCTGGCCTTGTACATCTCGCGCGAGTTCCTGCGGCTGATGGGCTTTCTGGTGCTGGGCTTCGTCGCGCTCTACTCGATCTTCGACTTCATCGAGAAGGTGGACAACTTCCAGGAGGCCGGGGTGCCCACCTCGGCCATGCTCTCCTTCTTCATCCTCCAGATCCCGGAGATCACGGCCCTGATGGTGCCGGTGGCGGTGCTGATGAGCACCGTGCTGACCCTGGGCATGATGGGCAAGCGCAACGAGATCGTGGCCATCAAGTCCAGCGGGATCAGCGTCTTCCGCTTCACCCTGCCCATCCTGCTCCTGAGCCTGTGCATGACCCTCAGCGTGGCCCTGCTCAACGAGACGGTCATCCCCCACACCAAGGCCAAGACCAATTACATCTGGGACGTGCTGGTGGAGAAACACCCCGGCCAGCTCATGCACAAGGAGAAGTTCTGGCTCAAGGGCCAGAATTCCATCTACCGGGTGGGCTTCTACGACCCCGAGAGCCAGTCCCTGTCCGACGTGGTCTACTACCGCTTCGACAAGGAGTTCAACCTGTCCATGCGGGTGGACGCCCGGCGGGCGCGCTTCCTGGGCGGCCGCTGGATCTTCTTCTCCGGCCTGTATCAGGAGCGCCTGGAGGGCGGCGGCTACAAGGCCACGGTTTTCGAGGAAAAGGACGTGGACCTGCCCGAGCGGCCCGGGGATTTCACCCGCCTGTCCAAACCCAGCGAGGAGATGAGCCTGGCCGAGTTGATCCGTTACGTGAAGAAGATCGAGGAGGAGGGCTACGACTCCCGGCGCTACCGGGTGGACATGCAGGGCAAGGTCAGCTTCCCCTTCGTCTGCCTGATCATGGCCCTGGTGGGCATCCCCTTGTCGCTGATGAAGGAAAAGGGCCAATCCCTGGCCCTGGGCGTGGTGCTGGGCTTGGGGGTGGCCCTGCTCTACTGGGTCAGCTTCTCCTACGTGCGCTCGATCTTCGGCTACAGCGGGGTGCTGCCGCCCTTCGTGGCCGCCTGGCTGCCCAACGGCCTGTTCGGCCTCTTGGGCCTGGGCCTGTTCACCACCATCCGCCAATAGCCACCCGCCCGTGCAAAAACCACGCGCCCCGGCCATTGCCGAGGCGCGTTGATCTTTTCCGGGCCTGGGAGGCCGATGGACCCCGGGGGGCTAGGCCTTCTGGGGCACGCTGGTCTCCAGGGCCATCTTGATCTTGTTCTTCAGCTCGGTCAGGTCGAAGGACTTGATCACGTAGAAGTCCGCGGCGATGGACTTCATGTCCTCCTTGAAGGTGTCGTAGGCGGTGCAGAGGATCACCGGCAGGTCATAGTACTTGTTGCGGATGTCCTGCAACAGATCCAGCCCGTTGTAATCCACCATCTTGATGTCCAGGATCACCAGGTCGGGCTTTTCCGCGGCGATGCGCTCCAGGAGCTGGAACCCGCTGTCGGCCGTCACCACCTCGTAACCCTCGTCGGTCAGCTCCTCGGAGTAGAGGAAACGGATGTGCTCTTCGTCGTCCACGATCAGGATCTTGGCCATTACTGCACCTCGGTTGATCGTCAGGCCCCCCAGCGCTCCAGGAGGTAGGGCTTGGTCTCCTCGAAGACCATGCATTCGTTTTCGATGAACTCCTCGGCTTGCTGGACGCTCATGCGGGCGGTCTTGCGCACATAGGACAGCGTCTTGCCGAAATACAACGGGATGAGGGAGACCAGCAACTGCTGGCGGTCGACCGTCTGCTCCTTGTAGGCCACGGCGAACTCGTAGAGGGTCTTGGCCCAGAGCTGGGTGGGGAAATCGAACTGATCCGGGGGCAACCCGCCGATCTCGCCGATTTTCTTGTTCAGGTCCTCGGGCAGGATCTGGGCCCAGAGGCCCTGCCACTGCTGGAAGCCCTCGCGGAAATTGGCCGCCAGCTTGTCCTCGCTGACCTTCACTGGCGGCGGCATCTCCACCTCGCCCAGGCCGAAGCCGTAGATGCTGGTGGGACGGGACCACTTGACCCGCATCCAGTAGCCGGTGGTCTGGGTCATCAGGTCGAAGATGGTGCCCACCACCTGGCTGAACATCGGCCCCAGGTCCGCGCCCGGGTCCTTGGGCTTGTGGATCTTGGGACGGCCCATGTAGGCCTGGCAGATGGGCACGTTGTTGTTCATGGCAATGGTGGTCATCCAGATGTCGATGCCGAAGTTGCGCACCGCCTCGGTCCAGGTGGGGCTGGCCAGGAACACCCGGGCCATCTCGCCCGAGAAGCCGAAATCCCCGCCAATGGGCTGGCGCACCCGGCGGCCGTACAGGGCCCGGGTCAGGGGATAGGCGATGGAGTTGGTGATGGTGCCGTCATATTTATGGCGAACGTAGAGCGGGGCCACGTAGCCGAACTCGTTGAACAGGGGTTCGCCGAGGTGCTTGATCCATTGCGGGGTGATGGATTTGAGGTCGGCGTCCACCACCACCACGGCCTTGGCCCCCAATTCCAGGACCTTATGGAACAGGTTATGGAAGTTGTTGCCCTTGCCCCTGATCCCGGCCGGGGTGGACAGGTAGATGCGCGGCACGCCCTCGGTGTCGGCGGCGAAGAAGGCTTCCTTGGTGCCGTCGTCGGAGTTGTTGTCGCAATTGATCAAAACGCACTTGCGTTCGGCGAAGTAACGCTTGAGACCGAGAGCCGCCTGGGTGGTGGGATAGCCAATGAGCTTGGCCTCCCGGTAGGAGGGAATGGCCACCACCATCTCGGCTTCATTGATGTTGGAGGGGTTCTCCTCCAGGTAATCCTGGACCATGCGGGTCTCCTTGCCGCAGCCGCTGGGCTCGGTTTTTAGCGGATACAAGTTTAGGAATACTTCATTGCCTCGGCAAAGTCAAACCCTTGGCGGCATGGCTTGACAGGGGGCGGCGATGGGTGCAAATTGATATCGTCAGTCTTTTGCGGAGGATAGCCTGAGTGGAACTCGACTGGCTGCCCCAGGGCTCCCCGGCCTCGCTGCCGGGTTTTTCCGTGGGTCACGCGGTGCGCGCCGACGCCCCCACCGGGTGCAGCGTGGTGCTCTGCCCCCCGGACACGGTGGGCGGGGTGGAGGCCCGGGGCTCGGCCACCGGCACCCGGGGCCTGGATGGGCTCCTGCCCGGCCACATGGTCAACCAGGTGCACGCGGTGGTCTTCACCGGGGGCTCGTCCTTTGGCCTGGCCGCCTGCCAGGGGGTGCAGGACCACCTGGCGTCCCAGGGAATCGGTTTGGTGGCCGGTCCCTTCCGGGTGCCGGTGGTGCCTGGCGCGGTGATCTTCGACCTGCCGCTGAGCCTGGGCAAGGGCCGCCCGGACGCCGATCTGGGGCGGGCCGCCTGCCTGGCCGCCAGCCAGGGCCCCATGCCCCGGGGCAACGTCGGGGCCGGGGCCGGGGCCACGGTGGGCAAGCTTTTTGGCCCGTCCCAGGCCATGAAGGGCGGCCTGGGCGGGGCGGCCCTGCGCCTGGGGCAGCTCCAGGTGGCGGCCCTGGCGGTGGTCAACGCCTTTGGCGACGTGCTGGCCCCGGATGGCAGCCTCCTGGCCGGGGCGCGCCAGGCCCCGGACAGCCTGGAGTTGGCCGACACCGCGGCCTGGTTCCTGGCCGGCAACCGGCGCGAGGCCTTCCTGCCCCCCAGCAACACCACCCTGGGCCTGGTGGCCACCAACGCCCGCCTGGACAAGCTGGCCGCCTGCAAGCTGGCCGCCCTGGCCCACCACGGCCTGGTGCAGGGCATCCGGCCGGTGCACTCGGTCTTCGACGGCGACCTGGTGGTGACCCTGGCCAGCGGCCAGGTGGAGGCCGACCTCACCGGCCTGGGCCTGCTGGCGGCCGAGGCCCTGCGCCGGGCGATCCTGGACGCGGTCTGGTCCGCCCGGGGCCTGCCCGGCCTGCCGGCGGCCCGGGACCTGCATCCGGACCGGGTCCCCCTGTTTGAGCCCCCTGCCTGACGGAGTTTCGTTATGCCCTTGCTCCAGCGCATCCTGTCCGGCCTCGTGTGCCTGGTCCTGCTGGCCGCCGGTCCGGCCGGGGCCCAATCTCCCTCCTCCCCGATCTGGGAAACCGGCTTCGACTATTTCTTCCATCAAAGCTTTGACATCGACCGCCGCCCCCTGCGCGGGGCGGGCCTGGTGAGCCACTGGGACCGCTCCCTCTGGACCCGGGACTGGTGCCGCCTGGATCTGCGTCTGGAGTTCCAGGCCGGGGGCGTGAGCAACCACGCCTCCGGGTTGGAACTGGGGCTGATCCCGGGCCTGCGGGCCTATTTCAACCCGATCGGAACCTGGCGCCCCTTTCTGGAGGCCGGCGTCGGACCCAGCTACAACACCATGGATATCCAGGAGTTGGGCACCGGATTCAACTTCCTGTCCTATGGCGGCCTGGGCCTGCGCCTGCGGCTGACCGCCACCACCGGCCTGGAGATGGGATATCGCCTGCGCCACCTCAGCAACGCCGGGTTGGACGAGCGCAACCACGGGGTGACCAGCCACCAGTGCCAGGCCGGAGTCAGTTGGGAGTTTTAGGCTGATTTCCTAACCTGGGCCTTGCTTAGTGCCGGGGGCGCGGCTACCATGGGCCAACAGAGGTGAGCCCATGTCCAAGCCGCGCAAGATCATCCTCATTCTTTCCCTCCTGGCCGGGCTCTGCGGTTGGTCCGCGCCGGCGGCTCGCGCCCTGGACAAGGTCTCCTTCCGCATGCACTGGGTCCACCAGGCCCAGTTCGCCGGCTACTACCTGGCCCAGGACCTGGGTCTGTACCAGGCCGCCGGCCTGGAGGTGGAGCTGCGCCCCGGGGGTCCGGGCCAGTCCAACCCCCTGGACGACCTGGCCCAGGGCCAGGTGGATTTCGCCACCAGTTGGCTCAGCGAGGCCCTGGTCCGCCGCTCCCAGGGCGCGCCGGTGGTCAACCTGGCCCAGATCATCCAGCGCTCGGCCCTGCTGCTGGTCACCTTCAGCGACACCGGCATCGAATCGGTGCGGGACCTGACCGGCCGCCGGGTGGGCCTTTGGCGCGACTATTTCGCTATTCCCGCCCGGGCTTTGTTCAGCCGCCTGAAGATCGAGGTGCAGGAGGTGGACCAGAACGTGTCCATGTCCCCCTTCCTCTCCCGGGCGGTGGCCGCGGCCACGGCCATGCGCTACAACGAGTACCACCAGCTCTACCAGGCCGGGATCGACCCCGAGCAACTGACCATCTTCGACTTCGCGGAGATGGGTCTGAACTTCCCCGAGGACGGCATCTACGCCACGGCCGAGACCTGGCGAGAGCGGCCGGATATTTGCCGCCGCTTCGTGGGCGCCACCCTGGAGGGCTGGCGGCGGGCCATGGCCGACCCCAAGGCCGCCCTGGAGGCGGTGATGCGGCGGGTGGAGCAGGCCAACCTGGCCACCAACCGCCGTCATCAGCAATGGATGCTGGAATCCATGGGCATGCTGATCACCTACCGCACCGGCGACGAGGGCATCGGCATCCTCAACCCCGGCGACCTGGCCCTGGTCAACCGCGTCCTGAGGGAGCAGCAGTTCCTGGACCAGACCGTGGCTTACGACGATTTCGCCATGCCCGCCTGGAGAAGGCCGTGACCCCGCTCATCCGCAAGCACTGGATGCGCCTGCGCACCCGCTTCACGGCGGTGGTGCTGGTGGGGGTGGGCCTGGTCTCCTTCGTCATGGCCGGCCTGACCTATCTGCGCAGCAGCGACGCCCTGCTGGAGGCCCGCCAGGAGCAGCTCCTGGCCCTGGCCGAGTCCATGTCCAACCGGGTCAGCCGCCAACTGAACGAGGTCTCCTCCCCGGCCCGGGTGATGGCCACCACCCTGGAGGTGCTGCACCCGTCCAGCCAGGAGGAGGCGGTCAAGCTATTGCGCCGCCAGGTCATCGATTCGCGCCGGGTCTTCGGCATGGCCATCGCCTACGCGCCCTTCGCCTTCCAGCCCGACCTGGAATACTTCGCGCCCTATGTCCACCGCTCCGAGGACGGACTGCGCAGCATCAACCTGGTCAACCCGGCCTACGCCTACACCCGCCAGGACTGGTTCCTGATCCCCTCCCTGCTGATGAGGCCGTTCTGGGCCGAGCCCTATTTCGACGAGGGCGGCGGCAACATCCTGATGACCACCTATTCCACCCCCATGGTGCGCGACGGCAAGCTGTTGGGCATCGCCACCGCCGACCTGGACCTCAAGGACCTGGGCGAGCTGGTGCACGGGCTGTTGGTGGGCCAGGAAGGTTACGCCTTCCTGCTGACCCACCAAGGCAGCTTCCTGGCCGGGCCCAAGCCGGAATGGGTGATGCGCGAGACGATCTTCTCCCTGGCCGAGGCCCAGGAGCGCCCAGCCTTGAGGGACCTGGGCCAGCGCATGGTGCGCGGCGGCAGCGGCCTGGAGCGCATGAAGGACCTGGACGGCGAGGGCACGGTCTGGCTGGCCTTCGCCCCGGTCCGGGGTCCGCGCTGGTCCCTGGGGGTGGTGGCCACCGAGGACGAGGTCCTGGCCCCCATCTACGCCCTGGCCCATCAGCAGACCATGTGGGGCGTGGGCGGCATGGTGGTGTTGATCCTGGTGATCTACGGCCTGGTGGTGGGGCTGACCCGCCCCCTGGAGCGGGTGCTCAAGGCCTCGCGCCGCCTGGCCCAGGGCGACCTGACCACCCAGGTCACGGACGTGCCCCCGGGCGACGAGATCGGCGACCTGGCCGCCACCTTCAACCACACCGTGCGCGAGCTCAACCGCTACGTGGCCGAGCTGACCGCCACCACCAAGGAGAAGGCCCGCATCCAGAGCGAGCTGGACCTGGCCCGGCAGATCCAGGAGTCGGTCCTGCCCCGCATCTATCCCGCCTTCCCGGACCGGCAGGAGTTCGACCTCTTCGCCCGCACCCTGCCCGCCCGCGAGGTGGGCGGCGATTTCTACGATTTCTTCTTCGTGGACCACGACCACCTGGTGATGGTGGTGGCCGACGTCTCGGGCAAGGGGGTGCCGGCGGCCCTGTTCATGACCATCAGCCGCACCCTGATCAAGAACGCCAGCAGCCACCATCCCGATCCCCTCCAGGCCCTGGCCGAGGTCAACGCCCAGTTGGTGCCGGACAACGAGATGTGCATGTTCGTGACGGTCTTCTACGCCGTCTACGAGCTGAGCACCGGCCTGCTGCGCTTCGTCAGCGCGGGCCACCCTTCGCCCATCCTGCGCCGGGCCGACGGCAGCGCCGAGCAATTGCCCAAGCTGGCCGGCATGGCCCTGGGCATCATGGACGAGGTGAACCTGGAGCTGGGGCAGGTCCAACTGGAGATCGGCGACAGCATCCTGGCCTTCACCGACGGCCTGGACGAGGCGGTCAACGACCAGGACGAGATGTTCGGCATCGAGCGGGCGGCCCAGTGGCTTTCCTGCTGCCAGCCGGTGGAGGCCCCGGTGCTCCTGGGGGGCCTGATCGATTACTGGAAGAACTTCACCGGGGACCTGGAGCAGTTCGACGACCTGACCCTGCTCACCTTCCGTCGTCGTCAATAATCACACATTATCAGGCAATAGAGGATGTGCGCCATGAAGGGCGTGCCGGGGAACGCCGTGGGGGCGTCCAAGGAAAAAGCGGCCAAATCCGGGGTGTATGCCGGCTTGCTGGACGCCCTGGTGGCGGGAGTGGCCCTGCTTTTTGCCGATTCGGTGGTGGTGCTGGCCGATTTTCTGAAAACCGGCCTGGAGTTCGTGGCGGTCTTCCTGTCCTGGCTGGCCCTGAAGCGGGTGGCCCGGGGCGGCCATCAGTACGAGTACGGCCTGGGCAAGCTGGAGAACCTCTCCGGCCTGGTGGTGGCCCTGTTGATGGTGGGCTGCCTGGTCAGCATCGGGGCGGGCGCGATCCTGGACATCCTGGAGCCGACATCGGTGGCCGGGGTGGGGGTCTACATCTGCCTGGGGGCCCAGGTGGTCTTCGGGGTCATCAACTGGCGGGTCTATCGCCAGGCCTCGTTGCAGGCCAAGGCCTCGCCCCTGGCCGCCAGCCAGGCCCGGCTGTTCCTGACCCGCCTGCTGGGCAACGCTTTCGTGCTGGTGGCGCTGAGCCTGAGCCTGTCCCTGCACGCTTATGATTGGGCCCACTACATCGACCCGGTGGCCTCGCTGCTGATCGCGGTCTCGATCCTGCTGGCGGCGGTGGGGGTCTTCAAGAGCTCGGTCTTCGACCTGCTGGACCGCTCCCTGGAGGAGGACGAGCAACTGCGCATCCTGGCGGCCCTGGTGAAGCACTACAACGATTTCGACAATCTGCACGGCATCCGCACCCGCCGGTCCGGGGGGAGCACCTTCATCGAGGTCTTCCTGGAGTTCAATCCCTCCCTGACCATGGCGGCGGTGCAGGCCACGGCCAAGGACCTGCAAGCCCGCCTGGAGCAGGCGGTGCCCGGGGCGCGGGTGACCATCGGCCTGGCCGACCAACGCGTGGCCTGAGCCAAGGGGGACCGGCCCGGGCGCGGCCGGCCCCCGGTTTGGCTAGCCGGCGCAGGCCGCGGCCATGGCCGTCCGGCCGTCGGACTCCAACAAACCATCACGCATGCGCAGCAGACGCGAGGCATAGCCGGCGCACTCCGGGCTGTGGGTGACCATGATCACGGTCATGCCCTCCTGGCCCAGGGAGGCGATGAGGCCCATCACCTCGGCGCTGGTGGCGGCGTCCAGGTTGCCGGTGGGCTCGTCGGCCAGGAGGATCGGGGGACGGTTGACCAGGGCCCGGGCCACGGCCGCGCGCTCCTGCTCGCCGCCGGAGACCTGGTTGGGCAGGCGCAGGAGCTTGTCGCCCAGGCCCACCCGGCCCAGGGCCTCGGCGGCCATCTCGCGCTTGGCCTTGGCGGCCAGGCGCTGGGTGGCCAGCGGCAGCATCACGTTCTCCTGGAGGCTCAGGTAGGGCACCAGGTTGAAGCTCTGGAAAACAAAGCCCAGGTACTCGCGGCGGAAATCGGCCCGCTGGTCGTTGCTGAGCTGGTAGATGTCGATGCCATCCACCAGGAAGGAGCCCCGGCTGGGGGTGTTGAGCGCCCCCAGGATGGAGAGCAGGGTGGACTTGCCCGAGCCGGAGGGGCCCATCACGGCCACGAACTCTCCCTTGTCGATGCTGAAGTCCACGCCCTTGAGGGCGGTCATGGCCGCCTCGCCCGCGCCATAGGTCTTGGCCAGGTCCTGGCCAATGATGAAACTCATGTCTTTCTCGCCTTTCCGGCTATGCCGCAAGGAGCGGTCTGTTCTCCCGCCCCCCATGCGCTTTTCTTTAGGAAGGGGGGGATG
>CALERA010000294.1 GCA_937908275.1 uncultured Desulfarculaceae bacterium | reverse complement strand
GGATGTCGCACCAGCCCCGCCGGGGGTTCAGTCCGCCCTCGGCCGCGGCCCACTCCAGGGCGCGCAGGCTGGTGGTGCCCACCGCCACCACCCGGCCGCCCCGGGCCTTGGCCGCGGCCACCGCGGCGACGGCGCTTTCGGGCACCTCCACCCATTCGGCGTGCAGCCGGCCCGCGGCCAGGTCGGCCGGATCGGGCTCAGCAAAGGTGCCATAGCCCACGTGCAAGGTCAAGCGGGCCAGGCCCACTTCCCGCCGCGCCAGGGCGGCCAGCAGTTCGGGACTCAGGTGCAGCCCGGCGGTGGGGGCGGCCACCGCGCCCTCGTTGCGGGCGTAGACCGTCTGGTAGCGCTGGGCGTCGGCCGCCACCGGCCCCTGGGGCCGCTTGATGTAGGGCGGCAGGGGGGTCTGGCCCCAGCGCCGGGCCAATTCCAGGCCGCCCAGCGGCAGGGCCACCAGGGCCCGTCCGCGCTCGCCCCGCTCCAGCACCCGGGCCGTGCGCTCCGGCGCGCCCTCCAGGGCCAGTTCCTGGCCCGGGGCCAGGCTGCCCAGGCCGCGCAGCAGGACCTGGTGGACCTCGCCGCCGCCGGGCAGGCGGCGCACCGGCGCGGCCGGGGCCAAGAGCAGCATCTCCACCCGGCCGCCGCTGGGCTTGCGCCAGTGGGTCCGGGCCGGCACCACCCGGGTGTCGTTGACCACCAGCAGGTCGCCGGGGGCCAACAGCCGGGTCAGGCGGGCCACCCGCTCATGCCGCCAGCCCTGGCCCACCCGGGGCAGGAGCAGCAGACGCGCCTGCACCCGCCGTCGGGCCGGACTCTGGGCGATCCGCTCCGGCGGCAGGTAATAGTCGTACTCGGCCAGGGGTTCGGCCCCTGGGCCGGGCGCCTGGCTGGCTGGGAGCATCACCCACTCCGTCGCCGTCCCCGGTGGGGGACGGGACCTGACCTGGCCGGATTTCGCCCGCGGGACTCGCGCCTTTACGGGCGGAAAAGCTATTTTGTTGGCCGCTCTCCGCCGCCCGGACCATGGGGGCGCGTGGCCAAAAAAACGTGTCAGGCCCGATGCCTACAAAGATTGTCATCATATGCCCTGGGCCTGGGCTTGTCAAGGTGCGCCCAGGGCGGACAATTTCAACTTGACAGGTATGGCCGATCAAACGACGATATAGACCCGATGATTTCCTGATAACACAAACCCTAGCCAGGCCGGGGGAAGATCATGTCCCAGGTTTACGTGACGTGCAAGACCGAGGAATGCGGCACGGAAATCCTCGCCCCTGAATCCGTCCAGGTGTCGGAGGACCAGTTGACCGCGCTTTTGCACAAGAAAAACTATTACCTGTGCTCCAAGTGCGGCAAGGTGGGGGCCTACCTCAAGGAAGACCACCACTACGCCTAGCCCCGCGGCGCGCCCAAGACCGGGGCTGTCGGCGCAACCGCCGACGGCCCCTCGCTTTTTCCGCCCTGCTTGCGGTCCCGTTTGACCAGTCGGCGGATGCCCAGGCTGGCCACCAGGCGCAGGAACTCCACCAGCAGCAGCCCGCCGATGACCATGGCCGAGATGGTGGCGATGCGGGGCAGGAAGTTGTCCCAGGACCAGGCCCGGCCGGAGAAGACCCCCTCGTCCTCCAGGAGGAACGAGAAGAGCTTGAAGGCGGTGACGGGGCGGGACTCGGGCGCGGCGATGATCTTGCTGATCTGCTCCTGGGGGTTGAACAGGCGGAAGGCCTTCTCCAGGATCTCCTCCTCGGGAAACGGCGGCCGCTCCCGGGTCAGGCGCACCTGCAGGCGTTTTTCCAGGCGCGAAAGCCGGCTGGTGCTCTCCAGGAACTGCTGGGTGGAGGCCAGGGGGATGCGGGCCTCGGTGGATATCTCGTAGCGCAGCCAGGCTTCCCAGTTCTCGTCCCGGATCATGCGGTCGCGCAGGACATCCAGGGTCTCCGGGTCCCCCCAGGCGCGGTAGTTCATTTCCAGGGAAGGCAGGGGCTCCAGGTCCAGGCGGAACTCGTCCCGCCCCCAGACCGCCGGCCAGCCCACCAACTCCTGGCCGTTGAACGGGGTGGACCCGGCGCTCAGCGGCCCCAGGACCAGCATCGCCACGGCCAGCATCGCGGACCGCCTGGCCACTCGAACCCATTTCGCATGACATCGCAGGCTCATGGCCCTAAATCTAACATGGCGGGTCGGGAACTGGCTAGAGCGGCCATTGGGGCCAACCCCCTATTGACAACGCCGCCTCCCTGACCTAAGGTGCTCGTGATTGTTGATAAATCGCCTGACATGGAGGACCGCGTGGCCGAGATGCCCCCGGAGATGGAATTCCAATGGCGACGGCCCCAGACCTTCGTCCCCCTGGCCGTGGCCGCCACCACCAGCCCCCGGGCCTTTTTCGCGGCCATGCCCAAGGACGCCGGCTGGCTGCCACCCCTGGCCTTTCTGCTGGTGGCCCAGGTGGTCCCGGCCCTGGTCCAGACCCTGTTTCAACTCCCTCAGCACGGAGCCAAGGTCTTCGGCCTGATGGCCCTGTCCCTGGCCAACGCCCTGGCCACCTACCTGGTGGCCACCGTGGTGCTGTGGCTGGTGGCCCGGGTGGCCTTCCGGGCCGAGATCGCCCTCCAGGGCGTGCTGCGCATCTTCTGCTACACCTCCGGAATCTGGGTGCTATCCATGGCGGTGGCCGTGATGTCGCCGGTCACCTCGGCCCTGGTCCTGGTGATCCTGATGCTGGTGCAGCTCTATCTGGTGCAGGTGGGCCTGCAGGTGGTGGGCAAGCTGCCCACGGTGCACGCCATCCTTTCGCTTTTGATGGCCATCGTGGCCCTGGTGATGCTGCGGGTCTTCCTGGAGCCGGTCCTGGGCCCGCCCACGCCCAAGCTTCCCCCGCCGGGCGCGGTGGAAGGCCCGGCGGTCGGCGGCCAGCCCTGAACCCGCGCCGGGGCGGTCGAAAATTCGCGCCTCGCCCCCATAATTAGGCCGATCCCGGCGGCCCCGGACCCGGCCCGGGGCCTCGCGCCCGATCCCCACCCCCAGCCCGAGAGAAGACCGCGCGCATGAAAAAGGCCCTCAAGTTCATCCTGGCGCTGGTCCTGCTGGCCGCGGCCGGTTGGGGCGGCTGGAGCTATTGGCAGTCCCACAGCCAGGCCCCGCCCCCGGTGACCGGCGCGGAGACCAAGGTCCGCCAGGGCGACATCCGCCGCCTGGTGACCAGCACCGGCACCGTCAAGCCCCAGGTGGGGGCCCAGGTCAACGTCAGCACCCGGGTCAGCGGCCGGGTGGAGA
>CALERA010000293.1 GCA_937908275.1 uncultured Desulfarculaceae bacterium | reverse complement strand
CCGGGGATGACGTAGGTCTCGAAACGCTCGCCGTTGTCGACGTTGTAGACCTTCACCATCTCGTAGGGGATCATCTGGGCGGCGTCCAATAACTCCTGGTCCACCGTCAGGCTGCCCTCGTAGTGCAGGTCGGCCTGGGTGATGGTGGCGCGGTGAATTTTGGACTTCATCATGAAGCGCTGCATGGCTGCTCCCCCCTGGCTAGTAGTTCAACGCCAGGTTGTCGATCAGTCGGGTACCCCCCGCCCACGCGGCCACCGCCATCCGCGCCGGACCATCCAGGCGCGTCAGCGGCTCCAGGGAGGTGGAGTCCACTATTTTCAGATATTCCAGCCGCATGCCCGGGGCGGCGGCGATGACCGCCTCGGCGGCGGCTTGGACCTTGGCGGCCTCGCGCTCCCCGGCCTGGGCCAGGTCGCGGGCGGCGTTGAGCCCCCGCCAGAGGCAGAGGGCCTCCTGGCGCTGGGCGGGCGAGAGGTGTACGTTGCGGCTGCTGAGGGCCAGACCGTCGGCCTCGCGCAGCGTGGGCCGGCCCTCGACCTCCACCCCCAGGTCCAGGTCCCGGGCCATGCGCTTGATGACCTGAAGCTGCTGGTAGTCCTTTTCGCCAAAGACCGCCAGGTCGGGCAGGACCGCGTTGAACAGTTTCAGCACCACCGTGGTCACGCCGTCGAAGTGTCCCGGGCGATGGGCCCCGCACAGGCCCCGGGTCATGTTCCCCACCAGGACTTTGGTCTGGAACCCCTCGGGATACATGGCGGAAACCCCGGGGAAGTAGATCACGTCCGCGCCGTGCTCGGCGCAGAGCGCGCGGTCGCGCTCGAAGGTGCGGGGGTAATGGTCCAGGTCGGAGGCCTGGTTGAATTGCAGGGGATTGACGAAGATGCTGACCACCACCCGGGGGTGGCGGCTCTTGGCGTAGTCGATCAGGGAAAGATGGCCCTGGTGCAGGGCCCCCATGGTGGGCACGAAGGCCACGGTCTCGCCGCGCTGCTTGGCGGCGAGACTGTCGGCGCGCATCGCCTGGGGAGTCTCGATGATGCTAGGCTGGTTCTGCATGCCCACCGTCCCGGTCGCCGTGGTGTCCGGCCAATCCAAGCGGTTCGCGGCCCTCGGCCGCTTGTCGCGGCGCTCTCCGGCGTCCTTGGCCTGCCCGGACCCCCACGGCCTCGCGCGGCCCGCCTCGGATGACGCTCAATGTTTCAATCTTATGACCCCCGATCGGCCTAGTCCAGCCCGGGGGCCAAAAAACACGACCCGGCAGGAGTATCACACCCCACCCGGGCTGTCAACCTCCTGCAACGCTCAGAGTTCCGACCTAAGCCCCCTTGTGCAATCAAACTCAATATCTGGCCGGTTTGTCACTTGACCGCCGCCAGGGGTGGTATTAGATACTCTTTAGTAGGAATAAACTCGCCACGCCCCGGTGGGAGAGGAGCATGACCGCCCCGCGAAAGCAAAAAAGCCAGGAGGCCTGCCTGATCTGCCCCCAGTGCCAACGCCAGCACCAGTTGGGTCCGGCCAACCTGCTGGCCGGGGGCAAGTTCCGCTGCCCCTGCGGTTGGACCATGCGGGTGGTGAGCCACCAGCGTGAGTTCCTGCCCCGGGTCAAGCCGGCCTACTGAGTCGGCTCCGGCCGCAAGGCCTGGGCCACCTGGCCCAGTTCCGGGATGGTCAGGGTTTCGGCCCGGCGGCCGGACGCGACCCCGGCCCGGGCCAAGGCCGCTCCCACTGACTCCTTGTCCATACCCAACCCACCGCAAAGACTGTTGATCAAGGTTTTGCGCCGCTGGCTGAAGGCGGCCTTGACCACCATCGCGTACCAGGCCTCGTCCGCCCCCTGCGCCCAGGGCGCCAGGGGCGTGTCCAGGGGGGCCAGATGCACCACCCGGCTGTCCACCGCCGGGCGGGGGAAAAACTGCTCCGGCCCCAGGGTCATCCCCGGACGCACCGCGCACCAGGTCTGCACCAGCACCGCCAGGCGGCCGTAATCCTTGCCCCCGGGGCTGGCCGCCAGGCGGGTGGCCACCTCGCGCTGGAGCATCAGGCTGGCCTCGCGCCAGGCCCGGCGGTTCTCCAAAAGGGCGAAGATCAGGGGCGAGCTGATGTTGTAGGGCAGGTTGCCCACCACCACCAGGGGCCGTCCGGCGGCCTCGGCTTGGGCCGCCCAGTCAAAGGTCAGGGCGTCCTGCAGGCGCACCTCCACGTTGTCCGCCCCGGCCTGGGCCACCAACTCGGTCAGCACCGGGTGGAGCCCCCGGTCCACCTCCAGGATCAGGGCGCGCCGGGCCAGGGGCGCGATGGCCAGGGTCAGGGCCCCCAGGCCGCCGCCGATCTCCACCACCCAGTCCTCGGGGCCGATGTTGGCCGCGCGGGCGATGGCCGCCGCCGTGGCCGGCTGGGTCAGGAAGTTCTGGCCCCGGGCCTTGCTGGCGCGCAGGCCATGGGCCTGCAGGAGTTGGCCGGGATGGATCACGCCTGGAACTCCCCGCTCAAGAGATCAACCAATTCCGAGGGCTGCTCGATGATCACCCGCGCCCCGGCCGCCAGCATCTCCGCGCGGTCCCGGAAGCCCCAGGCCGCGCCCACCGGGAACATGCCCGCGCCCAGGGCAGTGCGCATATCGGTGGCCGAGTCGCCCAAGTAGAGGAAATAGCTGGGGTCCAGGCCGATGTGGACCGCGATCTCCCTGGCCGCGGTGGGGTCGGGCTTCTTGGGGACGCCGGGCAGGGCCCCGCGCACCAGGGCGAAGGGCTGGCCCGGGAAGTAATGGTCGATCATCAGGCGGGTGAAGTCGTCGGGCTTGTTGGAGAGCACCACCCGGGGCACCCCCCGCAGGCCCAGCTCGGCCACCAGCTCCGGGATGCCGGGATAGGGCCGGGTGTGGTTGCCCCAGCCCTGGGCGTAGAGCTGGCGCATGCGCTTGACCCCGGCGGCCACGCTCTCCGGGTCGCGCCGGTCCTCGGGCAGGGCCCGGGTCACCAGTTTCTCCACCCCCTCGCCCACCATGTAGCGATAGGCGTCCACCGGATGGTTGGGCAGGCCCCGCTCGGTCAACATGGCGTTGACCGCCCCGGCCAGGTCGGCCAGGGTGTCCAGCAGGGTCCCGTCCAGATCGAACAGCACGCAATGATAGAGCATTTTCCGTCCCAAGGGGTTTGCGCCCGGCCCCGGCTCCGGGTCCGTGGTCCGGCCTGGTGTGGCCGGGCTGGCCCGCAAAATCCGTTGCGTTTTGGCCCGGCGTGTTAATCTTTATAGAAGACCGCCGAGCAATCGGCAAGCGCGACCCGGGCCAGATGGGGGCCGGGTCGCGGCGGCTTGAAAACCACCAATCGAAAGGAAGATACCATGGCCAAGACATTCACCACCGGCATCGTCATCCTGGCCCTGGTGGCCGCCCTGGGCGCGGGTTGCGCCACCAAGGGCCAGACCGGAGCGGCGGTGGGCGCCGGCACCGGCGCGCTGATCGGCCAGGCCATCGGCGGCAACACCGCCGGCACCCTGATCGGGGCTGGCATCGGCACCGGTCTGGGCTACATCATCGGCAACGAGATGGACAAGAAGGAGCGGGTCGCGCCTTAGCGCCTGAAAAATATACAGACCGGCCAGGGCCGCGTCGGGCAGGAAAGGACTTCGCGCATGCAGGTTAAATCGACGGTTGGGCTCTTGTTGCTCTGTCTGGGGTTGGGCCTGGGCGCGGGCTGCGCCACCCAGGCCCAGACCGGCGCGGCGGCCGGTGCGGGCGTGGGCGCCCTCCTGGGCCAGGCCATCGGCGGCAACACCGCCGGCACCCTGATCGGCACCGGCGTGGGCGCCGGCCTGGGCTACATCATCGGCAACGAGATGGACAAGCAGCAGGCCGGCCAGCGCCACCAGAGCAGCGCCGCCGACCTGGGACCCCTGCCCGGCACCAGCTGGGATGTGATCAACATCAACCCCCGGCCCAGCCGGCCCTATCGCTCCTGGAAGATCCACTTCCGCCACGACGGCACCGCCCTGTCCAGCAAGGTGGATCACGACGGGGTGCTGAGCGAGGACGTGGAGCGCTACCGGGTGGTGGGCCAGACCCTGATCCTGAACCAGGACAATTACCTGATCAACGCCCGCTTCCACCTGGAGGGCAACCAGATGTTCGTGGACACCGGGGACAAGTCCCTGGTCCTGCGCCGCAACTAACCCACTTCGCCCGGGGCCGGGTGCCCCCGGCGGGGCATATACGGGTCGGGTGACGCCCTTCCCAGGGCGGGTTTCGCGCGCTCCCGTAGCTGGGGGTTGCAGCAAGGGAAAAGAAAGATTCTTAAGCCAGGGTTGGCCAGGGGCGTGGGGCTCCTGGTTGGGGCCGGTCCGGCAACGGGCCGGCCCCTTTATTTTCGCCCGGCCGTAGGGCTTGCGCTCTTCTTCATAGGAGCGGAGTTTATCCCCGCCCCTCCTGGCTCTTACCCGCGCGCGGCCCCTACGGGAGCGGAGGAGGTCCGCCCGCAGGTCCAACGCCACCCGACCCGTATATGCCCTGCCGGGGGCACCCGGCCCCGACCCGTATACGCCCCGCCGGGGGCACCCGGCGCCCGTCGCGGCACGCGACCTAGGTTGGCAGCTTGCCCCCCCGGGGCAGGCGGCTGACCGCGTCGCCGTCCAGGGCCAGACGCTGGCCCTGGCGCAGGGCGGCGCAGCCGGCGGCGGCGATCATGGCCGCGTTGTCGGTGCACAGGCTCAGGGGCGGCAGGGTCGCGCCCATGCCGG
This sequence comes from uncultured Desulfarculaceae bacterium, assembly GCA_937908275.1. Classification (GTDB taxonomy): domain Bacteria; phylum Desulfobacterota; class Desulfarculia; order Desulfarculales; family Desulfarculaceae; genus JACRDC01. The sequence goes on along the minus strand of CALERA010000293.1, from coordinate 6,621 downwards.
CCTCGGCCGCGGCCGAGGCGGTCAACTCGCGCAGGCGGCGGTTGGCCGCCACGCCGCCAGCCAGGGCCAGGTGCCGGATCCCATGGGCCTGGGCCGCGCGCAGGGCCTTTTTCACCAGCACCTCGGCCACCGCCTCCTGGAAACCGGCGCAGAGGTCCTCCATGCGGTAGGGCTGGCCCTGGTGCTTCTGGCGGAACTGGAGCACCGCCGTCTTGAGCCCGGCGAAGGAGAAATCCAGGGTGCCGTCGTGCAGACGAGGCCGGGGGAAGACGATGGCCTCGGGGTCGCCCTGGGCCGCCAGGCGGTCGATTATCACCCCGCCGGGATAACCCAGGCCGTAGAGCTTGGCCACCTTGTCATAGGCCTCGCCGGCCGCGTCGTCCACGGTCTGGCCCAGCTCCTCCTGGTCCAGGGGACCGCGCACCAGGTAGAGGCTGGTGTGGCCGCCGCTGACCAGCAGGGCCAGGTGGGGATAGGGCGGGGGCTCCTCGGCCAGGGTCAGGGCCATCAGGTGGCCCTCCAGGTGGCTGACCCCGGCCAGGGGCAGGTCCCGGGACCAGGCCAGGGCCTTGGCCAGGTTGAGGCCCACCAACAGCGCCCCGATCAGGCCCGGCCCCTGGGTCACCGCGATGCCGCTGAGGTCAGCCAGGCCCACCCCGGCCTCTTGGAGGGCGGCCCGCACCACCGGCGCGGCGTTCTCCAGGTGCCGCCGGCTGGCCAGCTCCGGCACCACCCCGCCAAAGGGGGCGTGGTCCTTGACCTGGCTGGCCACCACGCTGGAAAGCACCCGGCGGCCGTCCGCCAGGACGGCCGCCGCGGTTTCGTCGCAGCTGCTCTCGATGCCCAGGACCAGGCGGCCGGGATCCTCCCCGCCGCCCGGCCCCCGGCCGCTACGGCCTTTTCCCGGCATAGAATTGCTCGGCCAGGTAGACCTCGTCCGGGCTGCCCAGGACCAGGGGCACCCGCTGGTGCAGCTCCTGGGGCTGGACCTCCATGATGCGCTGCCGGCCGGTGCTGGCCGCGCCGCCGGCCTGCTCGCAGATGAAGGACAGGGGCGAGCACTCGTAGAGCAGGCGCAGCTTGCCGTGGGGCTTCTTGGGGTCCTTGCTGTCGGCGGGATAGAGGAACACGCCGCCGTAGAGCAGGGTGCGGTGGAAGTCCGCCACCAGGGAGCCGATGTAGCGCAGGGAGTAGACCGGCTTGTTGGGGCCGGGCTTGCGCAGGAAGTCGATGTAGGCCTGGGTGTCGGCGTCCCAATAGTCCCAATAGGCGGTGTTGGCGCTGAAGATCTTGCCCTTCTGGGGGATCTCGATGTTGGGGTGGCTGAGCAGGAACTCGCCCACGCTGGGGTCCAGGGTGAAGCCGCTGACCCCGGCCCCGGTGGTGTAGACCATCATGGTGGAGGAGCCGTAGAGGAAATAGCCGGCCGCCACCTGCTCGAAGCCGGGCTGCAGGAGGTCGCTCATCTGATAGACCGGGTCGTCGGACTTCTTGCGCAGCACGCTGAAGATGGTGCCGATGGAGACGTTGGCGTCGATGTTGGAGGAGCCGTCCAGGGGGTCGAAGAGCAGCACGTAGTTGCCCACCTGGAAGCCGCGCGGGATCTCGATGGGGTCCGCGTCCTCCTCCGAGCCCATCACGCAGAGATGGCCGGAGTGGCAGAGGCGGTGGACGATGACGTCGTGGGCGAACTCGTCGAGCTTGCGCACCCGCTCGCCCTGGACGTTGCGCTGTCCGGTGAAGCCCAGGATCTCCACCAGGCCGGCCTTGGTCACCTCGCGGCTGATGATCTTGGCCGAGAGGACCAGTTCGTTGAGCAGGCGGGTGAAGGCGCCGGTGGCCCCGCCGTGCTCGGCCTGCTGGCTTAGTAGGTGCTGGGTTACGGTGACCCCGATCTCTGGTGGCATGGCCGTCTCCTCCGGGGCGCTCCTGGCCCCTCCCAGAACGTGTGCGGTTGACGGACTCCAGCCCCGGGCGCGGGCCCACCGCGACAGGAGGCGCGGGAGGGGCCTGGCGGCCGGCCTCCAGCCCGCCCCCGGCGGGGTGCATCGGGCTAACGGCGCGGGGCTACCGCAGTTTTAGCACCCGCCCCCCCGGCCTGACAAGCCTGCTGGGGCCGGCGGCCCGCAAAAATGGAATCCCGGGGGCGGGAAGATGCCGGGAAATGGCCGCCGGCCGGTGGAGGGAATCGCGCATCCCTCCGCCGGCCGGCGTGACGGTGTGTCGCGGACCGCCGCCTAGAGCTGCTTGTCCTTGAACAGCTTGTAGCGGATGGAGTCGCCCAGGGCCTGCCAGGAGGCCTCCAGCACGTCGAAGGAGACCCCCACCGTGCCCCAGCGGCTGCGGCCGTCGCTGGACTCGATCAGCACCCGCACCTGGCTGGCGGTGCCGTCGGCCCCGGCCAACACGCGGACCTTGTAGTCCACCAGGCGGATCTCGGCCAGGCGGGGGAAGAAGCGGGCCAGGGCCTTGCGCAGGGCGCGGTCCAGGGCGTTGACCGGGCCGTGGCCGGTGGCGGCGGTGTGCTCTTCCATGCCGCCCACCCGCACCCGCACCGTGGCCTCGGCCAGGGGCAGCTCGCCCTCGGCGGCCTTGAAGTCCATCACCCGGAAGCCCACCAGGTCGAAGTAGCGATGCCGGTGGCCCATGGCCCGGTTCATCAACAGCTCGAAGCTGGCCTCGGCCCCCTCGTACTGATAGCCCTCGCCCTCGCGGGACTTGAGCTCCTGCAGGATGGACTGCACCTCCGGGTCCTCGGCCGACAGCTCCAGGCCGAACTGGCGGGCGCGTTGCAGGATCGCGGCCCGGCCGGCCAGGTCGCTGACCAGGTAGCGGCGCTGGTTGCCCACCAGCTCCGGGGGCAGGTGCTCGTACAGGGCCGGGTCCTTCTCCACCGCGCTGATGTGCAGGCCGCCCTTGTGGCTGAAGGCGCTCTGGCCCACGTAGGGCGCGAAGCGCTGGGGGGGCAGGTTGGCCAGCTCGTAGACCAGGCGGGCGGTTTCGGTCAGGAGCTTCATCTGCTCCTCGCTCAGGCAGGCGAAGCCCATCTTGAACTGCAAGGTGGGGATGATGGAGCAGAGGTTGGCGTTGCCGCAGCGCTCGCCAAAGCCGCAGAGGGTGCCCTGCACCTGGCGCACGCCGGCGTCCACCCCGGCCAGGCTGTTGGCCACCGCCAGTTCGCCGTCGTTGTGGCAATGGATGCCGATCACCAGCTCCGGATGGCGCTCCTTGACCGCCGCCACCCGCTGGGCCACCTGCCAGGGCAGGGACCCGCCGTTGGTGTCGCAGAGCACCAGGCCCTTGGCCCCGCCCTCGGCCGCGGCCTCCAGACAGGTCAGGGCGTACTCCGGGTCCTCCTTCATGCCGTCGAAGAAGTGCTCGGCGTCAAAGTAGACCTGGCGCTCCTTGGCCTTCAGAAAGGCCACCGAGTCGCGGATCATCTCCAGGTTGCGCTGGGGGGGGATGCCGAGCTGGGTGGTGACGTGGCGCAGCCAGCTCTTGCCCACGATGGTGACGGTCTGGGTCTGGGCGGTCAGCAGCTCGGCCAGGTTGGTGTCGGTTTCGGCGCTGCCATTGGCGTGGTGGGTGGAGCCAAAGGCCACCACCTGGGCCTGCTTGAGCCCCAGGCTGGGCACGGCGGCGAAGAACTCGCGGTCGCGGGGGTTGGAGCCGGGCCAGCCGCCCTCGATGTAGTGGACGCCCAGGCGGTCCAGTTGGCGGGCCACCTTGAGCTTGTCCTCCACCGACAGAGACAGGCCCTCGGCCTGGGTGCCGTCGCGCAGGGTGGTGTCGTAGAGCTCAACCTGGGTGGGCTGGGCCTGGGGAGACATGGGCGGAACTCCTTTCCTTCCGCCCGCGTGGCAACCATCCCCAGGGAAAAAACGCACGAACCCCCATCACCGTCCCCTGGAGGCGGCGACCGACGCGAGCACAAAAGTGCGCCGGCCGCGCTTCAAATTCGCGCGATGGCGATAATCAGGGCGAGGGCGATGGGGGTGCTGCCGTGGGCCAATTCGAGCTATTCTCCCTTTGACTCCCGGCGGTGGTTCTTTCCCGGGGCGCCGACATGGCACCACTTACTTTTCTTTCTTATCACGCCGGAGGGGTCCTGTCACCCGCTAATCGCAACCCTCGCGGCCTTGCCCTTCCAGGCCCCTTTCAGGGCAGGATCCTTGCCCGGGCTGTCTCCCCTCTGTCATTGCGAGCGCAGCGAAGCAATCTCTGTTCGCTTCATCCCGGATATTCAGCCTGCCAAGTCAATCCAGAGAGATTGCCGCGTCGCTTCGCTCCTGGCAATGACAAGCAAGATCGAACCCGGGCGGACCTGCCGTGAACCCATTTTCGCATCGCTCGCGGCTGGGTCACGGAAGGCGCAGCCTCAGGCCAGGTCCTCCTGGGAGGGCTCGACCTCCTCGGCCAGGCCGAAGGCGTCGTGCAGGGACCGCACCGCCAGCTCGGTGTATTTCTCGTCGATGATGCAGGAGATCTTGATCTCGCTGGTGTTGATGGTCTGGATGTTGATGCCCTCCCGGGCCAGGGTGTTGAACATCTTGGCCGCCACCCCGGCGTGGTTGCGCATGCCGATGCCGATGATGGAGACCTTGGCGATGTTGGTGTCGCCCTCCACCTGGCCGGCCCCGATCACGGCCGCCACCGGCCGGACCAGATCCAGGGTCCGGTTGAAGTCGGGGCGGGGCACGGTGAAGGTCAGGTCGGTGTGGCCGTCGGCGCTGGTGTTCTGGATGATCACGTCCACCACGATCCCGGCCTGGCTGATGGGGCTGAACAGGCGGCTGGCCACCCCGGGCTGGTCCGGCACGTCCAGCACCTTGATGCGGGCCTCGTTCTTGGTGTAGGCCACGCCGCTGACCATCAGCTTCTCGTCGATATGGGCCTCGGGCACGACCATGGTTCCCTCCCGGTCGCTGAAGGTGGAGCGCACGTGGACCTTGACCCCGAACTTGGCCGCCAGGGCCACCGAGCGGATGTCCAGGACCTTGGCCCCCAGGGAGGCCATCTCCAGCATCTCCTCGTAGGTGACCTGCTTGAGCTTGCGGGCCTTGGGCTCCACGTTGGGGTCGGTGGTGAAGACGCCCTCCACGTCGGTGTAGATCTCGCAGACGTCGGCGTGCAGGGCCGCGGCCAGGGCCACGGCGGTGGTGTCGCTGCCGCCCCGGCCCAGGGTGGTGATGTCGCCGGTGTCCTCGTCCACCCCCTGGAACCCGGCCACCACCACCAGACGGCCCATTTCCAGCAACTCGGTGATGCGGCGGGTCTCGATGTAGTTGATCCGGGCCCGGCCGAACATGCGGTCGGTGAGGATGGCGGCCTGGAAGCCCAGGAGCGAGCGGGCCTGGATGCCCAGATCGCGGGCGGCCATGCAGAACAGGGCCACCGACTGCTGCTCGCCGGTGGTCAGGAGCACGTCCAGCTCGCGGGGGTCGGGGTCCGGGCTCATCTCCTGGGCCAGGGCGATCAGGGAGTTGGTGACCCCGGCCATGGCCGAGAGCACCACCACCATGTGGTGGCCCTGGTCCAGGCCGCGCTTTACCCGGCGGGCCACGTTCTTGATCCGCTCGATGTCCCCGACGCTGGTGCCGCCGTACTTCTGGACGATCAGTGCCATGGTTTATCCTTTGCTCCCGGCCGCGAGCTCCGCCGCCAGGCGGGCGATGGCGGCCGCCGGTCCGCTGACCCGCGCCCGCCGGCCCGGGTCCTGGTGGGCCAGCTCCACCCGGAGGGCCTCGGCCGGCCAGGCCTGGCCGGCCCGCTCGGGCCACTCCACCGCCAGCACCCCGGACGCGGCCTGGTCCAGGAGCTCCAGGTCGTCGGCCTCGCCCGGGCCCAGGCGGTAGAGATCGGCGTGAAACAGCTCCAGCCGCCCGGGGTAGATGTTGAGCAGGGTGAAGGTGGGGCTGGCGATGACGTAGGCCGGGTCCACCCCCAGGCCGGCGGCCAGGCCCCGGGTCAGGGTGGTCTTGCCCGCCCCTAATTCGCCGCTGAGGAGCAGCACCGCCCCGGCCCCGAGCGTCCGCCCCAGGGCCCGGCCCAGGGCCAGGGTGGCCTCATCGTCGGCCAGCTCCAGTTCCAGCGATGTGGCTTCTTGGCCCATGCTGCCAGGATTTACCATGCCTTGCGTTCCGGGGCAAGGCCGGACCCGCTGGCGGACCGGCGGGATTAGCCCGATATCACCAGGCCTTCCGCTGGCGTCGCCCGCCGGACCAGGCCGGCGGGGATCAATTCGGGCCGCCGCGCCCCCTCTTGCCCCGGGGAGCGGCCTGGGATAAGTTGAAAGCAGAACCTGGAGGACGAGCCTTGGCCAAGGACAAGACCCCGGCCACGCCCGCGGTGCGGGTGTTGCGCGAGCACCGGGTGGACTTCACCCCCCGGCCCTATGCCTACGAGGACAAGGGCGGCACCGAAGTGGCCGCCCGCGAGCTGGGGGTGGACGAGCACCAGGTGATCAAGACCCTGGTCATGGAGGACGAGGCCGGCAACCCCCTGGTGGTGCTGATGCACGGCGACCGCCAGGTGAGCACCAAGGCCCTGGCCCGCGAGCTGGGGGTCAAGCAGGAGATCGGAAGAGCACACGTCTGAACTCCAGTCACGGCTACATCTCGT
>CALERA010000292.1 GCA_937908275.1 uncultured Desulfarculaceae bacterium | reverse complement strand
TCTTGACCAACGTGGCCGAGCACGTGGGTCCGGCCAGCCGCTTCATCCACCTGGGACTGACCAGCAGCGACGTCCTGGATACGGCCTACGCCCTGTTGCTCAAGGATTCCGCCGACCTGCTCCTGGCGGCCCTGGATCGTCTCCTGGCGGCGCTGAAAAAGCGCGCCCTGGAGCACAAGCACACCCCCCAGATGGGGCGCAGCCACGGCATCCACGCCGAGCCGGTGACCTTTGGCCTGAAACTGCTGGGCTTCTACGCCGAATTCGCCCGCGATCGCCAGCGCCTGGTCAACGCCCGGGCGGCGGTGGCCCGGGGCAAGATCAGCGGCGCGGTGGGCACCTACGCCCACGTGCCCCCGGAGTTGGAGCGCCTGGTGATGGCCGAGCTGGGTCTGGAGCCGGCGGTGGCCTCCACCCAGGTGGTGGCCCGCGACGGCTACGCCGAGTATTTCTGCACCCTGGCCATCATCGGCGGGACCATGGAGCGCCTGGCGGTGGAGATCCGCCACCTGCAGCGCACCGAGGTCCTGGAGGCCGAGGAGGCCTTCGCCAAGGGCCAGAAGGGCAGCAGCGCCATGCCCCACAAGCGCAACCCGGTGGGCAGCGAGAACCTCACCGGCCAGGCCCGCCTGCTGCGGGCCTACGCCCAGGCCGCCCTGGAGGACATGCCCCTGTGGCACGAGCGGGACATCAGCCACTCCTCGGTGGAGCGCACCATCGGCCCAGACGCCAACGTCACCGCCCACTACAGCCTGCACCGCCTGGCCGGGCTGGTCGAGAACCTGACCGTCTACCCCGAGCGGATGCTGAAGAACCTCAACCTCACCGGCGGCCTGATCCACTCCCAGCAGGTGCTCCTGGCCCTGGCCGAGGCCGGCCTGACCCGCGAGCAGGCCTACGCCATCGTGCAGCGCAACGCCATGGCCACCTGGCAGGAGGGCGGCAGTTTCAAAGAGCGGCTGTTGACCGACCCCGACCTGACCGCCGCCCTGGGCCAGAAAACCGCCGGCCTGCTGGACCAGCTCTTCGACCTCCGGACCCACCTGGGCAACGTGGACTACGCCTTCGCCCAGATTCTTGGCGAGTAGGCCCGAGGTTTGCTGCTATACTGGGCCTGGCTGCGGCCGCCCACCCGCATCGCAGGAGGCTTGAGACCATGCCACGCGCGGCCCTGAAAAACCCGCCCCGGAGGCTGGCCCCGGCCGGCCTGCTGTTGCTGCTCCTGGCCCTGACCGGCTGCCAGACCACGGCCTGGCTGGGCGACAAGTTCGACCCCCGCCAGAACCCCAGCGACCGGGCCTACCAGGCCGCGGTGGAGCCCTACCTGGCCACCGAGTCCGTGTACAGCGGTCCGGCCACCGAGCTCCAGGCCAAGGCCCTGCCCCTGACCCTGAAGGTGCGCCAGGCCATGCTGGAGCGCACCGCCCAGGCCCAGGGCCTGAGCCCGGCGGTCCAGGCCCAGCGCCTGGCCGACCAGGGCAAGGACGCGGCCCAGTTCCTGGAGGTGGTCCTGTCGGTCTTCGTGCCCGAGAGCAAGCGGAACGACCTGGTCTCCAGCAAGCCCGACTGGCGGGTGCTGCTGCGGGACGCCTCCGGCCAGGAGAGCGCCCCCCAGGACATCCGGCTGATCAAGGAGCGCTCGGCCCTGAACGAGGCCGTGTATTTCTTCTGGGGGCCCTGGGACAAGCTCTACCGCCTGCGCTTCGCCCCGCCCCGGGGGGCCGCCCAACTGATCATCACCGGCGCGCCCGGCCGCCTGGAGCTGCCCCTGAAGCTGGACTAGGGCCTGTTAACACAACCGTAATTACCAGATTAGTGATCCGAATCGGGGCGGACGATGAGCCCCGCGCAATATCCAATTTTGTCATTGCGAGGAGCGAAGCGACGCGGCAATCTCTTTCTATTTTTTTAACATATTGGAAAAAATCAACAATACCGCGAGAGATTGCTTCGCTGCGCTCGCAATGACATCCGGAGGCGCATCACGTCAATCTGATGAGGTTGACAGGCCCTAGGCCCCTGACCATCCGCCTCCCCGCCCGAGAGCGAACAGCAGGCCCCGTCCGGACTCCGGGCGGGGCCTTTCGCGTGACGCGGGGGGCGGGGCCTGGGGCGGCCAGGGGCTAGAGCACCTCCACCTTGCCCTCGCCCCGGTGCACCGCCACCCGGTCCCGGCCGGCCTCCTTGGCCGCGTACAGGGCCTGGTCGGCCCGGCGCACCAGGTCCTCCAGGCTCAGCCCGCTGCGGTATTCGGCCACCCCCAGGCTGACGGTGATCCCCACGGTCCGGGCCGGGCCGCCGTTGGGGTCCGGGGGCTGGAATTGCAGGGACTTGACTCCGGTCCGCACCCGCTGGGCCACCCGGCAGGCCTCCTCCAGGAAGGTGCGCGGCAAGAGCACCACGAACTCCTCCCCGCCGTAGCGGCAGGCCAGGTCGGTGGTGCGCACCTGAGCGCGCAGGTCCTGGCCGCAGGCCTTGAGCACCCGATCTCCCTCCAGGTGGCCGAAGCGGTCGTTGTAGCTCTTGAAACGGTCCAGGTCCAGCATCACCAGGCACAGGGACTGGCCGTAACGCTTGGCGGCCTCGATCTCCCGGCCCAGGGTGGCGTAGAAGAAGCGCTGGTTGAACAGGCCGGTCAGCTCGTCGGTGATCGACAGCCGCACCAACTCCTCCTCCAGCTTGCGTTTCTCGCTCAGGTCCACCAGGGTCTCCAGGGCCAGCACCACCTGGCCGGAGTCGTCGTGCACCGGGGCGGAAAGGAAATAGATGTGGCGGGGTTGGCCGCCCAAATCCGGGAAGAAGGCCTCCGCCTCCCAGCCCTCCTCCACCAGGGTCGAGCGTTTCAGGCCCGAATCGCCGTAATGGCGCACCAGGCCATCCAGGTCCTGGTCCACGATCAGGTCGGCCATCACCGGACGGGGCTCGCGGTAGAAGGGCCGCCATTGCCGGTTGGTGCCCACCACCTCCTCGGCCGGGGTCCCGGTCAGCCGGGCCATGGCCAGGTTCCAGTGGGCCACCTGGTGCTGGCGATCCACCACCATCACCGCCGCCGGCAGGCCGGCCAGGCTGGCCTCCAGCATCCGGCGGCCCTGGCGCAGGGCCTGCTCCACCTGCTTGCGCTCGGTGATGTCGGTGGCGATGCCCTCCAGTCCCACCGGCCGTCCCTGGGCGTCGCGCACCAACAGGCTGCGCACCCGCAGCCAGTGGGCCTCGCCCTGGCGGTGCACCACCTGGAACTCATGCTCCTGAATCAGGGGGCCCTGGCCCTGGATCTGCTCCTCCCATTCCTGGGCCACCTGGCGACGGTAATCCGGGTGGATTATCTGCCACAGGATTTCGGTGTTGTTGACGATCTCCTCGGGCTGACGGCCGGTGACGGGATAGATGGCCGGGCTGATGTAGGCGAAGCAGTTGCCGGGGATGTCCCAGCGGTAGATCACGTCCGGGGCGTTCTCCACCAGGCGGCGATAGCGCTCCTCGCTCTCCTCCAGGGCGCGCTGCTGGCTCAGGGCGGCGGTGACGTCGCGCACCAGGCCGAAGCGGCCCTCGCCGCCGGGGCGGGCGGTGGCGGTGATCAGGGCGTGGAAGACCTGGCCGTTCTGGCGGCGCATCAGGGCGGGGAAGTCATGGGCGTAGCCCTGCTCCCGGATCAGGTCCAGGTAGCGCCGGCGCTGGTCCTGGTCGGCGAACAGGGCCTCGGTGCTGGGCAGGCGGCGGAGTTGGTCCACCGAGGCGTAGCCGAAGATGGCCAGGCCAGCCGGGTTGATGTCCTCCACCCGGCCCTGGGCGTCGATGATGAAGGCCGCGTCGCGGATGTCGGTGAAAAGCTGCTGGAAATGCAACTGATTGAAGCGGGCCTGCTCCACCATGGCCTGGGTGGCCTGGGCCATGCCCTGCAAGGCCCGTGAAAGCCGGCCCAACTCGTCCTGGCGTCCCTCCAGGGGCTGGGGCGGGGTCAGATCGCCGGCGGCCACCCGTTCGGCCTCGGCCGTGAGCTGGCGCAGGGGATTGGTCAATTCCCGGCGCGAGAGCCAGACCGCGAACAGGGCCACCACCAGGCACAGGCTCAGGGCCAGGAGCAGGGCGGCCAAGTGCAACTGACGCAGCACCGGCTGGGTCAGGGCGGCCTCGCTGGCGGCGGCGATCAGGACCTTGCCGCCCTTGAGGCGGTGAAAGGCCACCAGATGGAGGCCATGCTGGCCCAGGCGGCTCATGGCGCCGGTGCCGAGGTTCAGGATCGGCCCCAGGTCGGCCTCGCCCAGGCCGATGGCGGCCAGTTGAACGTCCCCGGGCAGCACGAACCCGGAGCGGTCGGCCAGGAGCAGCCGGGGCTTGAAGCCCAATTCCGTGGCCAGGCGCTCCTGGGTCAGGCCCAGGGCCTCGCTGGGCTGATCGTCCAGTTGGGCCAACCCCTCCAGGTCCGGGATCGCCAGGTGCAGGCCGTGTTCCAGGTGCTGCATGGCGTAATCGCCCAGAATGGCCTGGAAGGTGCCGTCCAGGATCAGGCCCAGGGAAAAGACCGTGATCACCACCACCAGGACCAGGGTGGCGGGCAGCTTGATGCCGACCGGCAGGTTGCGGAGGCTGCGCCAGGGTCGTTGCCAGCTCATGGATCTCCCGTCCGGGGCGCGAGTTTCCCGAAAACACAAAGGCGCGAACCCGTCCTCAGGGCTTGTGCGCAAGCCCCGGACGGATGGAGTTCCGGCAGGCGATGATTATGGCCAGCGGGGAGTATGCAATTGGGGGCGGAGGTTTGACAGCCCGCTGGCAGGGCCGTACTATCGAATCGGGATAAAAGCGGCGACGTTCCGGGCCCCCCAGCCCGGTCCACCAAACCCAGGAGCAGGACTTTGTTGATTCACGAAATGACCATGACCGAGTATGCCGAAAAACGGACCGCGCTGTCCACGGCCATCCTGCCCCTGGGCTCCCTGGAGGAGCACGGCCCCCACTT
>CALERA010000291.1 GCA_937908275.1 uncultured Desulfarculaceae bacterium | reverse complement strand
TCTGCCCGGCCCGGGTCACGGTGTGGGCGAAGGCGTACTTGTTGGCCAGGGCGAAGGCCCCGATGCAGACCATGAACAGGGCGAAGAGCCGGAAATTCAGGCTGTCGGTGTCGGTCTGCTCCCCGGCCTGGTTGATGATCACCAGACAGGCCGCCTGCAACAGGCCCGAGATCGCCGCCGCCGCCAGGATCTTGATCCCGTCGCGGCCGAAACCAGAACTCAACAGCCTGATGAAGCGCGAGTTTAAGCCAAACATGCCCAACCTTCCGGAAACACCCGTCCCCCACGCCCCTCCGGCGCAACCCCTAACATGCCATCAACCCCGCCCCGGGGCAACCGCTAATGATGGCGCGGGGATGGAGAGGGGATGAAGAGGGGATGGGACCATGCGGGGGGAACCTTTTTGGTGCCCAAAAAGGTTCCCCCCGCACCCCCCTCCAAAAAGGCGTGGTCATGGGGCTGCGCCCCCTGACCAGGGGGTGGGGGTGGCCAGGGCCGCGGCCTCGTCACCGACGGCCGGCTGCGCCCCATGACCAGGGGGGAGAGAAGGTGCGCCGGGGCTGGGGCCGGGGTCGCGCCAGGGGGAGGAGGAGGCGACGGGGCTGGAGGGCGGGGAAAGGCCGGGGTAAGATAGGGCCATGGCCAAGCACAAGAAGCGCAAAGCCGAAGCCCAGGCCCCGCCCAAGCCCGCGCCCGTCGGCCCCTTTCACGCCGCCTTCGCCGGCCTGGACAAGGCCCTGGGTTCCGCCGCCCCGCCGCCGCCAGCGCCGGCCCCCCAGCCCGTCGCGCCGCCGGAGCCGGAGCCCGAGCCGGGCGAGGCGGAGCTTTTCGCCAAGGCCATGGCCGACGTGCGCCCGGTGGAGCGCGGCCCCCGCCGCGCCGCCCGTTCCGAGGCCCCCCGCCCCCGCCTGGAAAAGGCCCCGGACGAGGACCTGGAGGTCCTGGCCCAACTAGCCGACCTGGTGGCCGGCGAGGCGGAGTTCGACTTGCGCTTCAGCGACGAATACGTGCAGGGGGCCCTGGACGGGGTGGGGCCGGAGCTGATGGACCGCCTGCACCAGGGCGAGTTCCCGGTGCAGGACTACCTGGACCTGCACGGCCTGGGCCTGGCCGAGGCCCAGACCGCGGTGGACCAGTTCCTGGTCAACGCCCAGACCCGGGGCCTGCGCCACGTGCTCATCGTCCACGGCCGGGGCTTCCGCTCCCCGGGCGGCATCCCGGTGCTCAAGACCGCCCTGACCCAATGGCTGGGCCAGAAGCGCCTGGCCAAGCGGGTGCTGGCCTTCTGCACCGCCCGGCAGCGCGACGGCGGCCCGGGCGCGGTCTACGTGCTCCTGCGCAAATGGCAGGGCCGGGCCGGCCGCCGCTGGTGATCCTCCCGCCCGGCCCTGATTCCTCCTATCTGATAAGCCTTCCTGGACCCTTGCAGCCCTTTCGGCGGTGCTTATTTTTTTGATAGCCTGATGGTGAGCGCGCGCTCGACCATCGAGCGCGCCCAAGCTCCCCGGCTTGGGCCGTTTGTTGAGGGCCGGACGGTTCCGGACGCCGGCCCTGGGCAAACGAAAATCTTCAAGCAGCCGGAAAGGAACCTGCCATGCGTTTCGACAAGTTCACCGTCAAGTCCCAGGAGGTGGTCCAGGAGGCCATGAGCCTGGCCTCGCGCCGGGGCAATCCCCAGATCGAGCCGGTGCACCTGCTGTCGGTGATGCTGGAGACCAGCCAGGAGATCGCCCGGCCGGTGCTGGGCAAGCTGGGGGCCAACCCCGACCGCCTGGTCGCGGAGCTGGAGACCGCCCAGCAGAAGCTGCCCCAGGCCAGCGGCGCGGTCAGCCAACCCGGCCTGGGCCAGGCCGCCCTGCAGGTGATGCAGAACGCCGAGGCGCACGCCGAGGCCATGCGCGACGAATACGTCAGCATCGAGCACCTCCTGCTGGCCATCGCCGAGAGCAAGGACCCGGCCGGCGAGATCCTGCGCGCGGCCGGGGTCACCCCCGAGGCCATCATGGGGGTGTTGCAGTCCATCCGCGGCACCCAGCGGGTCACCGACCAGAACCCCGAGGACAAGTACCAGGCCCTGAAGCGCTATGCCCGCGACCTGACCGAGCTGGCCATGAAGGGCAAGCTGGACCCGGTCATCGGCCGCGACGAGGAGATCCGCCGCACCATCCAGATCCTGAGCCGGCGCACCAAGAACAACCCGGTGCTGATCGGCGAGCCGGGCGTGGGCAAGACCGCCATCGTGGAGGGCCTGGCCCAGCGCATCGTGCAAAAGGACGTGCCCGAGGGCCTGAAGGACAAGCAGGTGGTGGCCCTGGACATGGGTGCCTTGATCGCCGGGGCCAAGTATCGCGGCGAGTTCGAGGACCGGCTCAAGGCGGTGCTCAAGGAAGTCACCGAGGCCCAGGGCCAGATCATCCTCTTCATCGACGAGATGCACACCCTGGTGGGCGCGGGCAAGGCCGAGGGGGCCATGGACGCCGGCAACATGCTCAAGCCGGCCCTGGCCCGGGGCGAGCTGCGCTGCGTGGGCGCCACCACCATCAAGGAGTATCGCCAGAACATCGAGAAGGACGCCGCCCTGGAGCGGCGCTTCGCCCCGGTGCTGGTGACCGAGCCCAGCGTGGAGGACACCATCGCCATCCTGCGCGGGCTCAAGGAGAAGTACGACACCCACCACGGGGTGCGGATCAAGGACTCGGCCCTGGTGGCCGCCGCCACCCTGAGCCAGCGCTACATCACCGACCGCTTCCTGCCCGACAAGGCCATCGACCTGATCGACGAGGCGGCCAGCAAGCTGAAGATCGACATCGACTCCATGCCGGCCGAGCTGGACGGCCTGGAGCGGGCCATCACCCAGTTGACCATCGAGGCCGAGGCGCTCAAGAAGGAGTCCGACGAGGGCAGCAAGCGCCGCCTGGCCAAGGTGCAGCAGGAGATGGAGCAGAAGGGGGTGGAGCGCGACGCCCTGAAGGCCCGCTGGCAGCGGGAAAAGGACGCCATCGCCGCCATCCGTCAGGCCAAGGAGGACCTGGGCGGGCTCAAGACCCAGCTGGAGCAGGCCCAGCGCCAGGGCGACTTCAACCTGGCCGCCGAGCTGCAATACGGCCGCATCCCGGCCACCGAACGCGAGCTGGCCCAGCGCCAGGAGGAGTTGGCCGGGCTCCAGGGCGAGGGCTCGCTGCTGAAGGAAGAGGTGGACGCCGAGGACGTGGCCGAGGTGGTGGCCAAGTGGACCGGCATCCCGGTCAGCAAGCTGATGGAGGGCGAGCGCGACAAGCTGCTGACCATGGAGGAGCGCATCGGCCTGCGGGTGGTGGGCCAGAAGGAGGCCGTGGTGGCGGTGGCCAACGCGGTGCGCCGGGCGCGCTCCGGCCTGCAGGACCCCAATCGGCCCATCGGCAGCTTCATCTTCATGGGCCCCACCGGGGTGGGCAAGACCGAGCTGGCCCGGGCCCTGGCCGAGTTCATGTTCGACGACGAGCAGGCCCTGATCCGCCTGGACATGAGCGAGTTCATGGAGAAGCACGCCGTCAGCCGCCTGATCGGCGCGCCTCCGGGGTACGTGGGTTACGAGGAGGGCGGCTACCTCACCGAGGCGGTGCGCCGCCGGCCCTACAGCGTGGTGCTCTTCGACGAGGTGGAAAAGGCCCACCCGGACGTGTTCAACGCCCTGTTGCAGATCCTGGACGACGGCCGCCTGACCGATGGCCAGGGCCGCACGGTGGACTTCAAGAACACCATCATCATCATGACCAGCAACATCGGCAGCCAGTTCATCCAGGAGCTGGCCGGGCCGGAACAGCGGGCCAAGATGGAAGAGCTGGTGATGGAGGCCCTGCGCGCCCACTTCAAGCCCGAGTTCCTGAACCGGGTGGACAACGTGGTGATCTTCCACGCCCTGGACCGCGCGCAGATCGGGCGCATCGTGGAGATTCAGTTGGTGCGGCTCAACAAGCTCCTGGCCCAGCGTGGGCTCTCCCTGAGCCTGACCCCGGCGGCGCTGGACTTCCTGGCCGAGGCCGGCTTCGACCCGGTCTACGGCGCGCGGCCCCTGAAGCGGGCCATCCAGCGCCACCTGCAGGACACCCTGGCGGTGAAGATCCTGGACGGCAGCTTCGCCGACGGCGACCACATCAACGCCGACGTGGAGGGCGACCAGTTGGTCTTCCACAAGAGTTAAACGACATCACGTAACAAATCAGCCGGGGCGGGGAGAAATCCCCGCCCCTACAAAAATAAAGCAACTATTGCAACCAATTATCGTGGCGCGGCATCCGCCGTCGCCCGGGCAGGCCTCTCGCCGGAACCTCTTGCGGCTGACGCCGCCGGGACAATGAATTGTCCCGGCCACCCGGGCAAGGCCCCAAAAGGATCAAACTGGCGGCCAAGGTCTGTCCGGAGCGGGGGCGCGCCAGGGCCGGAGCTAGGGCAGTGGCTCCTTGACCCGCTCGATGGCCAGGGCCAGGCCGCTGGCCGGGTCGATGCTGACCAGGGCCCCGTGCAGCCAGGCGTCGCCCTTGGCCACCCGGAAGGGCTGGGGGCGCTGCTCCAGGAAGCGGGGCACGGCGGCCTCGGGATCCATGCCGATGACCGAGGCCTGGGGTCCGGTCATGCCCAGGTCGGTGATGTAGGCGGTGCCCTGGGGCAGGATGCGCTCGTCGGCGGTCTGGACATGGGTGTGGGTGCCCACCACCGCGCTGACCCGGCCGTCGAAATGCCAGCCCAGGGCCTGCTTCTCGCTGGTGGCCTCGGCGTGCATGTCCACGCAGACCATCTCGCAGCTGGCCAGGGGACCGGCCAGCAGGGCCTCCAGGGCGGCGAAGGGGCAGTCCAGGGGGTTCATGAAGACCCGCCCCTCCAGGTTGACGATGCCCACCTGGTGGCCGGATTTGGCCCGGGCGATGACCCAGCCCTGGCCGGGCGCGCCGGCGGGATAGTTGGCCGGGCGCAGGAGGTGGGGCTCCTGCTTGAGCAGGGACACCAGGTCGCGCTGCTTCCAGACGTGGTTGCCGGTGGTGATGACGTCGGCCCCGGCCAGGAAGATCTCCCGGGCCTCGCGCTGGGCCAGGCCCAGGCCGCCGCTGGCGTTCTCGCCGTTGACCACGATCAGGTCGGGCAACAGCCGCCGGCGCAGGACCGGCAACAGGTTTTGCAGGCAACGACGGCCGGGGCCGCCGAAGACATCGCCGACAAACAGGATGCGGAACAAGAGACGGGTCGCTTTCTAGCCGCGCGCGGGCGGCGGAAGCGCGGCGGGCAGAATATGAGCCGCCGCGGGTCGGGGGCCTCGCGCGCCCCCGGGTTGCGCCAGGCTTTGCGCCGCCTGGCCGGGCGTTTATTCCCCGGCGGAGCCCAGGCTGGCCCGGTAGGCGGCGGCGTCCATCAGCTCGGCCGGCAGGGGGCCGTCCAGGCGCACCCTGGCGATCCAGCCCGCGCCATAGGGATCGTTGTTCAGGGGGCTGGGGTCGTCGCCCAGGTCCGGGTTGACCTCCACCACCTGGCCGTTGACCGGGCTGATGAGGTCGCTGACGCTCTTGGCGCTCTCCACCGCGCCCATCTCCGAGCCGGCGGCCACGGTCTGGTCCACGGCCGGCAGGTCCACGTAGACCACCTTGCCCAACTGGTCCTGGGCGAAATCGCTGATGCCCACCGTCACCACCTCGCCCCCGGCGCGCACCCAGAGGTGCTCGGGGCTGTATGCCAGATCGTCGGGAAAGTTCACGCTGCGGGCCCTCCTGCGGCAAGAATTGGGGTCAAGGTTTTACAGGATAGCATCGCCCGCCGGGCTTCTCAAGCCAACCCGACCACCAAGTGGGAGATCGGGCCGGGCGCGGGTGTGGTAGAATTTTTCGATCACACCACGCGCCATCCATCCTGACCGGCCGCCCCTGGGGTCGCCATTGGCAACGGAGAAAAATGCACAACAACCCCGCGCCCATAGACCGTCTGACCTATTTCCGGGAGCAGGTGGGCCTCGGCCCCCGGGACCTGGCCACCATGCAGCCCTATCGCGCGGCCTTCGCCGGCCGCCAGGACGAATTCGGCCGGTTTTTTTATGACTATTTCTGGGGCATCGCCCGCACCCGCCTGATCCTGGAGCAGGAGCGCCCGCCGGGCAACCTGGCCCGGGTGCTGGGCGACTGGTTCGGCCGCCTGTTCAGCCGCGACCTGGACGACGCCTTCCTGCAATACCTCTGGAACAGCGGGGCGCGCCACGTGGAGGTGAACCTGGACCAGCGCTTCGTGAACCTGGGCTATTGCGTGGCCCGGCAGTTCTGCCAGCGCCTGGCCGGGGAGCTGGTGCCGGTGGCGGAGCGGGCGGCGGTGGCGGCGGCCATCGACAAGCTGCTGGACTTCTGCGTGCTGGTGGCCACCGACTCCTTCATCACCATGACCAGCCGCTGCGACCGCCAGGTCATCGAGGGCATCGCCCACCAGGTGCGCAACCCGGTGACGGTGATCGGCGGCAATATCAAGCGCCTGCAAAGCCACACCCTGCCCGAGAGCAGCGTGAACCAGGCCTATGAGATGGTCCTGAGCGAGAACCGCCGCCTGGAGCGCATGGTCCACGACATCACGGTCTACAACCAGCTTTTCCAGTCCGACCCCCAACCCCTGGCCAGCGACCTGGCCTCGGCCGCCGTGGCGGCCCTGAACCGCCTGGCCGGGACCTGGCGCCTGGCGGACTTCGACCTGGTCCAGGACTGGGACCCGGACCAGCGCCTAGTCCTGGCCGACCGCCGGGAGCTGGAGACGATGCTCTTCTATTTGTTGGAGAACAGCCTGGAGGCAGCCGAGGCCAACGGGCGCGAGATCAGGCTGTCCTCCCGGGCGGCGGGGCTGGAGGGCTTCGTGGAGCTGGAGATCTTCAACAGCGGCCAGGCCCCGGCCGAGGGCGAGATCGGCGGCCTGATGGCCCCCTTCCATTCCAGCAAACCCCTGGGCACCGGCTTTGGCCTGCCGATCGCCAGCCTGGTGGCCCGGCGCAGCCTGGGCCAGCTCAGCCTGGGTCCGGCCCCGGGCGGCGGGGTGCGCTGCCTGGTGCTGCTGCCCCGGGCCCAGGTCTAGGTCCGGGCCATGACCACCCCGCCCGCGCCCGACCCCGAATCGGTGGCCGAGGGTCTGGCCCGGGCGGCGCTGGCCCGGCGGCACGCCCGGCGTCGGGCCCGGCGGCACGCCCTGGCCCTGGTCCTCTTCGGCCTGGGGGTGCTGGCCATCGCCTGGATCATCCCGGTCTGGGGCGGCATCCGCTACCTGGTCTACAGCGGGGTGGAGGACGCCCCCCAGGCCCGCTTGCTGCTGGGTTTCATTTTGCTCCTGGCCGGTGTAGGCTTGCTGGCCGCGGGCTGGCACCTGGAGCGGCGCTCGCGGCGCAGCGAACTGTTCCAGGAGGCTTATGACCAGGCCCGGCGCAGCCGCTGGCGGGCCTGGCGGCGTTTCGGCGGACGCCGGCCCCCGGCCGGACCGCCCGAGGACGAGGAGGCAGGCTAGGCAGATGAGAAGCGGATTCGTGGCCATCCTGGGACCGCCCAACGCGGGCAAGTCCACCTTCCTCAACCAGGTGCTGGGCTTCAAGCTGGCCATCACCAGCGACAAGCCCCAGACCACCCGCCACCGCATCCTGGGAGTGCACAACGACGCCCAGCGTCAGGTGGTCTTCCTGGACACCCCGGGGCTGCACGCCGCCCGCCGGGCCTTGAACCAGCGCATGGTGCAGACCGCCCTGGCCACCCTGGAAGAGGTGGACGCGGTGCTGTTCATGGCCGAGGTCAGCCCCCGGGGTCTGCAGGAGGCCCAGGAGGTGGCCCACCAGGTGTTGGCCGGGGGCAAGCCGGTGGTGCTGGCCCTGAACAAGATCGACCTGGTGGCCAACAAGACCGCCCTGCTGCCGATCCTGCAGCGGGTGACGGCCTGGGGCCCCTGGGCGGCGGTGGTGCCCATCAGCGCCCAGACCGGCGACGGCTGCCCGGCCCTGCTGACCGAGCTGGGCCGCTGCCTGCCCGAGGGCCAGCCGCTCTTCCCCGAGGACATGCTCACCGACCTGAGCGAGCGCTTCCTGGCCGGGGAGCTGATCCGGGAAAAGGTCTTCCGCCTGACCGAGCGCGAGCTGCCCTATTCGGTGGCGGTGACGGTGGACGAGTTCCTGGAGCCGGAGGAGGAGGGCCGCCCCACGGCCATCACCGCCACCATCCACGCCGAACGCGAGGGCCAGAAGGCGATCCTGATCGGCAAGGGCGGGCAGATGCTGAAGAAGATCGGCACCGCCGCCCGCCAGGACCTGGAGCGCCTCCTGGGCGGCCCGGTGTTCCTGGACCTCTTCGTGCGGGTGGAGCCCAAGTGGTCCCACCAGGACAAGGGCCTGCGCAAGCTGGGCTACTGAGCCCCCTGCCCACACAATTTGGCTGGCGATGGGCCGGACCGGGTGCTTCCCGGTCCGGCTTTGCTTTGGCGGCAAAAGCCAGGGCCCAAAAAGCAAGCACCGGGCTGGCGACCCGGTGCTTACTAGAAAAGGAGAGAAGGGTTTGAGAAGCTGGTGCCCTTCTTGAAAGCAAGGCCGGTGCCAACATCGCCCGTCCCGCCCCCGCCGCCCGCCGATATTGGTTGCCAATTATTTTTAATTAGTATTTTTAGGCTGTTGCCCTTGAGGACCCGCCGCGGTTCCGGGCCCCAAAACAGGTAACGCCGGGCTGAGGGGGCCCGGCGTTACCTGAAAAGGAGAAAAGGGTCGTCGAAGCTGGCGACGAGATCGATCTGCAATTGTCGTGCCCAGTTCCGAAAAGCAGTGTCATCTAGCCATTTTTTATTATGTTTTTAAGCTGTTATACCGCCGAATCCTCAAAGGGAACCCTGTGTGTCGCTCAGGTTACGGTACAAAAATTTGAACCGCCCCCGGAGGGGCGGTTCGTATTAAGCACCTAACCTTTTGTCTGGCCGTGCTTTTTGGCAGTTCAAAATCCGATACCCCAAGCCCGGGGCCGGAGTTCAAAAATTTGTTCTAGGCCGGCAGGCCGGGGGCCGGGAACTGGGCGCAGAGGGCTTCCACCTTGGCCTTGACCTGGGCCAGGGCGGCGGAGCTGGAGGAGTCCCGCGCCACCTCGTGAATCAAATCGGCCACTTGCTCCATCTCGGCCTCGCCCAGGCCCCGGGTGGTCAGGGCCGGGGTGCCCATCCGCACTCCGCTGGGGTCGTCGGCCGGGCGGGGGTCGAAGGGGATCTTGTTGGCGTTGGCCACGATGCCGGCCTGCTCCAGGGCCACGGCCAGGATCTTGCCGGTCAGGCCCAGGGCGGTGGCGTCGATCAGCACCAGGTGGTTGTCGGTGCCGCCGGTGATCAGGCTGAAGCCCCGGTCCCGCAGCCCCTGGGCCAGGGCCTTGGCGTTTTTGGCCACCTGGTGGCAATACTCGGCGTAGTCGGGCCGGGCGGCCTCGCCCAGGGCCACGGCGATGGCGGCGGTGACGTGGTTGTGGGGGCCGCCCTGCAGGCCGGGGAAGACCGCCTTGTCGATCTTGGGACCCAGCGCGCCCTTGCACAGGATCATGCCGCCCCGGGGGCCGCGCAGCAGCTTGTGGGTGGTGGTGGTCACCACGTCCACGTGGGGCAGGGGGTGGGGGTGGTCGCCGCTGAGGCACAGGCCCGAGATGTGGCTGATGTCCGCCACCAGGTAGGCCCCCACCTCGTCGGCGATGGCGCGGAAGGCGGCGAAATCGATGACCCGGGGATAGGAGCTGGCCCCGGTGAAGATCAGGCGGGGCTGCCATTCCTTGGCCAGGCGGCGGGCGGCCTCGTAGTCGATCAACTGGGTGGCCGGGTCCAGGCCGTACTGGCGCACCTGGTAGAACTTGCCGGAAAAACTGACCTTGGCCCCGTGGGTCAGGTGTCCGCCGGCGCTGAGGTCCATGCCCATCACCCGGTCGCCGGGCTTGAGCAGGCCGAAGTAGACCGCCATGTTGGCCGGGCTGCCGGAATAGGGCTGGAGGTTGGCGTGCTCGGCCCCGAAGAGGGTCGTGGCCCGCTCCACCGCCAGGTCCTCGATGCGGTCGATGTACTCCTGGCCCTGGTAGTAACGGAAGTGGGCGTAACCCTCGGAGTATTTGTTGCTCAGGCAGGAGCCGGTGGCCTCCAGGACGGCATGGGAGGCGTAGTTCTCGGAGGGAATCATCCGCAGCACCGAGGCCTGGCGCTTGGCCTCCAGGCTGATCAGTTCGGCCACCGCGGGATCGTGTTGACGAAGATGGTCCATGTTTGGGTCCCTTTCCAGGCGAAGAAAGCGTAAATATCACACGCTGCCGCAGTCATGTCAACGCCGGCGGGCGGGGTTTTTCCGCTATGTGGAAGGGCGGCGAACCCCAGCTAGATCATGGACCTGGGGCCGGCCTTGCATTATCATGAACTCCGTCCTGGGCTTATCCCATCCGTTCGAGGTGATCAGCATGAACCTTCCCCGGGCGAGGTCCGGCCGCCTGTCGTCTCCCGGCCCCGCCGCCAATCTCGGCCCCTGGTCCTGGCTCCTCTGGGGCCTGACCGCCCTGGTCCTGCTGGCCGGCTCCTTTTGGGGCCTGCCGGACGCGGCCCGGGTGGCGATCATCACCGGCGGCCAATTGCCCGGCCCGGCCGAGATCGCGGCCATCAACGCCTCGCGCCAGCGCCACCTGGACTGGGAGGCCCGCCACGGGGCCGAGGCCGCCCGCCGTCTGGCCGCCGGCGAGGAGCTGAACGAGGGCCTGCCCCGCTGGGCCATGGACGCCAGGCTGGGTCCGGAGGAGAGCCTGATCACCCTGCGGGCCTACCTGCTGGGCAGCGAGGCCATGGACGAACGCCACATCTTCCACGCCCTGTCGCGCATGGACCCGGCCCGCCTGCAACTGGACCCCGGCTTCTATGTCTATGGCGGGGCCTATGTCTATCCGGTGGGGGTGGCGCTGTTCGTCGGCAAGCTGCTGGGCCTGATCGACATCACCAGCGACCTGGGGCATTACTTCCAGCATCCCGAACACCTGGCCCGCATGTACCTGGCCGGGCGCTGGCTGAGCATCGCCGGCTATCTGGGGGTGATGCTGGTCCTGGGGCTCTGGGCCCGGCGTCTGGCCGGGCCAGGCGCCGCCCTGCTGGCCATGGCCGCCTGGGTCCTGTCCAGCCTGCCCTTCTGGATGGCCCTGGTCACCAAGCCCCACACCTGGGCCGCGGCCTGGGGCCTGCTGGCCCTGTATCTCCTGCACCGCCGGGAGGGAGAGGACATCCGCCCCGGGCGGCTCTGGTTCAGCGGGGCCTGCTTGGGCCTGGCCATGGGCAGCACCATCACCAGCGGCTTCCTGGGCCTGGTCTACCCCATCTTTCTCTTCGACCGCCGCCGGCCTTGGGCCTGGCTGGGCCAGAGCCTCCTGGCCGGCCTGGCGGCCCTGGCGCTCTTCCTGCTGACCAACCCCTACGCGATATTGAATTTTTACGGCTATGTCTCGCAGTGGATCCTGGAGGTCAACACCGAGGACTCCGCCCGGGGCAGCCTGCTCAACTGCTTTAACTTCTGGCGATATCTGCTGCTTGGCGACCTGGTCTTCCCCCTGATCCTGTTGGGGCCGGCCTATCTCCTGGTCCGCTGCTGGCGGGGGCCGGAGGACCAGCGCCGCCTGGCCTGGGCCAGCCTGGTCCTGGGCCTGATCCTGGGCGGGGTCTTCGGCCACCGCCGGGTGGCCCTGGTGCTGGGCTCCCTGCTCTGCCTGCTCTCCGGCCTGGCCCTGGACCGCTGGTTGCTGCAAGCGGCCTGGGCCCCGGTCCGGCTGCGCCAGGGACTGCTGGGCCTGTTGCTGCTGCCCGGTCTGGCCACCCAGGGCCTGGCGGTCCACGACGCCCTCTTTGACCAGGCCTGGCTGCCGCCCACCCGGGCCTGGCTGGCCCAGACCCGGCCGGCCCTGGAAGAGGGCGTGGGGGTCTTCGGCCTGCCCGACCCCACCAACCAGCCGCCCCTGCCCTGGGCCCGCTGCGCCCTGGTGAACCTGCGCGGCCTGGAGGCCCCGGCCGCGGCCCCGCGCTACGTGCTGCTGGGCAACGGCGGCGCGGACCGCCGGGAGTGGGCCGCCCATCCCCTGCGCCCCCGTTACCGCCTGGCGGCCGAGTTGGGCTGGCGGTCCTCCTACGACTGCCTGAGCGCCATCCGCCTGCCCAGCGAGGCCCGCACCGCCGGCTGGGTCTACGAATTGGCCCCCGCCGGGGACGCTGGCGGCAGCCCGCCGCCTTCCGCCGGCAACTAGGGCCGGTCAAAGTTCATCGCACGCCAGATCGAGACCTTGGCGGTCCTTGCGAGCGCAGCGAAGCAATCTCTCACGCTAAAGAGATTGCCGCGTCGCTCTCGCTCCTCGCAATGACTCGACAGAACCCCTGCGCTGGCCTCGTCGCCTGCCGCGCTATTAATTATTCACCTGATAATCGTGGGCTAGAGCTTGATGATGGGCTGGATGCGGGAGCACTCCACCCCGCGCTGGGCGCAGAGGTCGTGTACGTCCGTGAAGCGCTCGGCCGGGCAGGAGAGGATGGCGATGAAGACCCGCTCCACCCCCAGGGTCTGGATCAGGCGGGGGATGTCCTCCCGCGCGCCCAGGACCTTGACCCCGTGGATCAGGCGGCCGGCCTTGGCCGGATCGTCGTCGATGAAGCCCACCGGCACGTAGTCGTAGGCCGGGTTGTTGCGCAGCTCGCGCAGGAGCAGCTCGCCGCCGTCGCCCGCGCCCATGATCAGCACCGGCTTGCCGCCGCGTCCGCGCACCTTCTCGCGGAAGATGCGCATCAGCCCCCGGGCCCCGGCCACGAAGAGATAGGTGAGCAGGAAATCGATGACCATCACCGCCCGGGAGAAGCCCTGGGGGCCGTAGAGCAGAACGAAGACCACCACCGTCAGCAGGCTGCCGGCCAGGGCGGCCTTGCCCATCTGCACCAGGTCGTAGACCGACAAATAGCGCCACTGGCCGCGATACAGGCCGAAGAACCAGAAGCTGCTCAGCTTGATGGCCAACAGCCAGGGCAGGGATTGGGCCAGCAGGCCCAGCTCCCAGTTGGTGAGCTGGCCCTCGAAGCGCAGCAGCCAGGCGGCGGCAAAGGCGGCCGAGACCAGGACCAGGTCGGCCATGATCTGGAGCATCTGCTTCTTGAACAGGAAGACCCGGCCCAGGATGGGGCTTTTCTCCAGCCAGGAGACCTTGTTATCCCCCTCGTAGACCTTGACCTCGCCCAGGTAGATGCCAAAGGCGGCCAGGGCCACCGCGATCAGGGTGGCCACCACCAGGGCGGTCAGGGGGGTGGCCGCCCGGCTCAGCCAGAGGGATCCCAGGCCGCCCAACAGGCTGATGGCCAGGAGCAGCAGCACCGCCCGGCGCTCGGAAAGACCCAGGAAAACCAGGCGATGGCTGGAGTGGTCCCGCCCGCCCTGGGCGATGGAGCGGCCGTGGCTGGTGCGCTGGAAGGAGACCAGGGTGGTGTCGAACAAGGGCACCACCAGGGCCCCCACCGGCACCAGGAGGGCCATCACCAGGTGGGAGGCCTCGGCGGCGGTGTTGGCCGAGAGCACCGTGGTGCTGGCCAGGGTGAAGCCCAGGAAGAGCGAACCGCAGTCGCCCATGAAGATCTTGGCGGGGTTGAAGTTGTAGATCAGGAAACCGGCCGCCGCCCCGGCCAGGGCCGCGGCGATGAAACCCGGCCCCTGGAAAGCCTGCAACCCGGCCGAGACCGCCAGCACCACCCCGGCGCTGAGCACCACCCCGGAGGAGAGGCCGTCCATGTTGTCCAGGATGTTCACGGCGTTGGTGACGCCCACCAGCCAGAAGACGGTCAGGGGCACCGCCAGCCAGGCCCAGGGGATGATCTCCTGGTCCAGGCGCACCCCCTGGCTCACCGCCACCAGGGCCACCACCAACTGGCCCAGGAACTTGAGCTGGGGCTTCAGCTCCCGGGCGTCGTCATACAGGCCCAGGAGGAACATGGCCCCGGCGCAGGCCAACAGGATCAGGTGGACGCGGTCGTGGGGGCCCAACCACAGGTAGGTGGCCAGGAAGGCAAGGAAAATGGCCACCCCGCCATAGACCGCGGTGGGTTTCTGGTGCCAGCGGTCGGCCCGGGGAGCCACCACCCAACCCCGGCCGCGGGCCAGCCAGATCATCAGGGGGGTGGCCAGGGCGGCCAGGCCCAGGGCGGATATGAAGGCGTAGAGCAGGTGCATCGGGCCGCCAAGCGAGGGAGCCGCGTCCGGCCCCCGGAAGTTTTCCGCCTTGCGCCAGGCCGGAAACGGCCTCAGCGCTCCCGGTAGAAGCCGATCACCGATTCCACGATCTCGCGGATGCCCATCTGGGGGCTGAAGCCCACCAGGCCCTCCAGGCGCGACACGTCCGGCACCCGGCGCTGCATGTCCTCGAAGCCCTCCTCGTAGGCCTGGTCGTAGGGCACGTAGACGATCTTGCTGGTGGAGCCGGTCAGCTCCTTGACCAGCTCGGCCAGGCCGCCGATGCTGATCTCCTGCTGCGAGCCCACGTTGACCACCTGGCCCACCGCCGCCTCGCAATCGGCCAGCGAGGCCAGGGCCTTGACCACCTCGCCCACGTAGGAGAAGCAGCGGGACTGGGCGCCGTCGCCATAGACGGTGATGGGCTTGCCCATCAGGGCCTGGAGCACGAAGCTGGGCAGGACCATGCCGTAGCGCCCGGTCTGGCGGGGGCCGACGGTGTTGAACAGCCGGGCGATGACCACCGGCAGGCCCCGGGCCCGGAAATAGGCCAGGGCCAGGAACTCGTCGATGGCCTTGGAGCAGGCGTAGGACCAGCGGGCCTTGCTGGTGGGTCCCATCACCAGGTCGTGGTCCTCGCGGAAGGGCACCTGGTCGTTCTTGCCGTAGACCTCGCTGGTGCTGGCCACCACCACCTTCTTGCGCTTCTTGTTGGCCAGCTTCAGCACGCTCTCGGTGCAGCCGATGTTGGTCTCGATGGTGCGCACCGGGCTTTCCACGATCAGGCGCACCCCCACCGCCGCGGCCAGGTGATAGATCACGTCGGCCCGGTCCACCAGCTCGGCCAGGAGCGGCTCCTCGCGGATGTCGGCGATGGTGTGGGAAAAGCCCGGCCGCTGGCGCAGGGCGTCGATATTCTCGATGGCCCCGGTGGACAGGTCGTCCACCACGTGCACCTCCTGGCCCAGGTCCAGCAGGTGCTCGGCCAGATGGCTGCCGATGAAGCCGGCCCCGCCGGTGATCAGGGTGCGGGTGGCCTTGGGGCTGAGCTGGTTCATGCGTATCGGTCCCTTGCCGCCCCCGGAGCGCTCCCGGCGGCGGCGGCTGGGGTTGGCGCGCCGGAAACCCGGCGGCGCGAAGGCATTATAACCCCCCGGCCCGGTCAGGGCCACCGCAAGCCATGCCTTGGATTGGCCAAGGGAAGTCCGGGGCCGGCGGCCGGGGCCTCAGGGCAGGCGCCAGTTGGCCGAGGGCTGGCCCTGCTCGGTCTTGCTGCCCACCTCGGCCCCGCAGACCCGGCAGTAGTAGGCGTACTTGTCGCCCCCGGGCAGGACCAATAGCAGCTTGCTGCGCACCGGCTGGGCGGTCTTGCAGCGGGGGCAGTAGAGGCTGGAGGCCTCCAGGCCCCCGAAACTGGCTTGGGTTGGTTTTCCGCGACGATAGGAATCCATGGCCTGGCTCGCCTCGGGTGGGGGATGGACTTGGTGGCTTACTTGCCGGCCGGCGAGGTCAGGGTGGCCATCATCACCCGGCCCCCCAGCAGGGTCACGGTCAGGGTGCTGTCCTGGCCGCCGTACCAGTTGCGGCCGTGATACTAGATCGGAAGAGCGTCGTGTAGGGAAAGAGTGTAGATCTCGGTGGTC
>CALERA010000290.1 GCA_937908275.1 uncultured Desulfarculaceae bacterium | reverse complement strand
ATCAGCCCGTTGTAGCAATAGCCGCTCATCTCGTGGCTGGCCGAGTCGCTGGTCAGCATGGGGATCATGCTGGTGGCGTCGCCGATGGTGCCGATGACGATGGCGCCGCCCGGATCGGGCGGGGCCGGCGCGGCGGGATCGGCGGCCGGGGCCGGAGCGGCCAGGCCCAGGGCCAAAACCAGGGCCGCGAGGATGGCGAGGGGTTTAGTCATGGGTCCATAGCCTGTTTGGGTTGGGGAGGGCCATCCCGGTCAGTCTAGCCGGGGGGGCCACGGCTTACAAGCACTTAGGCCAGGCGGCCGCCTTGACCGTCCGGCCGGGGCTTGCTAGTATGCCCAGCAATACCGGCAGGAGGCGTGGCTTGGACCCCAAGGCGGTGATGGAGCTGATCAAGACCCGGCGCAGCGTGCGCAAGTTCGCCGACCGCCCGGTGGCCGACGAGCTGGTGGAGCAGATCCTGGAGGCCGGGCGCTGGGCCCCCAGCGGCACCAACAACCAGGCCTGGCGCTTCGTGGTGGTGCGCGATCCGGCGGTCAAGGAGCGCATCTCCGGCTGCACCCGCTATGGCGCGGTGATCAACCAGGCCGCGGTGCTGATCCCGGTCTTCATCCACACCCCGTCCATGTACCACGCCGCCAAGGACCACCAGGCGGTGGGGGCCTGCCTGGAGAACATGCTGCTGATGATCCACGCCCTGGGTCTGGGGGCGGTCTGGCTGGGCGAGATTTTAAAAAGCGCCGAGGCGGTGCGCGAGATCTGCGGGGTCTCGGCCGAGCACGAGCTGATGGCGGTGGTGGCCCTGGGCTGGCCGGGAGCCACCAACCAGAAATCCGATCGCAAACCAATGGACGAATTGGTCCTGGCCCGCCTGGGCTAGGCGCACGCAATGCCACAAGGGGAGCAAAGCCGATGAAGCGCTGCAAATGGGGGCTGTTGGCGATCCTGATGTTGGTCCTGACGCTCAACGCCGGCTGCTCGCTGTTCTCCGGCGGCGGCGATGCCAAGGACGGCGATGCCGCGGCCAAGCAGGGCGCGGCGGGCCGCTACTATGATTTCGACGACATCCAGGTGCCGGTGCAGTTGAAGCTGAACAAGGACCAGTCCATCCTGTTCAAGGTCGGGACCTTCAAGGCCGGGGTGCTGGTCTTCGAGGACAACCTGGAGCTGGAGAGCCTGATCAACTTCTTCGTCGACTCCATGGCCAAGGACAACTGGACCCTGAAGAGCAGCTTCAAGTATCCCAAGTCCGCGTTGTTCTTCGCCAAGCCGGGCAAGACCTGCGTGATCCAGATCACCGAGAGCACCTTCAAGACCACGGTGGAGATCTGGGTCGCCCCCTCGGCCTAGGCGAGCGCTGAGTCCCTGTCGGGGTATCCCCGCCAGGGCAACCTTTTAGGAGGGGACTCCGAGGGCCCCATTGTTGAAGGTGGAACGGAACGGGTGGTGGAAGACGGGTCAGGGAGATGAAGGGGCCGCAAGTCAACAGCGCTGCCCTTTCCTATAAGTGCGTTTAATTTATAATGAGAATTGGTTTAAACATGAGGGGGCGGGGATGGCAATTTGCAAGTTATGTGGTGTTAAAGGATTTTTTCTAAAATTATCCAGTGAAGGCCTATGCCAGCGATGTAGCATTGTTTGCTCGTCGACCGTAGCGGACTCTGTAAGAATTATTAACGATTCTTTAGGCATTATTAAGTCTTCAAAAAATTTGGACACTATACTCAGTCGTATTGATTTAGTTAGAGATAGGGCAACACTAATGTTGCCTTATGAAGAAAAAGATATCGCAACAATGACTCCGCTCCCTTCATTAATCATTTCTGAATCCTATAACTTGGAAATTAAAGCTATTGAAAAGTATATGGAAAATACTAGCGCAGAGGCTATGCTAAAGTCTAAAGCAGCAAAAACTACTAAAACAAAAATCGCACCACTAGTCAAGGCATTAGTGAAAATTAAAGAGCGGGAGAGGCATGTTTTATCGTCGCAATTTATTAATAATTATGCCAAGCCAATCGAGGAATTAATAAGTAACCTTCAGCTATCAGAACACCTTGAAAAGGCTAGGTTGGCGGAGTTTAAGAACCAAACTAAAAAAGCTCTGGATTATTATTACAACGCACTTTATTTTATTAGGCACGACGATATATCAGATGAAAATCAAGCTAGGGAAATTGACGCTATTGAAAAAAAGATATTAGAGCTCGGTGGTGAATTAAAATGACTAACGCGGCATACTTTTTTCAGCCCGACCCTTTATAACGCCTATGGGCTGGTTTCGGTGAACTACTGGTGGCCCCCAAAAGGGTTGCCCCCAAGCAAAGGATTTCCGCCTTCCCATGACTGAATGCCTATCCGAGCCGCGCCGGGTGCTGTTGGGGGTGACTGGCGGCATCGCGGCCTACAAGGCCTGCGAGCTGGCCAGCCACCTCAGCCAGAGCGGCTGCCAGGTGCGGGTGGTGATGACCAAGGCCGCCACCACCTTCGTGGGGCCGCTCAGCTTCGCCGCGGTCACCGGCCAGCCGGTTTTCAAGGACATGTTCGACCCGGCGGCCGAGGCGGCCATCAGCCACATCGACCTGGCCCGCTGGGCCGAGGCGGTGGTGGTGGCCCCGGCCACGGCCAACTTCATCGCCAAGGCCGCCCTGGGCCTGGCCGACGACCTGCTCTCCACCCTGATCCTGGCCACCACCGCCCCGCTCCTGATCGCCCCGGCCATGAATCCCCAGATGTGGCGGCACCCCACGGTGGGCGAAAACCTGGCTCGCCTGACCAGCCGGGGGGTGGCCACGGTGGGTCCCAAGCCCGGGCGCACCGCCTGCGGCGAGGAGGGCCTGGGGCGCATGGCCGAGGCGGCGGAGATCGCCGACGCCCTCTGGGACCTCCTGGCCCCGCGCGACCTGGCCGGGGTGCCGATGGTCATCAGCGCCGGCCCCACCCGGGAGCACCTGGACCCGGTGCGCTTCATCAGCAACCCCAGCAGCGGATTGATGGGCATCGAGCTGGCCCGGGCCGCCCGGCGGCGGGGGGCCAAGGTCACCCTGGTGCTGGGTCCCACCCACCTGGACCCGCCGGGCGGGGTGGAGACGGTGAAGGTGGTCAGCGCCCTGGAGATGCACCAGGCGGTGACCAGCGCGGCGGCCAACGCCCGGGTGGTGATCAAGGCCGCGGCGGTCAGCGACTGGCGGCCGGTGGACTGCCATCCCCACAAGGTCAAGAAGGGCGGCCAGGGCGAGACCTGCGAGCTTTTGCCCAACCCCGACATCCTGGCCGAGCTGGGGGCCAACAAGGGCGCGCGGGTACTGGTGGGCTTCGCGGCCGAGACCCACGAGGTGCTGGAGCACGCCGCCCAGAAGATGCAACGCAAGAACCTGGACCTGATGGTGGCCAACGACGTCAGCGCCCGCGACAGCGGCTTCGGGGTCAGCACCAACCGGGTCCACCTGATCGACGCCAACGGCGCGGTGGAGTCCCTGCCGCTGTTGAGCAAGGCGGCGGTGGCCGATCGCATCCTGGACCGGGTGGCGGCCCTCCTGGGCCTGGCCTAGGGCCGATGCCCGCCGATCCCTCCCTCATCCAGGAACTGGCCGAGAACCTGGCCTGCCGCGCCCGGCTGGGCCTGGGCCTGGTGGAGGCCCGGGCCGGCGACCTGCGCCGTCTGGGCGCGGCCCTGGCCGGCCGGACGGCCCCGGACCAGCCCGTCCCGGCTGGGGCGGCCGGGGCTGGCCCGGGCCTGCGTCCCAGCCTGGAAGGCGTCCGGGCGCAGTTGGGCGATTGCCAGCGCTGCGCCCTGGCCCAGGGCCGGCGCAAGCTGGTCTTTGGCGCGGGCCTGGCCACGGCCAAGATCATGTTCATCGGCGAGGCCCCGGGCGAAAAGGAGGACGAGCAGGGCGAGCCCTTCGTGGGGCCGGCCGGGCACCTGCTGACTCGGATGCTGGCGGCCATCGGCCTGACCCGGGAGGAGGTCTACATCACCAACCTGGTGAAATGCCGGCCGCCCCACAACCGCGACCCTCGCCCCGAGGAGGCCGCCGCCTGCCTGCCCTTCTTGGAGGGCCAGATCGCGGCCCTCCGGCCCCAGGCCATCCTGGCCCTGGGCCGTCCGGCGGCCCAGGCCCTGCTGGACAGCGACGCGCCCATCAGCGCCCTGCGCGGCCGCTGGCACGACCTGGGCGGGACGCCGCTCCTGCCCACCTTCCATCCCGCCTTCCTGCTGCGCAGCCCGGAGCGCAAGGCCGAGGCCTACGCCGACCTCAAGGCCCTGCGCCGTCGCCTGGCCTGAGGCGTAAGCCGGATCCTGTCCGCGCTTTTGGGCCGGCGCTACAGGTATTTTTCGGTCATTGCGAGCGCAGCGAAGCAATCTCTTGGAAAATTAATTATTATTTTCAAAGTATTATGAAAACAAGAGGAGAGATTGCCGCGTCGCTGCGCTCCGCGCAATGACCAAAACGGCGTGGCGCGAGGCCCGTCTTACGCCGCGATTCCGGGCGCCAATTTGCTGATTGCGCTTGGGTGGAAAGACCCTGGCAGCAAACCTGCACGCGACGCGATTTTGTATTAGACTAGGGAACAAGCCGGCGCTGGGGCCGGACCAGGTCTGGAATCCGGCCGGCGACGAGGTCTTGGCGGTGCGCGTGCCCACGCGCGGGACCAGGGCCGCGCGGTCGGGCCTGTCGGCCCCAGCGCAACGGTGTAAATCCCAGGGAGGCAAGTGACCATGGCGCGGCTTCCCCGAAACCCCGCATTCCCCCGGCGCGCTCCTCGGCTGTTGACGGCCCTGATCCTGGCGGGCCTGGTCGGCCTGGCCGGTCTGGTCCTGGCCGCCGAGAAACCCGCCGCCAATCCCCCGGCCCCATCCCCGGCCCCCGCGCCGGAAAAGGCCCCGGGGCCGGTCTGGATCATCGAGCTCAAGGACAGCGTCAATCCCGGCAGCGCCCGTTTCCTGGTGGAGGGCCTGCGCCGCGCGGCCGAGGCCCGGGCCGGCCTGGTGGTGGTGCAGCTGGACACCCCCGGCGGCCTGGTGGAGTCCATGCGCGAGATGGTGCAGGCCATCCTGGCCTCGCCGATCCCGGTGGTGGTCTATGTCGCGCCCTCCGGGGCGCGGGCGGCCAGCGCCGGGGCCTTCCTGGTCCTGGCGGCCCAGGTGGCGGCCATGGCCCCGGCCACCCAGGTGGGCGCGGCCCATCCGGTGGGCGGCGGCGGCGAGGAGATCAAGGGCGCCATGGGCGAGAAGGTGGTGCAGGACCTGAGCGCCATGGCCCGGGGCCTGGCCCAGAAACGCGGCCGCGACCCGGAGCTGGCCCAGCGCATGGTCAGCGAGTCCCTGAGCCTGGAGGCGGGCGAGGCCCTGAAAAAGGGCATGATCGACCTCCTGGCCAGCGACCTGGGCTCGCTGTTGGGCCAGTTGGAGGGCGTCACGGTCCAGACCGAGGCCGGCCCCCTGGTGATCTCCAGCCAGGGCCGGCACCTGGTGTTCCACGCCCCGGACTGGCGCGACCGCCTGCTGAGCTTCCTGGCCAGCCCCAACCTGGCCTACATCCTGCTGATGATCGGCCTGGCCGGGCTCTACTTCGAGCTCAGCCATCCCGGGGCCATCTTCCCCGGGGTGGTGGGCGGCCTGGCCCTGATCCTGGCCTTTTTCGCCATGAGCAGCCTGCCGGTCTCCTACGCCGGCCTGGCCCTGATCCTGTTGTCGCTGGTGCTCTTCTTCCTGGAGATCAAGATCGCCAGCGGCGGCTTGTTGGGCCTGGGCGGGGCGGTGGCCCTGATCCTGGGCTCGATCATGCTCTTCGACCAACCCGGCCAGCTCACGGCCATCTCCCTGACGGTGCTGGTGCCCACCCTGGCGGCCTTCCTGGCCTTTTTCGGCGGGGTCACCTGGCTGGCGGCCCGGGCTCAGCTCGCGCAAGCCCGCACCGGGGCCGAGGGCCTGCTGGGGGAGAAGGGCGTGGTCCTGGACCCGGGCCGGGTGCGGGTGCTGGGCGAGATCTGGCGGGCGCGGGGCGTGGGGGACCTGGCCCCGGGCCGGCAGGTGGTGGTCAGGGCCGTGGACGGCCTGACCCTGCGGGTGGAAGACGACAACGAGCAACCGGAGTGAGCGCGCCTTGGACTGGACCGAACATTACCGCAAGCTGGAGCGCATGTACCGAACCGCGCCCATCAACGACTTCTTCCAGCCCCGCATCCTGGTGGAAAAGGGCCGCTGCGAGATCGTGATCCTGGCCCGGCCGGAGCTGCACCACGCCGCCCACGCCGTGCACGGGGCGACGTACTTCAAGGCCCTGGACGACGCGGCCTTTTTCGCGGTGCAGTCCCAGGTGGAGAGCTTTTTCGTGGTCACCGCCAACTACAACCTCTTCCTGGAGCGGCCGGTGCAGACCGGGCTCATGCGGGCGGTGGGCGAGGTGGTGATGGCCGGCAAGAATCTCTTCGTGGCCCAGGCGGTGCTGACCGACGACCAGGGCCGGGAGCTGGCCCGGGGCGGGGGCAACTTCGTGCGCAGCGGCATCCGGCTCACCCCG
The DNA here is from genome assembly GCA_937908275.1 of uncultured Desulfarculaceae bacterium. Classification (GTDB taxonomy): domain Bacteria; phylum Desulfobacterota; class Desulfarculia; order Desulfarculales; family Desulfarculaceae; genus JACRDC01. The sequence continues at coordinate 5,828 of CALERA010000290.1, read as the reverse complement.
GAGATCGGCTACGCTTGAGCCGGGGCGGGGCCGCGTTAAAGTCAGGAGGCTAACATGGGCTTGGTGGACATATTAGTGGGCACCCTCACCGGAATGCTCCCGCTGGTGGTGCTGGTGGCGCTGTTCCTCTTCGCCGCCCTGAAGGTGCTCAAGGAATACGAGCGCGGGGTGATCTTCCGCCTGGGCCGGGTGATCCAGGCCAAGGGGCCGGGCCTTATCATCCTGATCCCCATCATCGATCGCATGGTCAAGGTGTCCTTACGCCTGGTGACCATGGACGTGCCGCCCCAGGACGTCATCACCCGCGACAACGTCTCGGTCAAGGTCAACGCGGTGGTCTACTTCCGGGTGGTGGACCCGGTCAAGGCCGTGATCCAGGTGGAGGATTTCCTCTACGCCACCAGCCAGTTGGCCCAGACCACCCTGCGCAGCGTCTGCGGCCAGGTGGAGCTGGACGACCTGTTGGCCGAGCGCGACAAGATCAACAGCCAGCTCCAGGAGATCCTGGACACCCACACCGATCCCTGGGGGGTCAAGGTGACCACGGTGGAGGTGAAGTACATCGACCTGCCCCAGGAGATGCAGCGGGCCATGGCCAAGCAGGCCGAGGCCGAGCGCGAGCGGCGGGCCAAGATCATCAACGCCGAGGGCGAGTTCCAGGCCGCGCAAAAGCTGGCCCAGGCGGCGGAGATCATCGCGGTCCACCCCCAGGCCCTGCAACTGCGCTACCTGCAGACCCTGCGCGAGGTGGCGGCGGAAAACAACTCCACCACGCTCTTCCCCATGCCCCTGGACCTGTTCACCCCCTTCCTCAAGCTGGCCGAGGGGGTTGCCAAGGTGGCCAAGAGCGAGTAAACTCTCGGCTTCGGCAGAGAACATTACCTGGGCCCCCGGGCCCGTAGATCCCGTTGGTAGGAGGCGAAGGCAGCCATGGCCGAGAAGCAGGCGAAGGAAAAAGCCCTGGAGAAAATGACCGCCAAGGAGCTCCGCGAGCTGGCGCTGACCATCGACGGCATCGTCGGCGTGCACGCCATGAACAAGGGCGAGCTGATCGCGGCCATCAAGGAGGCCCGGGGCATCGTCGACGACGGCAAGCAGGTGGACACCGGCGCCATCCGCGCCGCCAAGGCCGCCTTTAAGGCCCTGAAGGAAAAGCGCGACGGCTCCCGCGAGACCGCCAGCCGCTCCGAGCTGGAGGTCATGCGCAAGAAGCTGTCCCGCCTGAAGAAGCAGACCCGCCGCCTGACCAAGGCGGCCTAAGGGCGCGCCCGCGAGTCCCGGGAGACCGCCCCTGGCGGCCCCGGGCCGGTTGCCCCGCTGCCCGACCCGCCCAACGGCGGGCCGGGCGGACTTGTTTCCGGCGCGCCCCCACCCAGCCGGGAGGGAGACCATGGACCGCGCCCAAGCCCTGGAGCTGCTCCGGCGACACTGCGCCGAGGAGCGCCTTTTCCGCCACGCCCTGGCCTCCGAGGCCGTGCTCAAGGCCCTGGCCCTGCGTCTGGGTCAGGACCCCGAGGCCTGGGGCCTGGCCGGGCTGCTGCACGACCTGGACTATGACCAGACCGCCGGGCAGATGAACCGCCACGGCCTGGTCACCGCCCAACTCCTGGCCCCCCACGGCCTGCCGGCCGAGACCCTGGCCGCCATCGCCGCCCACAACGCCGAGAACCTGGGCCTGACCCGGGTCACGCCCCTGGATTTCGCCCTCACCTGCGGCGAGACCATCACCGGCCTGGTCACCGCCACCGCCTACGTCCATCCCGATAAAAAGCTGGCCAGCGTCAAGCCCAAGAGCGTGGTCAAGCGCATGAAGGAAAAGGCCTTCGCCGCCAGCGTCAACCGCGACCACATCCGGCTCTGCGAGCAACTGGGCCTGCCCCTGGATCAGTTCGCCGCCCTGGCGGTGGAGGCCATGCAGGCGATCAGCGACGACCTGGGCCTCTAGGGCCGGCCAAGCCCGGCGCGCCCAGGGGCGGCAGGGCGTGCTCGGCCATAGACCGCCGGCCGCGCCAGTTGGTCCTGGTCATTGCGAGGAGCGCAGCGACGCGGCATCTCTTTTTCCGGCTCGATGGCTTGTGCGAAAGCTGGCACACCTCAGAGATTGCTTCGCTATGCTCGCAATGACACTAAAGAAAGCTCGCGGGCGATGTCGCTAACGTAAGCAGGTCGTCTCCCCGCGCCTGGCGGGGGCGATTTCAAGAAGCACCTCCCCAGCCCGCCGCCCGAGCCCTGGTTATAACCAGGGCATGGCAAGCGAACCCCGCCACATCACCCTGATCGAGCCCGCCGAGCGCCTGAGCCTGCGGGTGGGCTCCAGCACCCTCTACTATCGCCGCCTGAGCCTGGGGGCCCTGGCCGCCATCGAGCGCCAGCAGGCCACGCTCCTGCCGGCCGGGCCGGACCAGGCCCCGCGCTGGAGCCTGCCCCCGGCGGCCCTGGAGGCGGCGGTCCTGGCCGCGGTGCTCCTGGGCTGGGAGGGCGTCACCGACGCCACCGGCCGGGAGGCGCCCTTCGCACCCGCCGCCCTGGCCCGGCTGCCGGGGCGGGCCCGCTCCCTGGTCCTGCGCCAGGCCCGCAAGCTGCACCCCCCCCGTCCACCCCAACCCGGAGAATCGCCGTCATGAAGGGCATCCAGATCATCGACCCCGAGGAGCGCTTTCCCCTGCCCCTGGAAGGGGCCGTCTTCCACCTGCGGCGGCTGGATTCGGCCACCCAGCAGGCCCTGGAGCGCCGCCACGCCGCCGACCCGGATCGCAACGCCCTGGCCGAGGACCTGCTCGACCACCTGATCCTGGACTGGGAGGGGGTCACCAGCCCCCTGGGGGACGCTCCGGTGCCCTGCACCCGGGAAAACAAGCTGCGCCTGCCCCTGGCGGTGAAGCTGCGGGTGATGGCCGCCGCCCAGGGCCTGCGGGCCGAGGGCGCGGCGGTCTGAACGGATTGGGGGGCGGTCGGGCTCCGGGCGGGCCAAAACCCACACCCCGCGGCCCCGGCCCGGCCCGCCGCCCCCCCTCCCAGGCAAATATGGGCAATCAATTCACCGCGTTTTCCCAACCCCGCGTCGGCCTTGGGGTCTTCACCCCAACCATTTTGGGCTTGACAGAACATCCCCGGTTTTATTAATTTAGCCGCGATGATCGGGTGTTGCCCATGCTGGTCCGCAAGCGCCCCGGGGGGGCGTCCGGGACCGGGGGATTAGGCGGGCGAACCGGTCGTGGCCCCCTCGGGGCCAAAAAAATTGTCCCTCATTGTGCAGTTCGGCACAACACGAGTCCAAGGTTAGGCGGTCCCGTCAGGGATCGTCGGCAACATATGGCAACCCCACCGCCGGGTATTGGCGGGCGCTCCTGACGCGGGAGCGCGTTCCCCACAACGCAAGGAGGATTTCGATGGCATTGGTTCCCCCCCATGGTGGAGGCGATCTGAAGCCCCTGTTGCTGACCGGCGCGGCCCTCGAGGCCGAGAAGAAGGCGGCGGCTGGCTACAAAAAACTGCAGGTCAGCTCCCGCGAGGCTTGCGACTGCTTCATGATGGGCATCGGCGCGTTCACCCCTCTGGACGGCTTCATGGGCGAAGCCGACTGGAAGGGCGTCTGCGTGGACATGAAACTGAAGAACGGCGTGTTCTGGCCGATCCCGATCACCGTCAGCGCCAGCGACGAGGACGGCATCAACGTGGGTGACAAGGTCGCCCTGATCTGCGACGAGTTCGGCGGCCTGGTGGCGACCATGGAGGTCACCGAGAAATACCAGATCGACAAAGAGCTCGAGTGCAAGAGCGTCTTCTGGACCACCGACATGGAGCACCCTGGTGTCCAGAAGGTCATGGAGCAGGCCAAGTGGAACCTGGGCGGCCCGGTGAAGGTCGTCAGCGAGGGCGGCTTCCCCGAGGAGTACAAGGACATCTACGCCACTCCGGCCGAGACCCGCGCCATGTTCGAGGAGCGTGGCTGGAACCGCGTCGCGGCCTTCCAGACCCGCAACCCGCTGCACCGCTCCCATGAGTTCCTCTGCAAGATCGCGGTGGAGGTCATGGACGGCGTGATCATCCACCAGATCCTGGGCAAGCTGAAGGCCGGCGACATTCCCGCCGACGTGCGCGTCAACGCCATCAACGCCCTGGTGGAGAACTACTTCGTGAAGGGCACCATCATCACGAAGGGTTACCCGATGGAGATGCGTTACGCCGGTCCGCGCGAGGCCCTGCTGCACGCGGTGTTCCGCCAGAACTACGGCTGCTCCCACCTGATCGTGGGCCGCGACCACGCCGGCGTGGGCGACTACTATGGCCCGTTCGACGCCCAGAAGATCTTCGACCAGCTGTTCGAGGGCGCCCTGGTCATCCGTCCGCTGAAGATCGACTGGACCTTCTACTGCTACAAGTGCGACGGCATGGCCTCCATGCGCACCTGCCCCCACGGCAAGGAGGACCGCCTCCTGCTGTCCGGCACCATGGTCCGCAAGACCCTGTCCGAGGGCGGCGACATGCCCAAGGAGTTCAGCCGGCCCGAGGTCGTCAAGATCCTCCAGCAGTACTACCAGTCCCTGGAGGAGAAGGTGGAGATCAAACTGCACGGCGCCGCCACCGGCGACGTGAAGAAGTAAGCTCCGCCTCCCGGCGCTAAGCCAAACCGCGGCGGCCTCCGGGCCGCCGCGGTTTTTTGTTGCTCCTGCCAGGTGGGCGTGAGGACGCCAACTTTTTAATTGGCCTGATTATTCCTTCGGTTTTTCACCTTTTTTCTCTTCTTCCTTCTGATTTTCCAACAACCCTTTGACTTCTGTGACGACCTGGCTGAGCACGTCCCACCCGGTGTTTACCGTTGCCCCACTGCTTGTCACGTTGACGCCACACCCAGCCTTCTTTTCCACCGCCCCCTTAGGGGGAAGGGGAACCGCCTGGATATACTCCGGGTCATGAATCACCAGACTAAAAGAGTGAGTTGGAGTTGCTGCGGAACCGTACCCCAGGTTCAGTTTAGCCTTCCTGCAGGCGGAATATGGGAAGGCTCTGGTCACCTCCAAGTCGGGCTTGGCAAAAAAGGCCTTAGTCGACACAGCGTCTGTAGCCAACGGTGGCAATTCAATCCAGTACTTCCAACCAGGATTTTGGGGTAATGGAAATTTAGGGCCGATATCAACGTTGTTGTAAACGTTGTCAGGGGCGTTGGGATCTATGATTACGTTACGATTGTTCCATGCCATTTTGTATTCCTCGAAGTCGATAACCACCGGCAATTTTTCGGGAACCTTTGGGGCCATGACTGGAGGTGGTGCCAACCCTTTTGTCAGCACCCCCATTACGGGTACTTTGGCAATGGCCACACCTGCGATAGCGGCAACGGTCTTGACGATGGTGACTCGGTCGTCCTGCACCTCGACCCCCACTTTTTGGGCCACCCGTGATTCATCCACGTAGGTGGCCGAAAGGTCGGTGCGCATAAACCAGACATAGCGCGGCACCATGGCATAGATGGTTGCGGAGTCCACTGGCACGACGGTGGCGAGCAGTTTTAATCCGTTCGGGCACCCGTTGGTATTACTGGCGGGGTCATCGGTTGGATTATTTTTTCTAGAGGGATTGGTTTGGTTCGCGTTGTTGGCGGGCGCTGTTTCATCGGCTTGGTCGGGCTTGGGTTGCTGCTCAGTGCCACAATCGATTTTGACCAACGTGCTGGCCAGGCTGAATTTCAAGTGATCCAGGTGATCCCAGGCGTTGTCTGGGGTCACCTTGACATAGCTGACGTGCGGACTGGCGGTGCAACCCAACAGGCTGACAGATCGGAAGAGCACACGTCTGAACTCCAGTCACGGCTACAGCGCGTATGCCGT
>CALERA010000289.1 GCA_937908275.1 uncultured Desulfarculaceae bacterium | reverse complement strand
GTCGGCCTGCATGGCGCAGTCGCGGTCGGCAGGCAGGGCGCCCTGCGCCTGGGCTCCACCTTCAGCACGTCCATGCCCAGCACGATGCACTGGTTGCCGAACTGGCGCGCGCCCTCGGCGATGATCTGGGGATTGGTCACCGCCGAGGAGTTCACGCTGACCTTCTCCGCCCCGGCCGCCAGGCAGTCGTACATGTCGGCCACGGTGCGGATGCCGCCCCCCACCGAGAAGGGCATGAAGATGGTGGCCGCCACCCGGCGGACCACCTCGATCATGATGTTGCGCGCGTCGCTGCTGGCGGTGATGTCGTAGAAGACCAGCTCGTCCGCGCCCTGCTCGTAGTAGAAGGCGGCCATTTCCACCGGGTCGCCGATGTCCACGTTGCCCTTGAACTTGATGCCCTTGGTCAGGCGGCCATCGCGCACGTCCAGGCAGGGAATGATGCGCTTAGAGAGCATCGGCCCCCTCCTTTCCGTCCCAGGCCAGGAAGTTGCCCAGAATGGTCAACCCCGGGCGGCCCGATTTCTCGGGGTGGAACTGCACCGCCACCAGGTTCTCGCGGGCCACGGCCGCGGCGAAGCTCAGGCCGTACTCGGTCATGCCCACCACGTCCTCGGCCCGGGCGGGCGCGGGGTGGTAGGAGTGTACGAAGTAGAATTCCGCCTCTTCCGGCAGGCCGGCGAAGACCGGGTGGGGCCGGGTCCAGGCCACCCGGTTCCAGCCCATGTGGGGCACCTTCAGGGGTTGGCCGGCGGCGTCGCGGTGGTCCACCGGAAAACGCACGGTGTGGCCGGGCAGGATGCCCAGGCAGATGGCCAGGTCCTCCTGGCTGCTCTCGAAGATGATCTGGGTGCCCAGGCAAATGCCCAGCACCGGCTTGCCCTGGTTCAGGGCCTCCTTGAGCGCGCGCTCCAGGCCCAGGCGCTGGAGGCTGGCCATGGCCGCGCCGGCCGCGCCCACGCCGGGGAAGATCACCCGCTCGGCGCTGGCGATGAACTCCAGGTCGTTGCTGATCCGGCACGGCGCCCCCAGGTGGTCCAGCGCCCGTTTGACGCTGGTGAGGTTGCCGGCCTCGTAGTCGATGATGGCGATCACGGTTCGGCTCCAATCGGGCTGGGTGCAAGGTGCGTGACTAGGTCCGTCCCCAACCTGGCCGCCTCGGCGGGTTCGAAGAAAAGACAAAAACAGCTAACTAGTCAATTATATACGATATTATTATAACTTCCATATCAGATAAATGCGCTTATGTGGAAAACGCTGGCCACCATTATAGCTCGGGCCGTCCAACCTCCCCACCCTGTTGGCAGGCCTGCCCTGCGTTGGCAAGAAAATTCACTCGGCTCCGGTCGGGGTTGGTTCAGCGCGGTTGGCTGATTCCGCCTCCAGTTTGAACGCCTTGGCGGCGCGGAAGAAAAATCTAGGAATTGATAAATAAAAAATGCCACGATTAGATAAGTTGACACTCCGGCATAAGCAGGACTAGTCTCGCCGATTATATCCTGCCCGTTCATTCTCGAAAGTGTCAGGAGTATTATTGCCATGGGTGCAATGATAGGAAGGGCGACACTCACCAAACCGGTCCAATAGAATACCTTCTGCTTCACGCTTTCCCCTTTTGCCCCCAAAAAACGAAAGCATGCTCAACCCCGCTCGGGTCGGAACAGTCCGGGCGGAGTCATCTATTTTTCAACTTTTTTTGCTGCCGCCGCTCTCTGCGTCCCCCAAGCTGCGTTGCCCCCGAGCGGCTGTTAGGAGGGGAGGCGGGGAAACCCGTTGGTCGGCGCCAAAGGGTTCCCCCGCGTTATATCCTAGTTATGTCCTAGTACTGATAGAAGCCCCGGCCGGACTTGCGGCCCAGCCAGCCCTGGTCCACGTACTTGCGCAGCAGGGGGCAGGGGCGGTACTTGCTGTCGCCCAGGCCCTGGTGCAGCACCTCCATGATGGCCAGGCAGGTGTCCAGGCCGATGAGATCGGCCAGGGCCAGGGGACCCATGGGATGGTTCATGCCCAGCTTCATCACCTGGTCCACGTCCGCCGGCTGGCCCACGCCCTCCATCACGCAGTACACCGCCTCGTTGATCATGGGCAGCAGGATGCGGTTGGCGATGAATCCCGGGTAGTCGTTGGCCGGCACCGGGGTCTTGCCCATCTTTACGGCCAGGTCCAGGGTGAGCTGGTGGCAGGCGTCGCTGGTGGCCAGGCCGCGGATGACCTCCACCAGGGCCATCATGGGTACCGGGTTCATGAAGTGCATGCCGATGACCAGCTCGGGGCGGCTGGTGGCGCCGGCGATCTTGGTGATGCTGATGCTGCTGGTGTTGGAGGAGAGCACCACCCCGGGCTTGCAGATGGCGTCCAGCTTGCGGAAGATCTCCAGCTTCAGGGACACGTTCTCGGTGGCGGCCTCGACCACGAAGTCGGCCCCGGCCAGGTCATCCAGGCTGGTGCTGGTCTGGATGCGGCCCAGGATGGCCTTCTGGTCCTCGGCGCTGAGTTTCTCTTTCTTGACCAGGCGGCCCAGGCTGGTGTCGATGGTCTTGACACCCCGGGCCACGAACTCGTCCTTGATGTCGTTCATGATCACGTTGAAGCCGGCCGCGGCCGCCACCTGGGCGATGCCGCTGCCCATCTGTCCGGCGCCGATCACGCCGATGGTCTTCACTTCCATGTTCTATCTCCTCCCTATGTTGCCGACTCAGTGGTCTTGGTTGGTTTGTTTGTCCGGACCTAGCACACGCCGGTCAGGTAGCAGGCGGCCTCGCTGAGGTCGGGGTTGATGTCCAGCGCCCGCTTGATGGCCGCCTTGCCCTTTTCCTTCTGGCCGCCCTCAAACAGCGCGCGGCCCAGGTTGAACCACAGATTCTCGTCGCCCGGGGCCAGGTTGATGGCCCGGGTGTAATGGCGCACCGCCTCGGCATAGAGGCCCATCCGCCGCAACTGGATGCCGAACTCGTTGAAGATATGCTTGTTCTCCGGCTCCAGCACCGCCTCGATGCTCCCCAGTTTCTTGAAAACCGCCGCCGCCTTCTCGGTGTCGCCCAGGGCCAGGTAGGTCTTGCCCAGGCCGAAGTTGGCCCGCACGTTCTCCTCGTGCAGCTTGACCGCCTTGCTGAACTCGAACTCGGCCGAGAGGAACTCGTTTTCGGCCAGGTGGCGCTCGGCCCGGGCGGCCAGGCGGTCGGCCTGACGCTGTTGGACGCTGATGGTCTTGGGCACGAAATCCGGCAGGTGGCGGAAGCGCTTGCCGAACTCCTCCAGGGGCACCAGGTCGATGAAGCCGGAGCGCTCCTCGTTGAGGTCCAGAAGCTCCATCCTCACCTGGTCGCCCTCCTGGCCCAGCAAGAGCCAGTAGTTCTCCATCTTGGCGGCCTTGGCGGTGTCACCGGTGCCGACCTTGCTGGAAATGCTCTCCAGGTAGTATCCGGGCAGGATTCTAGGATTTTCGGACATTGCCACGCTTCCTTCAGGCGAAATCGCCTCGCCACCAGGCCCGGAAGTAGTTCACCAGGGCGATGAATCCCAGTCCCACCGCGCCCCAGATCCCGACCGCGCCCACCACCCGCAGCCAGTTCCAGTCCCCCCAGGCGGCGATGACGGTGAGCCCCATGCCCCAGGCGAAAAAGGCGGTCTTGAGCTTGCCCCAGCGGTTGGTCTGCACCCAGGGCAGCGGCCGCAGGGGCTGACCGCGCCGCAGCCGGCCGACCACGATCAAAAACGGGATGGCCACCACGTGCAGGTCCATGGCCACCACCAGCAGCAGCACCCGCCAGTCGAAAAGGCCGCGCCACCACAGGGCCAGGATCAGGGCCAGGGCGTAGAGCTTGTCGGCCAGGGGGTCCAGGAAGGCCCCCAGCTTGCTCACCAGCCCCCGCTGGCGGGCCACCATGCCGTCCAGGTTGTCGCTGATGCCGGCGCTGAAACCCACGATGATCAGCCAGCCCAACCCCACCGGGGTGAAGGTCATCCAGATCACCGCCAGGGAGCCCAGGATGCGGCAGATGGTCAGGTGGTTGGGGGTGACCCACTCCGGCACCAGGCCCACCACCGTGGCCTGGAAACCACCCTGGCGGGGGGGAGCCCCCGCGCCGTTCTTGGCCTCTGTTGTTTGCGTCATGGAAGATGAACCCCGCGCGCCAGCCTGGCGCGCCCACCGGCCCCGGCCGCTCCAGCGGGCCAGGGCCTTGTTCTGGCGGAGGATTCTATCCCAGGCCCAAGCCAGCGGCAAGAACGAAAGGTAGCGCGGAACCTAGGCTTGGGAAGGGCGCTCTGCGCGCCGGGCCAGGTGCAGGGAGAGCACCATCAGGGCGGCCGGGGTGATGCCGCTGATGCGTCCGGCCTGGCCCAGACTGGCCGGACGCACCCGGGCCAGCTTTTCCTGCACCTCGCGGCTCAGGCCGGGCAGGCCGGCAAAGGAGAAGTCGGCCGGGATGCGGGTCGCCTCCAGGGTCCGGAAGCGGGCCACCTGCTCGCGCTCGCGCTGTTCATAGCCGGCGTAGCGGGCCCGGATCTCCAGTTGCTCGACCACCTCCGGGGCCAGTTGCCCCAGCCCGGCCAGGGCCGGGTCCAGCCCGGCCAGGGCCGCGAGGTCCAGGCCCGGCCGGCGCAGCAGCTCCGCGGCCTTCTGCGGGCCGCGCAGGGGGGCCTGCCCCAAAACGGCCAGGCGTTGGTTCAGCTCCGGGGTGGGGTTGAGCCCGGTCGCCTCCAGGCGCTCCCAGGCCTGCTCCAGGGCCGCGCGCTTGGCGCTGAAGACCCGCCAGCGCTGATCGTCCACCAGGCCCAGCTCCCGGCCCAGGGGGGTCAGGCGCAGGTCGGCGTTGTCCTCGCGCAGGCTCAGGCGGTACTCGGCCCGGCTGGTGAACATGCGGTAGGGCTCGGCGGTGCCCTTGGTCACCAGGTCGTCGATCAACACCCCGATGTAGGCCTGGCCACGGTCCAGGACCAGGGGCTCCCGGCCCTGGGCGGCCAGGGCGGCGTTGATCCCGGCCATGATCCCCTGGGCCGCCGCCTCCTCGTAGCCGCTGGTGCCGTTGACCTGGCCGGCCAGGTAGAGCCCGGCCAGGTGCTTGGATTGCAGGTCGGCGGTCAGGTCCTGGGGGTCGCTCATGTCGTATTCGATGGCATAGCCCGGCCGCACCAGGTGGGCGCGCTGGCAGCCGGGCAGGCTGCGCACCAGGGCCGCCTGGGCCGCCAGGGGCAGGCTGGTGGGGATGCCATTGGGGTAGATGAGCTGACTATCCAGGCCCTGGGGCTCCAGGAAGATCTGGTGGCTCTCGCGCTCGGGAAAGCGCACCACCTTGTCCTCGATGGAGGGGCAGTAGCGCGCCCCCACCCCGGTGATGATCCCGGCGTACATCGGCGACTGATCCAGGTTGGCCCGGATCACGGCATGGCTCTGGGCGGTGGTGCGGGTGACCCAGCAGCCCACCTGGGGCAAGGCCGGCCCCTGGCTCAGGAAGCTGAACAGGCGCGGGGCCGGGTCGCCGGGTTGCAGGGGCAGGCCCTCCAGGTCCAGGCTGCGGCGGTCCAGGCGGGGGCAGGTGCCGGTCTTGAGCCGGCGCAGGTTGAAGCCCAGGGCCTGGAGCTGCTCGGAGAGGGCGTTGCTGGGCGGGTCGCCCAGGCGGCCGGCCGGCCGCTGGCGCAGGCCCACGTGCACCACCCCGCGCAGGAAGGTGCCGGCGGTGATGACCACGGTTTGGGAGCGAATCTCCTGGCCCAGGTGGGTGACCACCCCGGCCAGGCGGCCGTCCTCCAGCAGCAGCCCGCTGGTCTCGGCCTCCAGGAGCCAGAGCCCGGGCTGCTCCATCAACACCCGGCGCATCCGGCGGGGGTAGAGGTCCATGTCCACCTGGGCCCGACTGGACCAGACCGCCGGGCCCTTGCCCTGGTTCAGGAGCCGGAACTGGATGCCGGCCGCGTCGGTGTTGCGGGCCATCTCCCCGCCCAGGGCGTCGATCTCGCGCACCAGATGGCCCTTGGCCAGGCCGCCCACCGCCGGGTTGCAGGACAGCGCGGCGATGTGCTCCAGGTTCAGGGTGACCAGCAGGGTGGGCGCGCCCAGGCGGGCGGCGGCCAGGGCCGCCTCGCAGCCGGCGTGGCCGGCCCCCACCACGATCACCGCGAAGCTGTCGGGCGGCGGGTTCAACTCAGGCCCAGGTAGGGATGGCCGCTGACCGCGGCGGAAAGGGTCTCGCCGGGGCGCAGGCCGGCCACGCCCAGCACCTGGCCCAGGCAGAGCAGATGGTCCCCGGGCTGGCGCACCTCCTGGATGCGGCAGGCGATGGCCCCCAGGCCCCCGGCCAGCACCGGCAGGTCCAGGGGACCGGGGCTCAGCTCCAGGCCGGTGAAGCGGTCTTGCGCCGGACGGGCCAGGCTGGCCAGCAGTTGGCGGTCCCCGGCCGGCAGCAGGTTGAGGGCGAAGCCCGCGCCCGGGCTCAGGGCCGGGGCCAGGGAGCGGTTGTGGCGCACCGCCGCCAGGACCAGGGGTGGATCGCCCGAGACCTGGCTGACCCAGGAGACCAGCAGGCCCTGGGGCGCGGCCGGGGCGCCCAGGGTCAGGAAATACAGGCCATAGCCCAGACGGCCCAGGGCCTGGCGGATGGGATCATTGGCGGCGAGGGTTGGCATCGACGCATGGCCTCCTTGCTCCCGGACGGACGGACCGGGCGGGTGGACTCGCCAAGGCTAACACCCCAGGCCCCGCCGGGCAAGCCGGCCTCAGGGGGTGGGGAGCAGGCCCAGGGCGTCGCGCAGGCGCAGCCAGGTCAGGCCCACGTATTCATAGAACGCGGCCTCGCTGCCGGCCAGGGCGGCGGCGGTGGGCATCACCACCTCGTAGTTCCAGGCCCAATCCCGGGCCGAGAAATCCGCCGGCGCGGGCTGGGGATGGGCGCCATAGGCCCGGAAGAGCAACAGGGAGCGCGGCAGGTGGCTGGCCGAGGTGACCAGGGCGAAGGGCTCGCGTCCCAGGCGCTGGGCCAGGACCCGGGCCTGGTCCTCGGTGTCCCAGGAGGTGGTCTCCAGGACCAGGGCCTCCTCCGGCGCGCCCAGCTCCCGGGCCAGGGCCGCCATGGCCACCGCCTCGGGCTGGCCGAGATAGGAGCCGCCGGAGAGGATCAGGCGAGAGCCCGGCAGGGCGCGCCACAGGCGCAGGCCCTCCAGCAGGCGCTTGAGGGTGTGCCGGCCCAGGCGGTCGCCGGGCGTGAGGTCGCCCTGGTTCATTCCCCCGGCCAGCACCACCACCTGGCGCACCCCCAGGGCGGCCAGGCGGGCCGGGTCGGCGTAGTCCCCGGCCCTGGCCTCCAGGGAGGCCATCAGCCAGTGGCTGACCAGGGGGCTGGCCAGGAGAAAGAGCAGCAGTCCGGCCAGGGCCATGAGCCAGCTCCCGGCCCGGCTGCGGGGCCGCAACCCGCGCCAGAGCCCCCCGGCCACCCCCAGGACCAGCACCAGCCCCACCGGGAAGACCAGGCGGCTGATCAGCTTCTTGGCGACGAACCAGATTTCGTCCAAGGTGGCGGTCCCGGGTTAGGGGTGTGGCTGGCGCTGGCCGCCAGGGGATCAATCCAGGGACGACAGGCGCAGCATGGCGTTGTCCAGTTGGCGCTGGTCCAGCAGGCGCAGGTAGTCCCGGATCAACCGCGAAGGCTCCTGGTGGTCGAAGTTGAAGACCAACTCCAGCTCCCAGGCCGGGTTTCCCCGCTGGCAGCTTTTGACCGTGGCGAACAGGCCGGTCACCGCCCCGATCTCGGGCAGGACGAAGCTGAGGGGTATTTGCGCGCCAAAGGCTTGGGGCGACTCGCTCTGCAGCATGCAGCCGTCCTCGGACAGACTCAGGATCATGCAGCGTTGCGGGCTCCCGGGCAGCGGCGAGCCAGGGCCGGCGCAGAAGGAGGCGTCAAAGAGCACCGGGAAGCTTTTGCCCCGGCGGATGCTGCCGTATTCCACCGCCTGGGGATACTCCACCAGGAGCAGCAGGGCCGGGGACAGGACGCGGCCCAGGGAGCGGCTGTGGAAACTGGCCAGCTTCTCGCCCCGGATCAGGCGCACCAGCAGCTCCACCCCGGGCTCGAAGCGCACCTCCATCCCCTTGTGGCTGGGCGGGTCGAGAATGAGGTAGCGCTGGGGATGCCAGCCCCGGATCACCGACATCGCGCGGGGCAGGGTGGCCAGGGGGGCTTCCAGCACCACCTGGGCGCCAGGGACGAACAGTCCGGGGTCCACCATCGTTGCTGCCTCTCCCTGGCCTGGCGGGAAACGCCCGCAATCCGGTCGGCGACCACGCGCCCGCGCGAACCCCAGTTTCCGTTTTCCGCCGCGCGACGGCCCTAGGGGTTGGCGGTCAGGGTGACCAGCAATTCGCGGGCCTCCTCGAAGCCGGGCTTGAGCTTCAGGGCCTTGTTCAGGGCGGTCAAGGCCGCCTTGCGATCGCCGGCATCAATGTACGCCCGGGAGAGGTTATAGTACAAGACCTCGTTGTCCGGGGCCACGGACAGGGCGCGTTTGTAGTTGTCCACCGCCTCCCGGTACTTGCCCTGCTTGCGGAAGGCGATGCCCAGGCGGTTGAAGAGGTGGATGTCCTGGGGATTGGCCTCCAGGGCCTGGCGGAAGGCATCCTCGGCCTCGTCGTTCATGCCCAGGGTGAGCATGGCCTCGCCCACCCGCCGGGCCACGTCGGAATACTGGCCCTTGGCCACCTTCATCACGGTCTTGAGCACCTTGGCGGCCTCTTCGGTCTGACCGTTGGCCATCAGGGTCTGGGCCAACTGGAAGTGGCGCTCCACGTTCTTGGGGCTGATGCTGGTGGCCTGCTTCAGGTGGACCGCGGCCTCCTCCTTGCGGTTCAGGCGCTGATAGAGCCGGGCCAGGGCCTCGTGGCCACGCAGGTATTTGGGCTGGATCTTGATGGCCCCCTCGTAGCACTCCAGGGCCCGCACGTCGTTGCCCTGGCTCTCGAAAACCTGGCCCAGGGCCAGCAGGGTGCGCGGGCTCTTGTTGTTGATCTTCAGCGCCTCCTGGTACTCCACCAGGGCCTTGTCCAACTGTCCGGAGCGCATGTAGGTCTGGCCCAGCTCCAGGTGGGTGTCGATGGGCGAAAGGGCCCGCCGGCGCTCCAGGGCCTCGTTGATCTTCTCTTCCAGGGTGGTGAGAGTGAAGGGCTTGAGCAGGTAGGCGTCCACCTCGTACTCGCCGGCCTCGGCCACGATGTCCTCGTTCATCTCGGCGGTGATCATGATGAAGGGCAGCGCGCGCAACTGGTCGTCCTCGCGGATGAACTTCAGGACCTCCACCCCGGTCATGCGCGGCATCCGCCAATCGCTGAGCACGATGTCCACGTCCTGATAGCGAAGCTTGTCGATGGCCACGTCGCCGTCATCCGCTTCCAGGAAGTTCTGGTAACCGACTCGCCGCAGCATCTCCTTGATGGTCCAGCGCATGCGCTGCTGGTCGTCAACGATCAAGACGTTCAGGTTCTTGTCCGGCAGTGGCATCGACTAAACACCTCTATTGAAAGTCAATCCTGCTAACACCCGTGTTTTACACGACATAATCATAGCGTAGCAAAGTTATCGCGGTTGTGTCGATCAGATGCCAATGTCAGCGGCCTTTTCTGGACCCTGTGCTTGGTTCGGCTCTATCATGAGATGAAAGGGGACGCTCCCCCCAGGGTTGATCCATTTCCCCAGCATCGGGAGGCGATAATGTCCGTTAAGGTACAGGTCATTTTTTACAGCATGTTCGGCCACATTCACCAGATGGCCGTGGCGGTGGCCGAGGGCGTGGCCCAGGTTCCCGGGGCCAGCGCCGAGCTTTACCAGGTGGCGGAGTTGGTGCCCGAGGCGGCCCTGGAGCGCACCGGGGCCAAGGCCCTGCGCGAGGCTTTCGCGGCAGTGCCCTTGGCCGAGCCCAGCCGGCTGCCAGAGGCCGACGCGGTGATCTTCGGCACCCCCACCCGTTTCGGCATGATGTGCGCCCAGATGCGCAACTTCCTGGACCAGACCGGCGCGGTCTGGGCGGCGGGCGGGTTGATCGGCAAGGTGGGCAGCGTCTTCACCTCCACCGGCACCCAGCACGGCGGCCAGGAAACCACCCTGGTCAGCTTCCACACCACCCTGCTCCACCATGGCATGATCCTGGTGGGGGTGCCCTTCAGCAACCCCCTGCTCAGCACCCAGGGCGAGATGACCGGCGGCACGCCCTATGGCGCCAGCACCATCGCCGGCACCGACGGCTCGCGCCAGCCCACCCCGGCGGAGTTGGACCTGGCCCGGGCCCAGGGGCGGCGGGTGGCGGAGATCACCCTGGCCCTGAAGCGCGGTCAGGCCTGAAGCTGACGCGCGGCCAAAAGGAGAGGGCCGGGGTCTGACGACCCCGGCCCTTCCTGGGTGATTTCTAGGCTAGGCGACTAGAACACGAAGCGGAACTGGAGGCCCAGCATCCACTCGTTGCCGTTGTCGGCATTGTTGGTGACCGCGTCGCCGTAGTTGTAGTAGTTGAACTCGGGATGGATCGAGAAGTTCTTGGTGACGGTGTAGGGGAAGGCCACGAAGAACATCTGACGACGGTAGTCGTCGTTCTGGAAGCCGGCGTCCTTCTTCCACGCGTCGTTCTGCAGGTACTCGATGCCGTAACCGCCGGTGACCTCCAGGTCGCTGGTCAGCTTGTACTCGAGGGCCAGGAAGCCACCCACGTTGCGGGTGTCCTCGATGGAGCCGTCAGCCTTGCGGAAGGCCACGGACCGGGGCAGGCTCTTCAGACCGGTGTTGACACCGTTCCACTCGTACTCGTTGTTCTGGCCCCAGTGGACCTCGGCCTTGGCGGTGAAGGGTCCCATGGTGAACTTCACGGGCAGGATGGCGATGAAGGAGGTGATGGTGTCGTCCTTCATGGTGTTGGCGCCCTTCTCGATCTTCAGCTGCGACCAGCCGAAGCCCGGGCCGATCCACAGGCCACCGAAGGTGAACTGGGCAGCCAGGTCGAGGCGGGGGATGGTGGTGTAGACGTCGACGCCGGAGGGCAGCGAGGTGGAGCCGGTGACCAGGCCATTGGTCTGATCCGGGGTCAGCTCAGCCCCGGGGGACACCACGGCGAACGCAAAGCCCATGTTGTCCTTCATCCACTCGAACCGGGCCTGCGGATGACGACCGGAGTAGATGTAACCCCAGTTGGACATCAGCAGCTTGCCGGACTGGCTCAGACCCAGGTACTGCTTGGGGGCGTGCTTCAGGGTGCCCACCCAGCCGTCGTCGTGACCGGCGACCAGCTTGCAGTTGCCCATCTTCCACCAGCCGTAGGCGTAACGCAGGCTGACGCCTTCGCTGTTGCCCTGCTTGGAGGAGAGGCCCAGCTCGACGAAGCCACCGGTGGACTTGTCGGCGCTGGTGAACTTGGCGTGCAGGTAGGAGTGACCGGCCAGGTTGACGAAGGAGGTGCCCACGTCTTCCTTCTTGTTGCTGGTCAGCTCTTTGGTCAGGCTCTGGTAGCCGACGTCGGTCAGCATGCGGCCGCCGACCACGACGTTGGCGCCGGGGGCGTCAGCGGCCAGGACCGGCATCGCCAGACCCAGCACGGCCACCGCCGCCAGGATCGCAAAAAACTTCTTCATTTTTCCCTTTTCTCCTTTTCGATGTTCAAACCGCGCGGGAGCGAGGATGTAGTAGCCAGCTTCAGCCTCGAACCCGCACGCACTGCCGCCGCCAGAAAGCCTGGGCTCACCCGGACCCTTTATTCCGGCGGCTCCTCCACGCCCTGAGGCGTTTTCGGATTACGCGAATAGCCAGCGTCTCCCTCAAGACCCTGGACTACTCTTCTATGCGCATATTGAAGCACTGTCGTGCATGTCAGTCAAGCGCTTTTTGGGCGCCAAGGCCCAGATAGTCAGGGGGGCCAAGCCCCCCAGGCCGCGGCTAGATGAAAAGGTTGATCTGGGCCTGGCTGGCGGCGGCCAGATAGGTCGCCGCGCCGCCGACCTCGACCCCCTCGATCAGGTCCTCGTGCTTGATCCCCATGACATCCATGGTCATCTGGCAGCCGATCAGCTTGACCCCGCTGTCCTTGGCCACCTCCATCAACTCCGGGATGCTGGGCACGTTCACCTTGCCCATCCAGCCCTTCATCATGCTGGTGGCCATGGCGGTCATGCCGGGCAGCATGCCGATGATGTTGGGCACCGGCACCGGCATGGCCGGGTTGCCGATGGGAGCCACCTTGAGGTTGGCGTACTTGCGGCGGTTGATGATGTCCAGGCCGTAGAATGTGAAAAACACAGTGGTTTCCAGGTCCATGGCCACCGCGGTGGTGGCCAGGATCAGCACCGGATAGGCCATGTCCAGGCTGCCCTTGGAGGCGATGATGGTCATGGCC
>CALERA010000288.1 GCA_937908275.1 uncultured Desulfarculaceae bacterium | reverse complement strand
CGGACCGTTCCAACAGTGCGCGCAGCTTGGCCACCAACTCGCGGCCGTCGAAGGGCTTGGTCAGGTAGTCGGCCGCGCCCTGCTTGACCATGGCCACCGCGTCGGCGATGGTGCCGTGGGCGGTGAGCAGGACCACCGGCAGCCCTGGCCGGCGGCGGTGCAGGGCCAGGAACAGCTCCTGGCCGCTCATCCCGGGCAGGCGCAGGTCGCTGACCACCAGGTCCGGCGGGCGCTCCAGGGCCAGGTCCAGGGCCTCCTCGGCGCTGGCCGCGGCCAGCACCCGGAAGCCGGCCGCCTCCAGGCGGGCGGTCAGCACCTGGAGGATGGCGGGGTCGTCGTCCACCACCAGCACCAGGGGGTCTTGTCCGGGGTTGGGGCTCATGGTCACCGGTTCAGGCGGTTCTTGCGCTGGGAAAGCTCGCGCTGCAATTCTTCCAGGTCCGCCAGTTGGCGCTTGAGCAGGGCGTTCTCTTCCTGGAGCTTCTTGACCCGCTGGTTGAGGCGCTCGGTCTCCTCGCGGCCGGCCGCCCCGCCCTGGGCGGTCAGGCAGGCCCCCAGGCCCTCCACCAGGGGGGCCAGCAGGCGGGGGTCCTCCTGGTCCAGGCGGGCCGGGACGGCCTGGCGCCAGGCCTGCCACAGCTCCAGGGCCTGGCGGGCGTCGGTGGCGTTGCGCGCCCCCACCAGGGCGGCCACGGCCTGGCCGTAGCGGGCCTTGCGGGCCAGGCCGGGGTGGTCCGCCACCGCGGCCAAACGCGTGAACCGGGCCTGGGCCTCGGCCGCGCGGCCGGCCTGGAGCGCGCTGACCGCCTCCTGGTAGGCCCGCTCCGGGTCCACCAGGGGCGTGGGCGGCCCGGCCGCCAGGCCGGGGGGCGGGGTCTGGCCGCCGGGCGCGGGCTGGGTCAGGGAGCAGCCGGCCAGCAGGCCCGGGACGAGCGCCAGGATGGTCAGCAGCAGGATGCGGGCGCGGATCATGGCCGCCTCTCAGCCCCGGGCCAGGGGCAGGGAAAAGTAGAAGACGCTGCCCTGGCCGGCCTGGCTTTTCAGCCACATCCGGCCGCCGTGGGCGGCGATGATGCGCTGGGAGAGGTTGAGCCCCAGGCCCACCCCGTCCACCCGGTCCTTGAGCGCCCGGCCGCGATAATACTTCTGGAACACGAAGTCCTGCTCCTGGTCCGGGATGCCCGGCCCGTCGTCGCCCACGCCAAAGATCGCCTCGCCCTGCCCTTCGGCCAGGCTCAGGCGCACGTTGCCGCCGCCGGGCGAGAACTTCAGGGCGTTGCCCACCAGGTTCAACAGCACCTGGCGCACCTGGTCCGGGTCGGCGGCCACCCGCAGCTTCGGGGCCGGCTCCACCCGCAACTCCACGCCCCGGGCCAGGGCCGCCGCCGCCAGGCGCTCCCTGGCGTCGGCCAAGAGCTCCGCCCCCGCCACCGGCCGGATCTCCAACACCAGATCGCGGGCCTCCAGGCTGGAGACCTGCATCAGGCGCTCCAGCAGCCCGGCCAGGCGCTGGCCCTCGCGGTCGGCCACGGCCAGGAACTCGGCCTGGCGCTGGACCACCGGCCCCAGCACGCCTTCGCGGACCAAGTTAACCGCTTCCCGGATGCTCGTCAACGGCGTGCGAATCTCGTGGCTCAGGGTGGCGATGAACTCCGCCCGCAGGCGTTCCTCCTCCTGCAACTGGGCGGCCATGCTGTCGAAAGCCCGGGCCAGCTCGCCCAGCTCGTCCCGGCTGGTCAGTCCGATGGGGCGGTAGTTTTCGCCCTGGCCCACCCGGGCCACTCCCCGGCGCAGGGCGGCCAGGGAGCGCCCCAGATACAGGGCCAGCAGCAGGCTGCCGCCCAGGGCCAGCCCGCCCGAGAGCATCAGCCCGATCAGGCCCAGGCGGTGGGCGTCCTGGCTGGCCTCCTCCAGGGAGACCAGGCCCTCGGCCATGCCGGCCCGCATCTGGCGCTGCACCTGGTCCAGGTCGTCGATCCAGTCACCCAGCCGGGTCTCCGGGGCCAGGGCCCCGGGCGCGGGCTCGGTCATGGTCGACCACTCCCGAAAAAGATGCTCCCAGGTCGGGCGCGGGTCGGCGGCCTGGCCCAGCCAGGCCTGGAGGCTGGCCCCCACCTGCCGCCAGGTCTGGCGCGCCGCCTCCAGGTCCTCGGGTTTGTGCAGGATTTCGTAGCGGCGCTGGGACTCCATCAGGCCGAAAAGATCGTCGATCAAGGCCTCGCTCTGGCGCAGGTTGCCATAATTCACCCGCACCAAGTCGCCCGAATCCCGCGCCAAACCCTCCACCCGCCACAACATCAGGCCGATGGTCAGCCCAAAGACCACCACCAGGCCCAAACACCAGACCCATAATTTGCCCGTCAAACCCAAACGCATGCCGCCCCCGGGGAGAGTGGGGAGATGGGATTTTCCGGGGGGAACCTTTTGGCGCCCAAAAGGTTCTCATCTCCCCAGCCAGCAAAGCTGGCCGGGGACCCCGCCCCCAAACCCCCTTCAAAAAGGCAAAGGTCAGCCTTTCACGCTTCCGATTCCTGAGCTTGATTATACGCCAGGCGCGGGCAATGACCCATCGAACCGCCCCCGCCCACCCCGGCGCAAGCGGCCCCCGGCCGCTTGCGCGCAGCCTTTTTCGGAGGGGGCGTGGGCGGGGTCCCCGGCCAGCTTTGCTGGCTGGGGTGATCGGGAACCATTTTTGCGCAGCAAAAAGGGTCCCCCACAAACTCTTACTCTTCCCCCTCCCCTAACTGGCCGCGCAGCCAGAGGATCTGGCGAGCCAGGCCGCGCCAGGCGCGGGCTTCGCGGCTGGAGATGCCGGCGCGCTCCAGGGTGGCCTTGAAGGGGCGGAAGAAGTGGTCGGGGTTGTCGGCGGGAATGGAGCCGATGGCGACCAGGGCTTGCTTGAGGTGGTTTTTGAGGCCGTCCAGTTCGGCCAGGCTGGCCGGCTGGGGGCTGGCGGCCGGGCCGGGGGTGTCCTGGCCCCGGTTCAGGGCCAGGCTGGCGTTGAAAATTTCGTAGGCCAGGACCAGGACGGCCTGGGCCAGGTTGAGGGAGTAGGCCTCGGCGGTGGGGATGCAGACCGTGAGTCCGCAGGCGTCGACCTCCTCGGTGTTCAGGCCCTTGTCCTCGGGCCCGAAGACCAGGGCCACCCGGCCCTTGGCGGTCCAGTCCAGGATCTGGGGCGCGGCCTGGCGGGGGCTGGTGAGGCGGCCCCGGCGGCGGCCGGTGCGGGCGGTGGTGGCCACGGCCAGGGCGCAGTCGGCGGTGGCGGCGGGCAGGGAGTCGTAGACCCGCAAGGCCTCCAGGACCGGCGCGCCGCCGCTGCTGGCCAGGCGGGCCATGGGCTCGGGCCAGAGCCGCTCCGGGGCCACCAGGCGCAGGTCGGCCAGACCCATGTTGGCCATGGCCCGGCAGGCGGAGCCGATGTTCTCCGGAAATTTGGTGCGCACCAGCACCACGCAGATGTTGGCCAGGGCTTCGTGCATGGGCCAGAAGCATAAACCAGGGCCGGGGTTGGGGCAAGGGCGAGGGACGAGGGGAAAAGGACGCCTGGTTCAGCCCCGGCGACGGGCCAGCCAGCGGCCCAGGAGGCCCAGGAGGAGAATCAGGGCGCTGAGCCCGGCCACCCAAGCCAGGCGGCCCAGCCAGAGGCCGAACTCGCCGGATTGCAGGCCGGCCAGATAGCGCGGCAGGGGCAGGACCAGGCTGAGGCAAAAGGCCAGGAGCAGCAAACGGGGCAACCAGCGACGCCAGGCGGCGGTGGTCACGCCCCGGCCCCTACTCGACGAAGCGGTCGAAGGCCGGGTGGAAGCGCACCAGGCCGCCGCGCGCGGCGAAGAACCCGGGGCGGAACTCCAGGGCCATGAAGGCCTCGTCCGGGTAGGCGTGGCCCCAACGCAGGCCCAGGCCGGAGGCCACCGCGAAGCCGAAACGGGGATAGTAGGGGGGATGGCCCATGACCACCACCCCCTCGGTGCCGGTGGCGGCCAGTTGCAGCAGGGCCTCGCGGATCAGGCGGCCGCCGATGCCCTGGTTCTGCCAGGGGGGCAGCACCGCCACCGGGGCCAGGTTCAGGGCGATGTATTCGCCGCTAGGGGATTCCACGGTCGCCGGGGAAAAGGCCACGTGGGCCACGATCTGGCCATCCTGCTCGGCCACCATGGACAGGCTCAGGGCGCCGGCCTGGCGCAGGGCGTCCACCAGTTGGCCCTCCTGGGGTTGGCCAAAGGCCTCCTGGTTGACTTGGAAGATGGCGGCTTCGTCGCCCGGCAGTTCGGGGCGCAGGCTCAGCATGGGACGTCCCCCGGAGAATGGATCGGCAAATCCTACCAGTTGCTTACCTAAAGGACAAGGAGCGCGGGCATGGGCCTCAGCGGTATTGCGCGGCCTTGACCTGCACCCGGATGTAGGCGAACGGCCCCCCGGGGGCCAGCCAGCGGGCCTCGCCCTGGGTGGGGATCAGGCCGCCGCCCAGGTCCCGCCAGTCGCCGTAGACCACCTCCCAGTCCTGGGGTTGGGGCTGGCCGTCCACGTCGCGGAAGCGGTCGCTGGTGACGAAGCGGGTGAGCAGGCCCTGGTCGTCGAAATAAAACACCCCGGCCACCTGGACCTCGCCCCGGGTCAGGCTGACGCGGGCGCTGCCCGGCTCCGGCCCGGGGGACCAGGCCAGGCCCGGGCGCGGGGCCAGGGCCCCGGGCAGCCAGGGGGCCTCGGCCGCCCAGCGCAGCAGGCTGGAGGCGTCCACCGCCGGCCCCTGGCCCTGGGCGGCGGCGAACAGGCCATAGAGGCGGGCGTCGAAGCGACCCTGGCCCTCGCGGTAGGTGTCCAGGGCCCAGATCCAGAGCAGGGGGTTTTGGCTGACCCGGCCGGACCAGGCCAGGGCCGGGCGATCGCCGCGCAGCACCTGGCGGGCGTCCAGGCCGGACCATCCCTGGTCCGGGGCGGCGCGGAACCAGCCCACCTGGTCCAGGCGGACCTGGCGGGCCGGGGGCCGGCCGGCCGGGGCGGTGGCCAGCAGGTGGCGGGCCACCAGGGGCGGCAGGTCCGGCGGCAGGGCGGCCGGACGGGCGGCCGGGGGCAGGTTCTCGATGGCGGCGAAGGCCTCGTCCCGGGCGGCGCCGTTGCGCAACGCGCCGACGCTGAGCAGGATGGCCAGGATCATGCCGAGGGACGAAATGGAGGCGATCAGCTTGAGCATGACAGCGAAAACGCTCCGAGTTGGGCGGTTGGGAGTGGGCGGAGGGCCTTCTTAACCCTTATCCAAAGCCGGGCGCTTCGGCAAGCCCCGGCCAGGGGCCAGGAATTGCGCTTGACAGCGAAATTTGTATTCTGTATACAGTATCCATCACCCAGGAGACAGCGATGCCCATCACCCGTCCGGCCGCGATCTACCCGCACTGGCGCCGCTGGCGCGAGGCCGCGGGTCCGCCTTCGCCCTGAGCCGGGTTTGATCGACGCGCTCAAGGCCGCGGGCCCCCCGATGGGACCCGCGGCCTGTGTTTTCGCCCAGTCCCGCAACCCTTTTCGCCGGCCAAGGAGAGCCAAGCATGGAATCGATCAAGGTGAGCCTCAGCCAGGACCAGATGCCCAAACAGTGGTACAACATCCAGGCGGACCTCAAGACCCCCCTGGACCCGCCCCTGCACCCGGGCACCGGCCAGCCCCTGACCCCGCCGGACCTGACGCCCATCTTCCCCATGGCGCTGATCGAGCAGGAGGTGAGCCAGGAGCGTTACATCTCCATCCCCGACGAGGTGTTGCAGGTCTACGCCCAGTGGCGGCCCACCCCCCTGATGCGCGCCCGCCGCCTGGAGCAGGCCCTGGGCACTCCGGCCAAGATCTACTTCAAGAACGAGAGCGTCTCCCCGGCCGGCTCCCACAAGCCCAACACCGCCGTGCCCCAGGCCTTCTACAACATGAAGTCGGGCATCAAGCGCATCGCCACCGAGACCGGGGCCGGCCAGTGGGGCAGCGCCATGAGCCTGGCCACCAACTACTTCGGCCTGCAATGCTCGGTCTACATGGTGCGGGTCAGCTACGACCAGAAGCCCTACCGCAAGTCCATGATCAACACCTGGGGGGCGGAGATCTTCGCCAGCCCCAGCCCCCAGACCAACGCCGGCCGGGCGGCCCTGGCCGCCGACCCCAACAGCCCCGGCTCCCTGGGCCTGGCCATCAGCGAGGCGGTGGAGGACGCCGCCACCCACGACGACACCAACTACGCCCTGGGCTCGGTGCTAAACCACGTCTGCCTGCACCAGACCGTCATCGGCGAGGAGGCCATCAAGCAGATGGAGATCGCCGGGGACAAGCCGGATGTGGTGATCGGCTGCATCGGCGGCGGGTCGAACTTCGCCGGCATCGCCTTCCCCTTCCTGCGCGAGAAGATCAACGGCCTGGACGTGCGGGTGCTGGCGGTGGAGCCGGCCAGCTGCCCCAGCGTGACCAAGGGCCGGTTCGCCTATGATTTCGGCGACACCGCCCACCTGGCCCCCATCATCAAGATGCACACCCTGGGCCACACCTTCATGCCCCCGGGCATCCACGCCGGCGGCCTGCGCTATCACGGCATGGCCCCCCTGGTCAGCCGGGTGGCGGCCGACGGCCTGATCGAGGCGGTGGCGGTGCCGCAGTTGGACTGCTTCGCGGCCGGGCTGCTCTTTGCCCGCACCGAGGGCATCATTCCCGCGCCGGAGTCCACCCACGCCATCCAGGCGGCGGTGGCCGAGGCCCTGCAAGCCAAGGCGGAGGGCCAGGAGCGGGTGATCCTGTTCAACCTTTCCGGCCACGGCCACTTTGACATGAGCGCCTACGACGCCTACCTGGCCGGGCAACTGACCAACTATGACTATCCCCAGGCCAAGGTGGACCAGGCCCTGAGCCAGTTGCCCAAGGTGGGTCTGGCGGGCTGAGTCATCCCCGCCTTCCAGCGACGCCCAACCAAAAGACGCGGCCCGGAGGGGAATCCCCTCCGGGCCGCGCGTTTGGGGGGGGCGCGGGGGCGTCTCAGATGCCCAGGGGCAGCTCCGGGGCGGGGGCGTCGTCCAGGGAGTAGAGGGCCCCGTCCAGGAGCAGTCCGCCCGGGCCCATCTCCGGCCAGGGGGGCGCGTCGTCCGGGGGGGCGGGGGCCAGGAAGCCGAACTCCACCCCGCCGGAGAGTTGCGGCGGCGGCAGCAGCAGGGCGGTTTCATCGGGCGAGCGGTGGCGCGGGCTGGGCCAGGCCGGCTCGGCGGGCAGGCCCGAGACCTGCTCCGGACCCAGGTCCAGCCAATAGGCGCCCGGTGGTTCGGGATTGAAGGCTTCGTCCAGGCCGGCGGCCAACACCGCCGCGCCGGAGAGCAACAGACAGGCCAGGGCCAAGGCCAGGGGGGTTTCGTGCTTGGTTTTCATGCTCACACTCCGTGTGCGGTTGGCGGTCAGGGCACCGCGTTCTGCGCAATCATGGAGCATCGGGCGTGCCAAGCCGGAATCTGTCAGTCTTACGCCTGCAAATTTAGATAGTTATCCCAAACGCCCCTTGCGTGACCAAGGCGAGGCGGCGAAAAAACAATTCGCACCCCGACCCGCCGCCTGGATAAAAAGCGGCCCGGAGGCAATCCCCCCGGGCCGCCCGGGACCGTGACCTGGGGCGGTTTAGCGCCCGCCCTTGTAGCCCATGCCAGTGCCATCCTGGGGGCGCACCTCGAAGTTGTCGCAGATGCCGTCGCCGTTGAGATCGGCCCAGTCGCCAAAGGCCCCGCCGGTGGTCTGCGTCCACTGGCCCTGGTTCTGCCACCAGTCGTGGATGCCGTCGCCGTTGAGGTCGGCCCAGGCCCCGTACTGGCCCTGGGTGACCTCCTGCCAGCGCTGCTGGTTCTGCACCCAGTCCGCGATGCCATCCTGGTTCAGGTCCTGGTGATAGGGTCCGGTCTGGGCCGCGTCCAGCACCGACCCCGGACCAGCGGCCAGGACGGTCCCGGCCGCGAGCAACAGACAGGCGGCCGCCAGCGCGGCCATCGGCTTCCCTCTCATGTCAACGCTCCGTTAACGTTTGCATTGTCGGGCAGGGCGCCCGCCGCGAGAAAGAAGCAACCCCCGTGCCAGGACCGGCGAAACCAGGCCATCGCCCATGGCCAGGGGCCATTTGCACCCTTGGCCGGACCTGGTCCAGGGGAATGGCGCGAAAAACCTGCCCGCGGGCCAAGGGGTCTGGATAGATATTTCACACGTTATTCCCACGGAATATTTGGAGTTTACGTAAAGGCGGCTGAACGCCTTTACGGCCGGGGGCAACGGAGGGGTGGCGCGGGCCGGGGATCAGAAGCGCAGGGTCAGGCTGCCGGCCGGCCCCACCCCGGCCCGGCCGATGACCGCCGGGGTCAGGCCCCGGGCGCGCAGGCCGGCCAGGGCGGGCTCCACCCGCTCCGGGTCCAGGCCCATCAGCATGCCGCCGGAGGTCTGGGCGTCGGCCAGCAGGTCCAGCAGGACGGCGTCGGCCGCGCCCGCGATGATCAGGGAGTGCTCGCAGAAGCCCCGGTTGGCATGGCTGCCCAGGGGCACCAGGCCCATGGCGGCCATCTCGCGGGCTTCACTGAGGATCGGCACCGCGCCGGCCACGATCTCCAGGCCCAGGCCCGAGGCCTTGGCCAGCTCCAGGGCGTGACCCAACAGGCCGAAGCCGGTGATGTCGGTGGCCCCGGTCACGCCCTGCTCGGCCATGACCTCGCCCGCGCCGGAGTTGAGGGTGGTCATCAGGGCCACGGCCTGGGCCACCCCGGCGGCCGAGGCCAGGCCGGCCTTCAGGGCGGTGGCGATGACCCCGGTGCCCAGGGGCTTGGTCAGGACCAGGACCTGGCCGGGCCTGAGCCCGGCGTTGGTCACCAGCTTGTCGGGGTGGACGATGCCGGTGACCGAGAGGCCGTATTTCAGCTCGGGGTCCTCCACCGAGTGGCCGCCGGCCAGCACCGCCCCGGCCTCGTGGACCTTTTCCAGGCCGCCGCGCAGGATCTCGCGGAAGACCTCGGGCGGCAGTTCCTTGACCGGGAAGCAGCAGACGTTCATGGCGGTCAGGGGCCGGCCGCCCATGGCGTAGACGTCGGAGAGGGCGTTGGTGGCCGCGATCTGGCCGAAGAGGTGGGGATCATTGACGATGGGGGTGAAGAAGTCCACGGTCTGGATCAGGGCGAGCTCCGGCGTCAGCAGGTAGACCCCGGCGTCGTCGGCGGTGTCCGCGCCGACTAGCAGCCGCGGGTCCCGCTCCTTGGGCAGCCCCGCCAGGATCAAGGCCAGGTCCCCCGGCCCGATCTTGGCGGCTCAACCGGCGGCGCGGGCTTTTTCGGCCAGCTTGACCTCGTCGCCCATGCTTCTCTCCCATGATCGTGGTGATTCCCAACGCCAAGGCCCCGCCCCGGGACGGCGGTCCTCGCCTTCCCAATAATACCTCGCCTTTTTGGGAGGGGGTGTGGGGGAACCCTTTTTCGGCACGAAAAAGGGTTCCCCCACATTCTCTTCTACCCCCCCCTCCCCTAACGGCGCAGGGTGGCGATGAGGCGCTTGGGTTGGAGAAAAAGCTCCAGGGCGGCGAGGGGATCGTTGACGGCCAGGTGGGCGGCCTGGATGGCGGCGGTGGCGGCGCCCTCGGGGCCGATGACGGCCACGCCCAGGCCGGCGGCGGCCAGCATCAGGGCGTCGTTGGCCCCGTTGCCCAGGGCGGCGGTCTGCTCGGCCCCCAGGGACAGGACCAGGTCGCGCTTCTGCTCGCCTTCGTTTCCGGGGGTGAGCACGGCGACGATCAGGGGCGGGGGGAACAGGGCGCGGGCGGTGCCGAAGGTGTCGGCGGTGACCACCCGGACCGCCAGGCTCTGGGCCAGGCGCATGAGGGCCGGGCGCACCCCGCCCAGGAGTTGGCCATCCCGGGCCAGGGTGCCGTTGAGGTCCAGCACCAGATGCTCCAGCGTCAGGCGCTTGAAGCCCGGGATGTCGATGACCAGGGCCACGGCTCAGGCCTGGGCGGCGGGCAGGGCCGCGGTGAGGCTGACCGGCGGGGCGTTGAGGTCGGCCAGGCAGAGGGCCATGAAGGCCTGGGCGGCCGGGGAGTGGCTGCGGCGCTTGCGGGTGACCAGATAGAACTGGCGCACCAGGTCCAGGCCGGTCAGCTCCAGCTCCACCACCCGGCCGGCGGCCAGGTCGTCGGCCAGGGCCAGGCGGCTGATGACGCCCACCCCCACCTGGGCCCGCACCGCCTGGAGCACGGCCATGGTGGAGCCCATCTGGGCGGCCACGTTCAGGTCCTTGAGCTCCAGGCCGGCCTTGCGCAGGGCCTTGGCCAGGGCCATGCGGGTGCCGCTGCCCGGCTCGCGCAGGACCACCGGGGTCTCCAGGAGGTCCGGGGGGGTCAGGCGGCGGCCGGCCAGGCGGTGGCCGGGCCAGGCGGCCAGGACCACCTGGTCGTCCATCAGGGGGGTGAAGGCCAGGCGGTCCTCGTCCATGGCCGCTCCCACGATGCCCAGCTCCAGGTCGCCGCGCAGGACCTTCTCGGTGATCTCGCCGGTGTCGCCGATGCCGAGCACCACGCTGACCTCCGGGTGCAGCAGGCGGAAGCGGCCGATGAACTCGGGCAGGACGTATTGGCCGGGGATGGTGG
>CALERA010000287.1 GCA_937908275.1 uncultured Desulfarculaceae bacterium | reverse complement strand
GACCACCGAGATCTACACTCTTTCCCTACACGACGCTCTTCCGATCTACCAGGCCTCGGCCTCCACATAGGCGCCAGGCCCGGCGGCCTGGTGCTGATACCCGGCCGGCGGCGGCACCGGCGGCTGGGGCGGGGCGAAGTCCGGCCCCAGCTTCAGGCAGCCGGCCAGCAGGGGCAGGCAGGCCAGGATCAGCCACTGGCGCGGGAAGATCATGCCTCACGCTCCCGGGCGCGGGCGCCGTCCAGTCCGTGCACGGAGAAATCGGTCATGTGGTCCACCAATAACCTCAGGAAATCCTGGTCATAATCTCGATTCATGGCCTTGGCCACCATGTTGCGGGCGAAATTGAAGTGCAGAACCTGGAAAAAAATGCTCAGGCAATAAAGCGACAGCCGCTGTTCATCCACCTCGGGCAGGCATTTGCCCAGCAGCCGGCGCACCAGCCCCAGAAACGGCCGCACCGCCTCGGAGGCCACCACCTCGAAGGCGGCGCTGGGCTTGGTCACCTCCCGCATGATGAGCATGGAGTGGCGCACCCGCTCCTCCTGGTCGCTGAAGCCCAGGAACAGGGCCTCGGCGATGGCGCGAATCACCTCCTCCGGGGTGCAGTGCTCGCGCTCCTCCAAGGGCTCCAGCCTGGCGCGGATGCGCCGGGCCCGGGGCAGCCAACGCTGGCGGAAGACCTCCAGATAGAGGTTTTGCTTGCCGCCGAAGTGGTAGTTGACCGCCGCGACGTTGGTCTGGGCAGCCTGGGTGATCTGGCGCACCGTGACCGCGGCATAGCCCTGGTCGGCGAAAAGGCGCTCGGCCTCGTCCAGGATCCGCTCCCGGGTGGGGTCGTGGTTGGCGTCACGCTTGGTGTGATTCATGTTCTCCTGCCGAGGGAGCTGACGCGAGAGGCGTGAAAGTTTTTCAAACAAATGTATCGAACAAACATTTGATTGACAAGCGACGATTGGCCGCCAGCCAAGGCCGAGGTCGCGCGCAGCTTCCGCACGAATCGGGCCAGGCAGGGCTCTTTCGGATTATTTAAATCAATTCAATATATTTTTTACGAGCCGGTCCGGCTGGGGTCAAGGCTGGGCGCGTAATATTTTCGCGCTCCGGTTTGGCTGGTGGCCAAGATTCACCCGGTCGACGGGACCGCCAGCCTTTTTACGGCCAACGTCTAGAGGAACTCGGCCAGGGCTTCCTGGTGGGGATGGAGTTCCTCGAAGGGCATCAGGGTGCCCATGGCCCGGTTCTTGGTGGGCACCCCGGATTCCTCCACCGCCGCCAAGGGGTTGAGCCCGCCCACCACCACCAGGCCCACCCGGGCCGGGGCCACCGGGATCTCCAGGAGCGGCTGGTCGGGCCGCCCCACCAGGATGATGCCCCCCAACCCGGCCTTGGCCATGCGGGCGCTGAGGCGACGGGCCAGGCCGGCGGCCGGGGCGGGGATCTCGCGGAAACTGGCCCCCACCACCCCGTCGCCGGTGGTCACCGCCGCGCGCACCGCGGTCATCTGGCCCTTGATGAAGATCTCCAGGGGGTCCAGGGTGGTGCTGTCGTAGTTGATGATCTGGGTGAACCGCACCGGTTTGCCGCCCAGAAACTGCACCAGGCCGCCGAAGCGGTTGGTGGTGGGGATGCCCTCGGAGAGCAGCACCCCGTTGACGCTCATGGAGCAGATGGTGGCGATGCCGTACTCGCGCGGGCCCACCACCAGGCGGCCCAGACGCGCGCCCGGCCCGGCCAGCAGCAGGCGCTGGCCCATGGACAGGCCGGCGTCGAAGACCTCCTTGAGCACCGCCGCCGCCTGGCGCACCCGATCCGCCTCCAGGGTGGAGATGTTCACCACCACCTCGCCCTTGCCCTGGCGCAGGCGGAAATTCATGCGGTAGATCAGGGCGTCCACCCGGGCGGCCACGAAACCCAGCTTGTCCACAACATAGGCGTTTTCCAGCTCCTGGCGTCCGCGCTCGGTGAGCTGGCGTCCCCGGCGGCCCTCCCGGGCGGTGAGTCCCTCCCGATCGGTAATCCCCAGATAGTACCGGATGGTGCGTTGGCTCATTTCGGTGCCGGCCAGGGCCAGGGCCTGGGCCACGCGATTGCCGCCCAGGGGCCGGTCCGACTCGTCCAGGACCCGCAGGATGTCCAGGATTTTGCGGCGGCTGCGTTCGTCCATGCTTATTCCTCGCTCCTCAGTCTGGCCGATTTCCCGCCAGCCTAACCCCACCATGCGAGCATGGTCAAGGCCAAACTCGGCAACCTTGCCGGGTTACCACGTACAATCCCCGGCGCGAAGGTGGTTGGGCCAGCGCGGGGTAAATTATTAGTGAAACTGAAATAAGGCCGGGAATCACTCTATGTTCTGAATTGTCAACCTCGCGCCTGGACTCTTGACAGTTTTGTGCTGGCATGGGATATAGGGCAATTACTGCCGCTTCGCGCCAACGGGGCCAATCACCTGTAAGCCTGGGCACAATGGGGTAGAATACCTCCCAGGATCAGGAACAAGTTCAACCCCACGCCACCCTCGGGGCCAGCAGTTCTGGCCCGGGGGTCGACGCGCCCCAAATTGGCCCGCAGGCGGTCCCGGTGGAGCATGACTGAAGGCAACCAAACCCTGCGCATCGCCCAAGCCCAGATCAACCCCACGGTGGGGGACCTGGAGGCCAACCTGGGCTTGATCCAGGAGTATCTGGAGCTGGCGCGACAACGCGGCGCGGACCTGGTGACCTTCCCCGAACTGGCCATCTGCGGCTACCCCCCCGAAGACCTCCTGCTCAAGCCCCGTTTCCTCAAGGACACCGCCCGCGCCCTGGAGCGCCTGGCCCAGGCCACCCGTGGACTCACGGTGCTGGTGGGCTACGCCGAAAGCGACCTGGGACGGATCTACAATTCCGCCGCCCTGTTGCACGACGGCCGCCTGGTGACCTCCTATCGCAAGCTGGAGCTGCCCAACTACGGGGTTTTCGACGAGAAGCGCTATTTCTGCCCCGGCGAGGGCTGCCTGGTCTTCACCCTGCGCGGGGTGCGGGTGCTGGTCACCGTCTGCGAGGACGTCTGGATCCCCCTGAGCGCGGCCGAGCAGTGCGCCCGGACCCTGAAGCCCCAGGTGGTGGTCAACATCTCGGCCAGCCCCTTCCATGCCGGCAAGTTGGACGAACGCCGCCAGGTCCTGGCCCGCTTCGCCCGCCAGGCCGGGGCCCCGATCTGCTACAACAACTTGGTGGGGGCCCAGGACGAGTTGATCTTCGACGGCGGCTGCCTGGTCATCGGCGCGGACGGGGCCATGCTGGCCTGCGCCCGGCGCTTCGAGCAGGACCTGTTGATCACCGACCTGGAGCTGGCCCCTCCGGCCCAGCCCCCGGCCACCGAGCCGCCCCACCGCCTGCTGGAGTTGGTCTGTCCGGCCCCGGTCCACGGCCTGCCCGCGCCGGCGGCCTGCGCCCCGGAGATGGACCGGCTGGAGGAGGTCTGGCGGGCCCTGGTGCTGGGCACCCGCGACTACATGCGCAAAAACGGCTTCAAGAAGGTGGTGCTGGGGCTCTCCGGCGGCATCGATTCCTCGCTGGTGGCGGCGGTGGCGGTGGAGGCCCTGGGACGCGAGAACGTCCTGGGGGTGACCATGCCCAGCCAGTACACCAGCGGCGAGACCCTGAGCGACGCCGAGCTGCTGGCCCGGAACCTGGGCCTGACCCTGCACACCATCCCCATCAAGGCCATCCTGGAGGTCTACCTCAAGGAGCTGGCCCCGGCCTTCGGCCCCGGCCCCCTGGGGGTGGAGGTGGAGAACCTCCAGGCCCGCATCCGGGGCAACCTGCTGATGTCGCTCTCCAACCGCTTTGGCTGGCTGGTGCTGACCACCGGCAACAAGAGCGAGACCGCGGTGGGCTATTGCACCCTCTACGGCGACATGGCCGGCGGCTTCGCGGTGATCAAGGACGTGCCCAAGACCCTGGTCTACGAGCTCTCGGCCCACGTCAACCAGACCGCCGGGCGCGAGATCATCCCCCAGAGCGTCATCGTCCGGCCGCCCACGGCCGAACTGCGGCCGGACCAGAAGGACGAGGATTCCCTGCCTCCCTACGCGGTGCTGGACCCCATTCTCCAGGCCTACGTGGAGCAGGACAAGGTGTTGGACGAGATCGCCGCCGAGGGCTTCGATCCCGAGGTGGTCAAAGAGGTGGTGCGGCTGGTGGACCTGAACGAGTACAAGCGTCGTCAGGCCCCGCCGGGGGTGAAAATCACGCCCAAGGCCTTTGGCCGCGACCGCCGGTTGCCGATCACAAACCATTACCGGCCGGGCTGGGACTAGACCGCCGGCCGGGCCAACGGATCGATCCGGCCCTGCCCGCCCTGGAGGCGCGGGGCCGGAGTTGGGTTCACACCAAGGGGGTGAAACCTCATGAGGCTATTGCACCGTAAACAGTTCCCCACCAGCAAGGACATCAGCGGCTGCGCCATCAGCGGCATGATGAGCGAGATCGGCGCGCCCATGAGCGGCGAGGCCATCATCCGCTCCATCGCCAACATGCACGACCGCAGCAACGGTCTGGGCGGCGGCTTCGCGGCCTACGGCATCTATCCCGAGATGCGCGACCGTTACGCCTTGCACGTGATGTACGACGCCATCGACGACAAGCAGGAGACCGAGCGGCTCATCAGCCGCTGGTGCACCGTCTACGGCGACGAGACCATTCCCACCCGGCCCTCGGCCCTGGTCCGTCATCCCCCGATCCTCCATCGCTATTTCGTCAACATCAAGCCGGAGGTGATGGAGCGGTTCTGCGACGAGACCGAGGACGACGCCATCGTCGACCTGGTGATGACCATCAACAACGAGTCCAAGGGCGGCTTCGTCTTCTCGTCGGGCAAGAACATGGGCGTGTTCAAGGGCGTGGGTTTCCCCGAGGACATCGGCGAGTTCTACCGGTTGGACGAGTACCAGGCCTACATCTGGACCAGCCACGGCCGCTTCCCCACCAACACCACCGGCTGGTGGGGCGGGGCGCACCCCTTCTCGCTGCTGGACTGGTCGGTGGTGCACAACGGCGAGATCAGCTCCTACGGCATCAACAAGCGCTACCTGGACAACTTCGGCTACAAGTGCGCCCTGCACACCGACACCGAGGTCATCGCCTACCTGTTCGACCTCTTGGTGCGCAAGCACCGCCTGCCCTTCGAGGCGGCCTGCCTGGCCATGGCCCCGCCCTTCTGGCCCCAGTTGGAGCGCCTGCCCGAGACCCGGCGCGAACTGGCCCGCACCCTGCGCATCGTCTACGGCGGCGCGCTCCTGAATGGCCCCTTCTCGGTGCTGGTGGGCCACTCCGGCGGCATGGTGGGCTTCAACGACCGCACCAAGCTGCGCCCCATGGTGGGCGCGCGCAAGGGCGACATGGTCTACATGGCCAGCGAGGAAGGCGCCATCCGCGAGGTCTGCAACGACCCCGAGGTGGTCTGGCACGCGGCCGGCGGAGTGCCGATCATGGCCCACCTGAAGGAGCCGGAAAAGGTCATCGGAGCCGAGGCCACCGCCCGCCTGAAGGCCCATTCCTGCAAGCTGCCGGCCGGCGCCTGGCAGGAATCCCCCCGGGCCGGCCGCGCCGCGGCCTCGGTGCAATGAGACTCCACCGCCAACCCCGCGGTTTCGTGAAAGGTGACCTAAGGTGAGCAAGAGACTGGTTCAAGCCGAATTCAACGTGGAGCGCGATCCCGAGCGCTGCATCCAATGCCAGGTCTGCGTGCGCCAATGCTCCAACCAGGTGCACGCCTACGACGAGGAGGCCGAGCAGGTCACCTGCGACGAGGCCTCCTGCGTGGGCTGCCAGCGCTGCGCGACCCTGTGCCCCACCGGGGCCATCACCATCAAGAAGGCCCCGCCGGATTTCGCCCCGGACAACAACTGGACCTCCGACGTCATCCAGAACATCTACCGCCAGGCCGAGACCGGCGGCGTGCTGCTCTCGGCCATGGGCAACGACACCGCCAAGACCAGCTGGTGGGACAACATCCTGCTCAACGCCAGCCAGGTGACCAACCCCTCCATCGACCCCCTGCGCGAGCCCATGGAGCTGACCACCTTCCTGGGGGCCAAGCCCAACGCGGTGGAGCTGAGCTTCGACGACCAGGGCGGCCCCAGCCTGGCCACCAAACTGGCCCCCCAGCTGGTGCTCTCCACCCCGATCATGTTCAGCGCCATGAGCTACGGAGCCATCAGCTACAACGCCTTCGAGTCCCTGGCCAGGGCGGCGGGCCAGTACGGCACCTTCGCCAACAGCGGCGAGGGCGGCCTGCACAAGGACTTCTGGCCCCACGGCCCCAACATGATCGTGCAGGTGGCCTCCGGCCGCTTCGGGGTGGACATCGACTACCTCAAGGTTGCGGCGGCGGTGGAGATCAAGATCGGCCAGGGGGCCAAGCCCGGCATCGGCGGGCACCTGCCCGGCGAGAAGGTCGACGAGCGCATCAGCCAGACCCGCATGATCCCGGTGGGCTCCGACGCCATCAGCCCGGCCCCCCACCACGACATCTACTCCATCGAGGACCTGCGCCAGCTCATCTACAGCCTCAAGGAGGCCACCCGCTACCAGAAGCCCATCAGCGTGAAGATCGCCGCGGTGCACAACGTGGCGGCCATCGCCAGCGGCATCGTGCGGGCCGGGGCGGACATCGTGGCCATCGACGGCTACAAGGGCGGCACCGGCGCGGCCCCCACCATGATCCGCAACAACGTGGGCATCCCCATCGAGTTCGCCCTGGCCGCGGTGGACGACCGCCTGCGCCAGGAGGGCATCCGCAACCAGGCCTCGGTGGTGGCCTGCGGCGGCTTCCGCTCCTCGGCCGACGTGGTCAAGGCCATCGCCCTGGGGGCCGACGCGGTGTACATCGGCACCGCGGCCCTGGTGGCCCTGGGCTGCCACCTCTGCCAGAAGTGCTACACCGGCAAGTGCAACTGGGGCATCGCCACCCAGGATCCCTATCTGACCCGCCGCCTGAACCCCGACATCGGGGCCCGCCGCCTGGTGAACCTGCTGCGGGGCTGGTCGCACGAGATCAAGGAAATGATGGGCGGCATGGGTATCAACGCCATCGAAAGCCTGCGCGGCAACCGCGAACATCTGCGGGGCGTGGGGCTGTCCGACCGCGAGCTCAGCATCCTGGGCATCAAGGCGGCGGGGGAGTAGGCCGATGAAGCGCATCGTGGCCAAGGAAGAATATTGCATGAACTGCCGGCTGTGCGAGGTCCATTGCCTGGTCAGCCACAGCCGCAGCAAGGACCTGATCAAGGCCTTCCGCCAGGAGCGGGGCGAGATCGTCCCCCGCATCACGGTGGAGAGGCTGGGCGCGGTCTCCTTCGCGGTCCAGTGCCGTCACTGCGACGAGCCGGCCTGCGTGGAGGCCTGCATGACCGGCGCGCTCTCGCGCGATCCAGTCACCGGCGAGGTGACCCACGATCCCCAGCGCTGCGTGGGCTGCTGGATGTGCGTGATGGTCTGCCCCACCGGGGCCATCCGGCGCGACAAGAGCGGGCACGTGGCCGCCAAGTGCGACCTCTGCCTCGAAACCGGCACCCCGGCCTGCGTGGCCAACTGCCCCAACGAGGCCCTGGTCATCGAGGAAGACAATGACTAGCACCAAGTACCTTATCATCGGCAATTCCGCCGCCGGCGTGGGCTGCGTCGAGGGCATCCGCCAGACCGACCCCCAGGGGGAGATCACCCTCCTGGCCAAGGAGACCGAGCACGCCTACTCCCGGCCGCTGATCACCTACCTCCTGGGTGGCAAGGTGGACGAGGCCGGCATGGCCTATCGCCCGGCCGACTTCTACGCCCAGCAGCGGGTCAAGACCCTGCTGGGGGTGGAGGCCGCCAAGGTCGACCCCGCGGCAAAGACCGTCACCTGCGCCGACGGCCAGGTCATCGGCTACGAGAAGCTCCTGATCGCCAACGGCGGCAAGCCCATCACCCCGCCCAACCTGCCGGGCAGCGACGCCCCGGGCGTCTTCACCTTCACCACCTGGCAGGACGCCCGCGACATCGAGGCCTACATCGCCGCCAACGCGGTCAAGGAAGCGGTGGTCATCGGCGGCGGCCTGATCGGTCTGAAAAGCGTGGAGGCGCTGACCGCCCGGGGTCTCAAGGTCACGGTGCTGGAGCTGGCCCCGCGCATCCTGGCCGTGACCCTGGACCAGGACGCCAGCGATCTCCTGGCCGGGGCCCTGGCCAAGGCCGGGGTGACGCTCATGACCAACACCACCGCCCAGCGCATCGACCTCGCCGGCGGCAAGGTGTCCGGCGTCACCCTGCCCGACGGGAGCCAGGTCGCCGCCGGCCTGGTGGTCCTGGCCATCGGCGTGCTGCCCGACCTCTCCCTGGTGGCCGGCAGCGCGATCGCCACCGAGCGCGGCATCCTGGCCGACGAGCGCCTGGCCACCAATGTCGCGGACGTCTACGCCGCCGGCGACGTGGCCCAGGCCCTGGAGCTGATCAGCGGCGAGCGCCGCTCCATTCCCATCTGGCCCAACGCCTACCGCCAGGGCTTCATCGCCGGGGTGAACATGGCCGGCGGCGAGAAGATCTACGAGGGCGGTCTGGCCATGAACTCGGTGGAGATCTGCGGCCTGGCCACCATCAGCGCCGGCGTCACCAGCCCGCCCGAGGGCCAGGGCTACGAGGTCCTGACCAAGCTGGACCCCAAGACCAAGAACTATCGCAAGCTGGTGCTCAAGGACCACCATCTGGTGGGCTACGTGCTGGTGGGCGACGTGGACCGGGCCGGGATCATCACCGGGCTGATCAAGGGCCGGGTGGAGGTGAAGGGCCTGGAGGAGAAGCTCCTGGCCCCGGACTTCGGACTGATTTCCCTGCCGTCGGTCCACCGCGAGCGGGTCACGGCGGGCCTGGGGGTTTGGTCATGACCACCATCAACGCCGAGGGCGTCCATTACAAGAAGCTGAACGAGGACATCCACCAAAGCCTGGCCACCGGCGAGCGCCAGATCGAGCTGACCAACGTGCGCGGTCAGCGCTACATCGGCGTGGGCCTGGACGCGGGGGTGGACATCACCATCCAGGGCATTCCCGGCAACGACCTGGCCGCCTTCATGAACGGCGCGCGCATCGAGGTCAACGGCAACGTCCAGGACGGCGTGAGCAACACCATGAACGCCGGCAAGGTCATCGTCCATGGCGACGCCGGCGACATCCTCTGCTACGCCATGCGCGGCGGCAAGGTCTTCATCCAGGGCGACGTGGGCTACCGCTCCGGCATCCACATGAAGGCCTACCAGGAGAACTTCCCGGTGCTGGTCATCGGCGGGGTGGCCGGCGACTACCTGGGCGAGTACATGGCCGGCGGCGTGATCGTGCTGCTGAACCTGACCGACGACCCCAAGCCGGCCGGCTATCTGCTGGGCACCGGCATGCACGGCGGGGCCATCTACGTGCGCGGGCAGATCGACCAGACCCAGGTGGGGGCCGAGGTGGGCTTCGACCAGCTCAGCGACCAGGAGTGGGAGCTGGTGCAGGGCCTGGTGGTCGAGTTCTTCGGCGACCTGAGCCTGGCCCCGCGCCAGTTCGCGCGCGAGGAGTTCATGAAGCTCTACCCCAAGAGCCGCCGGCCCTACGGCAACCTCTACAGTTACTAGCCTTCGCCAGATAAAGACAATAACGCGGGGGAGTCCGGATCGGGCTCCCCCGTTTCTCTGTCCGACACCATCCGCACGGATTTGATAAAAGGTCGGTGGAATCTTTTCCCTTTGCGCGCGACGCCCCTACGGGAGCGCACAAGATTCGTAAACCCTCCAACGCCACCCGACCCGTAATACGCCCGTCGCGGCACGCGACCTATTTGCGCGCGACGCCCCTACGGGAGCGCGCGAGATTCGGGAACCTTCCAACGCCACCCGACCCGTAATCCGCCCGTCGCGGCACGCGACCTATTTGCGCGCGACGCCCCTACGGGAGCACGCGAGATTCGTAAACCCTCCAACGCCACCCGACCCGTAATACGCCCGTCGCGGCACGCGACCTATTTGCGCGCGACGCCCCTACGGGAGCGCGCGAGATTCGGGAACCTTCCAACGCCACCCGACCCGTAATACGCCTGTCGCGGCACGCGACGCACGCGACGCACGCGACTAGGGCAGGCTGTCCAGGGCCGCCTCCACCTCCTCCGCCACCAGCGCGTCGTCCTGGCCCCGGAATCCCTCCAGGGACCGCCGGGCCGCGCCGCCGCCGATGCGCCCCAGGGCCCAGGCGCACATGGCCCGCACCCGCGGATCGTCGTTGTCGGCCCAGGCCCGGACCAGGTCCGGGACGTAGCCTTCATCGCGGGTGTTGCCCATCACCCGGGCCAGGTTCATCTTCCAGCGCCAGAGCTCCTTCTCGCTCATGTAGAACATGTGCGGCCAGACGCGCTGCCTGAAATAGCCCGCGTCCATGGCCAGGAGTTGGCGCAGGTCGAAGTCCGCCGCCTTGGCCGCCGCCCGGGGATTGGGCGGCAGTTGGGCCGCCAGCCAGGGAGCGTTGCGCGGGCAGACGTTCTGGCAGCGGTCGCAGCCATAAACCCACAGGCCCATGGGCTCGCGCAGCTCCCGGGGGGTGAGGCCCTGGCCAAAGTAGGTGAGAAAGGAGATGCAGCGGCGCGGATCGAGCTTGCGCGGCCCCAGGAGCGCCCCGGTGGGGCAGGCGGTGAGGCAGGCGTTCTTGCACCAGTCCGGGCAGCCGATCTCCAGGCT
Source organism: uncultured Desulfarculaceae bacterium (assembly GCA_937908275.1). Lineage (GTDB taxonomy): Bacteria > Desulfobacterota > Desulfarculia > Desulfarculales > Desulfarculaceae > JACRDC01. Next base: position 38,278 of record CALERA010000287.1, on the reverse strand, counting down.
GGGCGGGTCGGGCGCGAACTCGGCGTCCACCACCAAGGCGACGGGCAACACCCAGGAGCCGCCCCGGGCCACCCGCTTGGCGTAGAAGAGGCAGTTCTTGCCAAAGTCGCCCAGGCCGGCCCGGGCGGCGGCCAGGCGGTGGGAGAGGTGGTAGGGGATCTCCACCCTGAGGCCACCCTCCTGCAAAAATGCACGGAAGGCCTTGATCCGCAAGGCCAAACCGTCCTTGGTCATCCGATCGTCGTCCAGGTAGCAGCGGCCGAAGTGGGGCTCCATGCTGCGGGGAAACGCCTGGCGGAAATACAACTCCAGCAGCACGATGATGGAGCGCGCCCCGGGCAGCAGCGCCGCCGGATCGGTGCCGGCCATCAGGTCCAGGCCCCGGAGCCTGGTCCAGGCGTATTCCTCCCGCCGCTCTGCCAGGATGGTCTTCTGGTGAGTGAAAGGCTCGGACGTGGTGAAGCCCACGTCGGCGAAATCCAACTCCCGGGCCTTGGCGATGACCGCGTCTCGACTAAGCATCTTCCCTCCCCCCGCCGCCAGGCCGGCGGCTGGCCTCCTGGTTGCCCGCCGGCCTGGGCTGGACCAGACCAGAGGACCAGACCCAAGGCCGCCGGCTGATTATGCCCCATGCCGTCCAATCCAGGCCCGAATTTAATCGCCGCCACGGGTTGGCCCGGAGCCGGCGACTCCAGCCGCCGGGAGGACCCGACAAAGAAACTATCTATTTTTACTAAGTTTTATGGCATAATTCTGGGACATCGCATGCTGGCGTCAAGTGTGGCCAGGCCATGGGCAAGCCCTGATGTTTATAGACAATATGTCGTAGTTCCTGCATTCTTACGCCCAGCCTGGCCGCGCGGCGTCGGGGTGCGGAGAAGTTGCCGCGCTGGCCCGCTCGCTGGCCCGAGACGGTCCCTGGCGGGCCGATTCTCTCGCGCGCCACGGCTGACCCCGGCGGCCGGTCGCCGCCACCCAACCTGCCCCCTACCAGTCCGTCCTGCCCCGGGCGTTCGTCAGAGGTGCGCTGTCGCCGTTGGCAGTGGGGACCGCCAGTCCGGGCGGTTGCCGCCCAGCCGCGCGCTTTCGGGAGATCCCATGTCCGGCTTGCTGGTTTGGTTACAGGATTGGCTGGATAGGCGGGCCACCTTCCCTGCGGACAGCGAGGACTTCTGGCGTGAACGAATCCTGTATGTGATCATCCTGTTCGGGGTTGTGGCCGGCCTGGTGATCTTCGCGCCCAGTGTTTGGTTCCTGGTGCGGCGCGGGGAGTGGCCCCTGGTCCTGCTGGACACCTTGGCCTATCTCGGGGTGCTCGGCGTCGCCCTGCGCCACCGGCTCAGTTTCAAGTTCCGGGCCTGGTTCGTGTCCCTGGTGCTGTACGGCCTGGGCGCCCTGCTCTACTTCCGCCTGGGCCCCTACTCCGGCGGACCCGTCTGGATGTTCACCTTCCCCCTCATCGCCGGGGTGCTGCTGGGGGTGCGGGCCGGGGTCCTGGCCCTGGCCCTGAACGGCCTGACCTTCGCCATCATCGGCTTGTTGTTGTGGCGGGAGAGCCTGCCCTGGCTGCCGGAGGTGCCCGGCTCCGGCCTGCGCTGGCTGGTCTACTCAATCAACACCCTGTTCATCGACACCGTGGCCACCATCGCCGCCACCTTCCTGGTGCAGACCATCGCCCGCAGCAACCGCCGCCTGGAATCGGCCCTGGAGGAGTCGCGCCAGCAGATGCAACTGCGCCAGGAGGCGGAAAACCGCCTGACCGCCAGCGAGGAGCGGCTGCGCAAGATCATCCGCGAGGCCCAGGCGGGCTATTTCTTCATCGACTTCCAGGGTGACTACCGGGACGTCAACCAGTCCTGGCTGGCCATGCACGGCTATGCCGACTGCTCCGAAATCCTGGGCCAACCCTTCAGCGTGACCCAGAACCAGGTCGACCTGGCGGCGGCCCAGGATCTGGTGGACCGGTTGCTGAGCGGCCAGCCGACCCCGCCCGGAACCTTCTCCCGCCGGCGCAAGGACGGGGAGGTCGGCTATCACTCCTACAGCATCAACCCGGTGATCAGCCAGGGCCAGGTGGTGGGCCTGGAGGGATTCCTGATCGACATCACCGAGACCCGGCGCTTCGAGCTGGCCCTCTGCGAGAGCGAGGCCAAGTTCCGCTCGCTGTTCAACTCCATGTCCGAGTTGGCGGTGCTGCACGAAATCGTGCGCGACCCCGCGGGCCGGGTGGTGGACTACCGGATCATAGACTGCAACCAGGCCTTCAGCCAGATCACCGGCCTGTCACGGGAAAAAGTGGTGGGAGTGCTGGCCTCCCAGGCCTATGGCGTGGCCGAGCCGCCCTATCTGGAGATCTACGCCCGCACCGCCGAAACCGGGGAGCCTTCCACCTTCGAGACCCATTTCCAACCCATGAACAAGCATTTCCATATTTCGGTCTTCTCCCCGGGACCGGACAAGTTCGCCACCATCGCCAGCGACATCACCCAGCGCAAACAGGCCGAGGACGCCCTGCGCCAGAGCGAGGAGAAATTCCGCCTGGCCTTCGCCACCAGCCCGGACGCCATCTGCCTGACCCGGGCCCGGGACGGAGCCTTCCTGGACGTCAACCAGGGCTTCGAGCGCATTCTGGGCTACACCAGGGACGAACTGGCCGGCAAGACCTCCCTGGAAGTCAACGTCTACGCCGATCCCAACGATCGCCGCCAAATCGTGGCCGGGGTCTGGGAGCACGGCTCGGTCAGCAACTACGAGGCCAGGTTCCGCTGCAAGGACGGGCAGCTCATCACCGGTCTGATGTCGGCCACCCTGTTGGAGCTGGACGGCGAGACCTGCATCCTGTCCATCACCCGCGAGATCGAGCAACTCAAGCAGGCCGAGGCGGAGAAGGCGCAATTGGCCGACCAGTTGCGCCAGGCCCAGAAGATGGAGGCCATTGGCACCCTGGCCGGGGGCATCGCCCACGACTTCAACAACATCCTGGCCGCCATCCTGGGCTTCGCCGAGATGGCCCGGGCCGACGCCGAGCCCCACGTGGGCGCGGTCAATCCCGGCGACCTGGACCAGATCATCCTCTCCGCCCAGCGGGCCAAGGAGCTGGTGCAGCGCATCCTGGCCTTTTCCCGCAAACAGGAGCCGGACCTCAAGCCCCTGGACCTGAACCAGGTGGTGCGGCGCGCCGGCGGCATCCTGGAGCGCACCCTGCCCAAGATGATCCGCATCGAGACCTACCTGGCCGATAACCTGCCCCTGGTGGAGGCCGACCCCACCCAACTGGAGCAGGTGCTGCTGAACCTGGCCTCCAACGCCCAGGACGCCATGCCCGAGGGCGGTCGCCTGGTCTTCGAGACCCGCCGGGTCACCCTGGAGCACGAGTACTGCCTGCGCCATCTGGAGATGCGGCCCGGAGCCTATGTCCAGCTTTCGGTCAGCGACAGCGGGGCCGGCATGGACCAAATCACCCAGGAGCGCATCTTCGAGCCCTTCTTCACCACCAAGGAGGTGGGCAAGGGCACCGGCCTGGGCCTGTCCTCCGCCTTCGGCATCATCAAGAGCCACGGCGGACACATCCACTGCTACAGCGAGCTCGGCCAGGGAGCCAGCTTCCACATCTACCTGCCGGTGCACCAGACCAGGAGCGGCGTCAACGACGCCCAGGTCCAGGGCGGCGCGCTCCAGGACCTGGGCGGGCGCGAAAGCATCCTGCTGGTGGACGATGATGAGGCCTTGCGGCGCTTCGCGGCCCGGACCCTGGAAAGCCGTGGCTACCAGGTGGTGACCGCCCCCAGCGGCGAACGGGCCCTGGAGATCTATCGCGCCCGGGGGCCGGAGCTGGACCTGGTGGTGATGGACCTGGGCATGCCGGGCATGGGCGGCCGTCAGGCCTTGCGGCGTCTGCTGGACCTGGATCCCCGGGCGCGGGTGGTCATCGCCAGCGGGTACGCGGCCAACGGGCAGGTCAAGCAGGCTTTGGAAGCCGGCGCGGCGGGTTACGTGGCCAAGCCCTTCCGCCAGTTGGACCTGCTGGCCACGGTGCGCCAGGTGCTGGACCGGGGAGCCAACGCCAAGCCTTGATGCGCCGGACCACCCGCCAACCCGCCGGCCGGCGGCCGCCGCTCCCGGGCGGGCCTACCTAGGCTCCAGACCGCCGTTGGCCACGATGAAGTCGATCACCTGCTCCAGGCCCTGGTCGGTCTTGAGGTTGGTGAAGACAAAGGGGCGCTGGCCGCGCATGCGGGCGGCGTCGCGGCGCATGACCTCCAGGTCGGCCCCCACCAGGGGGGCCAGGTCGATCTTGTTGATGACCAAAAGGTCCGAGCGGGTGATGCCCGGGCCGCCCTTGCGGGGAATCTTCTCCCCGGCCGCCACGTCGATCACGTAGATGGTCAGGTCGGCCAACTCCGGGGAGAAGGTGGCGGCCAGGTTGTCGCCGCCGGACTCGATGAAGATCAGGTCCAGGTCGGGAAAGCGCTGGCTCATCTGATCCACCGCCGCCAGGTTGATGGAGGCGTCCTCGCGGATGGCGGTGTGGGGGCAGCCCCCAGTCTCCACCCCCAGGATGCGCTCCGGGGCCAAGGCCCCGGACTCGGTGAGGATGCGCTGGTCCTCCTTGGTGTAGATGTCGTTGGTCACCGCGGCCAGGGACCAACGCGCGCGCATGGCCTTGCACAGGCGCTCCAGGAGCGCGGTCTTGCCCGAGCCCACCGGACCTCCCACCCCCAGCCGCAACGGACCTTTCATGAGCGGAACAGCCTCGTGTATTGGGTTTCGTGGCGCAGGGAGGCCCAGTCCGCCACCAGGCCGGCCGAGCCCCAGTCCTCGGGGTCGCCGCGCAGGGCCGCGTCGCGGGCCTGGCGCAGGCGGGGCTCCAGCCCGGCCAGCACCCGGAGGCCATCGGTCTGGCCCAGGGGGATCAGGCGCACCCCGGCCGAGACCAGGTTGGCGGCCTGGGCCTGGAGGAAGAGCAGCAACCCCTCGGCCAGGGCCACGCCCTCCAGGGCGGCGGCCAGGGCCACCGCCACCGGATAGGCCGCCGGCCGGTCCATCTCCGCCAGGCCGGCGGCCCAGGCGGTCAGGAAGTCCTGGGGCCAGACCTGGCGCAATGCGGTCAGGAAGGCCTGGCCCTGGGCCGCGCTCTCCCGGCCCAGCTCGGCGCTGGGGCGCAGGGCGTCGGCCAGTTCGCTGACCGCCAAGAGCTGGTCCAGGTCCCGGGCCTGGGCCGCGCGCCAGGCGCGGACAAAGAGCAGGGCCTGTCCCCGCAGGCAGCCGAAGTCCAGGACGCCGGCGATCCACTGGCCCAGGTCCGCCGCCCCGGCCACCAGGCCGGCCTCCACCGCGTACTCCAGGCCCTGGGAATAGCTGTAGGCCCCCACCGGGAAAGCCGGGGAGAGCCAGGTCCACAGCCGCTGGCGGGCCTGGTCAGTGGTCATGCTGGTGATGGCCCCCGCCGGCGTAGGCCCCGTCCTCGGGCGCGAAGGGGGCCAGGATGGCATCCACCTCCGCCCCCAGGCCCTGAAGCATCTCCCCCAAGACCCGGTCGGCCAGGATGCGCAGGCGCTCGGCGCTCAACACCTGCACCGCCACGTGGCGGTTGCCCAGGTGCCAGGCCACCCGCAGGGCCTGTTCCGGGTGGTGGCAGGTGATATCCAGCACCGGCTCCTCCGCCGCCCGCACCGCCAGGTAGCCGCCCTCCTCCAGGCGCAAGAGGTCGCCCGCGCGCATCATCACCGCCCGGGGCAGGTCCAGGAGAAAGTCCTGGCCCTGGTCGTCCTGCAGGCGCACCCGGCGGCGATGGCGCTGCTCAAAGGGCAGGGTCACCGTGGCCTGGGCCGGCAAGCCGGCGGCCTGGGAGGCGGGCAGGTGCTCGATGGCCCGGCGCACGCTGGCCCCCTAGAACAGGAAATAACGCTGGGCCAGGGGCAGCTCCTGGGCCGGCTGGCAGGTGAGCAGCTCGCCGTCGGCCCGCACCTCGTAGGTCTCCGGGTCCACCTCGATCCGGGGCAGGGCGTCGTTGAGCTTCAGGTCGGCCTTGCCCAAGTTGCGAGTGCCGCGCACCGCCACCAGGGGTCGGGCCAGGCCCAGGCGCTGGCCCAGGTCGGCCTCCAGGGCGGCCTGGGAGACGAAGGTCAGCGAGCCGGCGGTCAGGGCCCGGCCAAAGGCCCCGAACATGGGCCGCTGGTGCACCGGCTGCGGGGTGGGGATGGAGGCGTTGGCGTCGCCCATGGCCGCGGCGGTGATGCAGCCGGCCTTGAGCACCATATCCGGCTTGACCCCGAAGAACATCGGCCGCCACAGCACCAGGTCGGCCAGCTTGCCCGGCTCCACCGAGCCCACCTCGTGGGCGATGCCGTGGGTGATGGCCGGGTTGATGGTGTACTTGGCCAGGTAGCGCCGGCAGCGGAGGTTGTCGTTGCCGGCGCGCTCGCCGGGCAGGGACCCGCGCTGGAGTTTCATCTTGTGGGCGGTCTGCCAGGTGCGGGTGATCACCTCGCCCACCCGGCCCATGGCCTGGCTGTCGGAGGAGATCATGCTGAAGGCCCCCAGGTCGTGCAGGATGTCCTCGGCGGCGATGGTCTCGCGCCGGATGCGGCTCTCGGCGAAGGCCACGTCCTCGGGGATGCTGGGGTCCAGGTGGTGGCAGACCATCAGCATGTCCAGGTGCTCGTCGATGGTGTTGACCGTGAAGGGGCGGGTGGGGTTGGTGGAGGAGGGCAGCACGTTGGCCAGCCCGCAGAGCTTGATGATGTCCGGGGCGTGGCCGCCGCCGGCCCCCTCGGTGTGGAAGGTGTGGATGGTCCGGCCCCGGAAGGCGGCGGCGGTGTCCTCCACGAAACCCGACTCGTTCAGGGTGTCGGTGTGGATGGCCACCTGCACGTCGAAGCGCTCGGCCACGGCCAGGCAGTTGTCGATGGCCGCCGGGGTGGTGCCCCAGTCCTCGTGCAGCTTGAGCCCGCAGGCCCCGGCCCGGATCTGCTCCTCCAGCGACCCGGGCAGGGCGGCGTTGCCCTTGCCGAAAAAGCCCAGGTTCATGGGCAGGCCCTCGGCGGCCTGGAGCATCCGCGCCATGTGCCAGGGGCCGGGGGTGCAGGTGGTGGCGTTGGTGCCATCGGCCGGGCCGGTGCCCCCGCCCAGCATGGTGGTCACGCCCGAGCAGAGGGCCTCCTCCACCTGCTGGGGGCAGATGAAGTGGATGTGGCTGTCGATGCCCCCGGCGGTGAGGATGCGGCCCTCGCCGGCGATGATCTCGGTGCCCGGGCCGATGATGATGTCCACCCCGGGCTGCACGTCGGGGTTGCCGGCCTTGCCCAGGGCCAGGATGCGCCCGTCCCTGATGCCCACGTCGGCCTTGACCACCCCCCACCAATCCAGGATCAGGGCGTTGGTGATCACGGTGTCGGCCGCGCCCTGGGCCTGGCTGCACTGGGACTGGCCCATGCCGTCGCGGATGACCTTGCCGCCGCCGAACTTGACCTCCTCGCCGTAGATGGTGTGGTCCTTTTCCACCTCCAGGAACAGTTCGGTGTCGGCCAGGCGCACCCGGTCGCCCAGCGTGGGTCCATACATGGCCGCGTAGGAGGCGCGATCGATTTCGTAGGGCATGGCTCAGTCCTCCAGGGGGCCGTCGACGCGGCCCTGGAACCCGTGCGCCCGGCGCAGGCCGGCATAGGGCACCAGCCGCACCTCGCGGGTCTGGCCGGGCTCGAAGCGCACCGCGCTGCCGGCCGGGATGTCCAGCCGCCAGCCGCGCGCCCGTTCGCGGTCAAAGGCCAGGGCGGCGTTGGTCTCGTAGAAATGGTAGTGCGAGCCGACCTGGATCGGCCGGTCGCCGGTGTTGGCCACGCTCAGGCTCAGGCTGGGCCGGTCCTGGTTCAAAACCAGGCTGCCCTCGGCGGCGATGATCTCGCCGGGCGTCAGGGGGGACATGGCGGCTCCTGTCTCAGCGGATGGGATTGTGCACCGTGACCAGCTTGGTGCCGTCGGGGAAGGTGGCCTCCACCTGGATTTCGTGGATCATCTCCGGCACGCCCTCCATGACCTGGTCCCGGGTCAGCACCTCGCGGCCGGCCTGCATCAGGTCGGCCACCCGGCGGCCGTCGCGGGCCCCCTCCACCACGAAGTCGCTGATCAGGGCCACGGCCTCGGGATAGTTGAGCCTGACGCCCCGCTCCAGGCGGCGGCGGGCCACCATGGCCGCCATGGCCACCAGCAGTTTGTCCTTCTCGCGCGGTGAGAGATTCACGGTCGGGTTCCTTTCTGGCCTAAAGGTGCCAAACCCGCGGCAGCCGCCGGGGCAGGCCCCAGACGCGGGCGCGCAACTCGCCCCAAAAATCGGTGTAGGCCCGGCGCAGGGCGGCGGCGTCCGGCCCCAGCCAACGGGCCAGGACCAGGCCCGGCAGGGCCGTGGCCCCCACCCGCAGGCCCTCTGGTCCACCCAGGCATTCCCGCACCAGGTCCAGGGCGCTGGCCGCCTCCGGGGCGGCGAACACCGCGCTGGCGCAGGCCCGCGCCCCGCCCAGGCCGGCCGGGTGGGCCAGGGTCCGGGCCAGGTCGCCCTCCAGGTGCAGGGCGTCGGCCCAGAGCAGGCGGCCGTCCCGCCGCACCTGCCAGGCCTCGCGCAGCAGGCCCCGGGTGATCTCCTCGCCCCGGGCGGCCCGGCCGAAGACCAGGATCTCCCCGGCCAGGACCTGGGCCTGGCCCCGCAGCTCCAGGCTGGTCTGTCGCCGCAGGCGCGCGCCCTCAAAAAAGATCGTCTCCTGGGGCAGCCACTCCAGGCGGCCGCCCTCCTCCACCCGCAGCTCCACCGCCACCCGGCTGTCGGGGCCGGTGGAACGGTAGACCTTCTCGGCGGCCTGGCTGGTGACCAGGGCCTGGGTCCCCGGCCCCAACTCCAGCGTCACCGCCAACTGGTCGCCCCCCACCAGGCCGCCGGAGCTGCTCACCAGCACCGCGGTGGGGGGCTGGCCCGGCTCCGGGCGGTTGAAGACCAGGCGCAGGGGGTCCCGGGCGTAGACCAGGTCCAGGATTTGGCCCTGGGGCGCGCGGGCGTAGCGCAGGTGGGCGCGGCCCCGCACCTCCTGGCCCGGCCCGGGTTGGGGCGCGTGGGGGGCCGCCTCACACCGTGAGGTAGCGGCGGACATCGGACATTTCCAGCTCCCGCTTGGGGCCGGCCACCACCACCCGGCCGCGATCCATCACCGTGATGGTGTCGGCCAGCTCCCGCGCGAAATCAAAGTACTGCTCCACCAGCAGTATCGCCATGTCGCCCCGGGCGGCAAGGGTTTTTATGACTTGCTCGATCTGCTTGATGATCGAGGGCTGGATGCCCTCGGTGGGCTCGTCCAGCACCAGGAGGCGGGGCCGGGTGACCAGGGCCCGGGCGATGGCCAGTTGCTGCTGCTGACCGCCGGAGAGGTCGCCGCCCCGGCGGCGCAGCATGTCCTTGAGCACCGGGAAGAGCTCGAAGATCTCCGCCGGCAGGTGGTGCTGCTTCGCGGGCAGGCAGGCGAAGCCGGTCTTGAGGTTCTCCTCCACGGTCAGCAGCGGGAAGATGAAGCGTCCCTGGGGCACGTAGGCGATGCCCCGGGCCGCCCGGGCATGGGCCGGCAGGCCGGTGACCTCCCGGCCGTCCCAGGTGATGCGTCCCCGGCTGACCGGCTTCAGGCCCACCACCGCCCGCATCAGGGTGGTCTTGCCCACCCCGTTGCGGCCCAGGACCGTGGTCACCTGGCCGATCTCGGCCCCCAGGCTCACCTCGCGCAGGGCCTGGGTGGCCCCGTAGTGCATGTCGATGCGTTCAACGTCCAGCATGATCAACGCCCCAGGTAAACCTCGACCACCCGGTGGTCCTGTTGCACCATCTCCATGGAGCCCTCGGTCAGGACCTTGCCCTCGTGCAGCACCGTGACCATGCACTCCAGGGAGCGCACGAAGTCCATGTCGTGCTCCACCACCACCACCGAATGCTCGCCGGCCAGCTCCCGCAGCAGCCGGGCGGTCTGCTCGGTCTCGGCGTCGGTCATGCCCGCCACCGGCTCGTCCAGGAGCATCAGCTCCGGCCGCTGCATCAACAGCATGCCGATCTCCAGCCACTGCTTCTGCCCATGGGAGAGCAGGCCGGCCGGCTGGTCCCGCAGGCTCTCCAGGGCGATGGTGGCCAGGACCTCGTCGATGCGCCGGCGCTCCTGGTCGTCCAGCCGGAAGCCCAGGCTCTGCCAGAGGCCGCGCTTGCCGGCCAGGGCCAGCTCCAGGTTCTCGAAGACGGTCTGGTTCTCGAAGACCGTGGGCTGCTGGAACTTGCGCCCGATGCCCAGGTTGGCGGTGCGGGCCTCGTCCTGGCGGGCCAGGTTCACGTTGCCCTTGAAGATCACCTCGCCCGAGTCGGGCTTGGTCCGGCCGGTGATCACGTCCATCAGGGTGGTCTTGCCGGCCCCGTTGGGCCCGATGATGGCCCGCAGCTCGCCCGGGCGCAGGTAGAGGCTCAGCTCGTCCAGGGCCTTGAAGCCGTCGAAGCTGACGGTGACGTTGTCCACGTAGAGCACCATGTCCATGGCGGCTTACTCCTGGGGCCGGGGTCCGGGGGCCGGCTTGACCTTCTCCAGGGCCGGCCGCCGCCAGAATCCGCGCCAGTGCGGCCCATTGCCCAAGCCGGCCAGGTTCAGGGCCGGCAGGGTGCCCACCAGGCCCTTGGGCAGGAAGATGGTCACCGCCACGAAGAGCGCGCCCAGGAGATAGAGCCACAGCTCGGGCAGGGCGCCGGTGAAATAGGTCTTGGCGTAGTTGACCAGCAGCGCCCCCAGCACCGCGCCATAGAGCGAGCCCCGCCCGCCCACCGCCACCCAGATCACCACCTCGATGCTGGCGGCCGGGGCGAACTCGCTGGGGTTGATGATGCCCACCTGGGGCACGTAGAGCGCCCCGGCCAGGCCGGCCAGGACCGCGGAGACCGTGAAGACGAACAGGTTGTAGAGCTCCACCCGATAGCCCAGGAAGCGGGTCCGGCTCTCGGCGTCGCGGATGGCCATCAGCACCCGGCCCAGGCGGGAGCCGGTGATCAGGCGGCAGACCAGGTAGCCCAGGGCCACGGCCAGGGCCGAGAGCGCGAAGAGCGCCGCCCGGGTGCTGGTGGCCTGGAGGTCGAAGCCCAGCAGGTCCTTGAAGTCGGTCATGCCGTTGTTGCCGCCGAAGCCCATGTCGTTGCGGAAGAAGGCCAGCATCAGGGCGAAGGTCAGGGCCTGGGTGATGATGGAGAAGTAGACCCCGCTCACCCGGGAGCGGAAGGCGAACCAGCCGAAGACAAAGGCCAGCAGGCCCGGCACCAACAGGGCCAGGACGATGCTGAACAGGAAGCTGTCGGCCCCCAGCCAGTACCAGGGCAGCTCCTTCCAGTTGAGGAAGACCATGAAGTCTGGCAGCAGGGGATTGCCGTAGACCCCGCGCGCCCCGATCTGGCGCATCAGGTACATGCCCATGGCGTAGCCGCCCAGGGCGAAGAAGGCCCCGTGGCCCAGGCTCAGGATGCCGGCGTAGCCCCAGATCAGGTCCAGGCTCATGGCCAGCAGCGCGAAGCAGAGGTACTTGCCCAGCAGACTGACCAGGTAGTCCGGCAGGTGCAGGGCCGAGGAGTCGGGCAGGGCCAGGTTGAACACCGGCACCAGCACCGCCGCCAGGCCCAGGCCGGCCAGGACCAGGGCCCCGCCGCGATCGCCCAGCATCGCCTGGCGCAAGGGTTGGGGTAAGGCCGTCATGCCTACATCTCCGCCGCGCGGCCCTTGAGGCTGAACAGCCCCCGGGGTCGCTTCTGGATGAACAGGATCAGCCCGGTCAGCACCAGGATCTTGGCCATCACCGCCCCGGACATGGGCTCCAGGTACTTGTTGACCACGCCCAGGCTGAAGGCCCCCAGCACCGTGCCCAGCAGGTTGCCCACCCCGCCGAAGACAACCACCATGAAGCTGTCGATGATGTAGGCCTGGCCCAGGTTGGGGCTGACGTTGTCGATCTGGCTGAGGGCCACCCCGGCCATGCCGGCGATGCCCGAGCCCAGGCCGAAGGTCAGGGCATCGATGGCCCCGGTGTGCATGCCCATGGCGCTGGCCATGGCCCGGTTCTGGGTCACGGCCCGCATCCGCAGGCCGAAGCTGGTCCGGCGCAGCACCAGGGCGATCAGCCCCACCACCGCCAGGCTGAAGACGATGATCCAGATCCGGTTGTAGGTCAGCACCAGGCCGCCGGTCAGCTCCCAGGCCCCGCTCATCCAGGAGGGGTTGGCCACCTCCCGGTTGCTGGGGCCGAAGATGGAGCGCACCGCCTGTTGCAGGACCAGGCTCAGGCCCCAGGTGGCCAGCAGGGTCTCCAGGGGGCGTCCGTAAAGAAAGCGGATGATGCCCCGCTCGATGCCCACCCCCACCGCGCCGGCCACCAGGAAGGCGGCCGGCACCGCCACCACCAGGGACCAGTCCACCGCGCCCGGGGCGTAGGCCCGGAAAATCTCTTGCACCACATAGGTGGTGTAGGCCCCCAGCATCACCATCTCGCCGTGGGCCATGTTGATCACCCCCAAAAGGCCGAAGGTGATGGCCAGGCCGATGGCGGCCAGGAGCAGGACCGAGCCCAGGCTCAGGCCCCGGTAGAGGTGGCCCACCATCTCCCACAGGCCCAGGGTGCTCTCCACCGCCTTGAGGGCCTTGGTCGCGGCCTTGTCCAGGTCCGGGTCGGACTTGGCCGGGCCGGCGGCGAAGTTGCCCAGCAGGGCGCGCACGTCCTGGGTGGGGTGGGCGGCCAGCACCGGCAGGGCCTGGAGGCGGGTGGCCTTGTCGTCGGACTCGAAAAGCTGGATGGAGGCCTGGGCCAGGATCATGCGCTCCTTGAGGCCGGGATCGCTCTCGCGGGCTATGGCCTTGGCCAGGATCGGCAGGATGGCGGCGTTGCGCGAATTCTGCACCGCGGCCACCGCCGTGGAGCGCACCTGGGGATCGGGGCTGAGCAGGGTCAGCCCGCCCAGGGCCCCGCGCAGGACCCCGCGCAGGCGGTTGTTGACCATGATCCGCTTGAGGTCGTCCGCGGCGGCCTGGCCCAGCTCCCGGCCGCTGAGGGGATCAAGCAGGCGGTACTCCTGCCCCTGGCGCTCGGCCACCACCACCGCGCCGTCGGCCTCGCGCACATAGAGCTTGCTGTCCAGCATGGCCTGCAGGGCCGGCACCACCCGGGGATCGCCGCTGGCGGCCAGGGCCTCGACCGTGGCCAGGGTCTGGTTGAAGTCGGCGCCGCTCAGACCGGCCAGCAGCGCCTCGGGCGGGGCGGTCTCCTGGGCCGGCAGGGCCTGTACGCTGGCCAGGACCACCCAAACCGCCAAGATGAACCTTGAGACGAACTGCATGGAGTCTCCTCGTCGGCGGCAGGGGAGGGCCGGCCGGTCCGGCCCTCCCCTGGGTTGGATTTACTTGGCGTCGACCGGGGGATACTTGGGCTTCTCGCAGTTGCCGCAGACCCAGGGGTAGGTCCAGTCGGCGGTCAGCTTGGCGCTCTCCGGGATGAACTTGGACCAGGCGTCACCCTTGACCAGGCCCTTGGTCTGCCAGACCACCGAGAACTGGCCGTCGGGCTGGATCTCGCCGATCAGCACCGGCTTGGACAGGTGATGGTTGGTGTTCATCACCGCGATGCCGCCGGTCAGGTTCTTGGCCTTCTGGCCGTACATGGCCTGGCGCACCGCGTCCACGTTGGTGGTGCCGGCCTGCTCCACCGCCTGCACCCACATGTTGAAGCCGATGAAGTGGGCCTCCATGGGGTCGTTGGTCACGCGCTTCTTGTCCTTGATGAAGGCGTGCCACTTGGCGATGAAGTCCTTGTTGGTGGGGTTGTCCACGCTCATGAAGTAGTTCCAGGCCGCCAGGTGACCCACCAGGGGCGCGGTGTCGATGCCGGCCAGCTCCTCCTCGCCCACCGAGAAGGCCACCACCGGGATCTGCTCGGCCTTGATGCCCTGGTTGGCCAGCTCCTTATAGAACGGCACGTTGGCGTCGCCGTTGATGGTGGAGACCACCGCGGTCTTCTTGCCGGCGCTGGCGAACTTCTTCACCTCGGCCACGATGCTCTGCCAGTCGGAGTGACCGAAGGGGGTGTACTTCTCCATGATGTCGGCGTCGGTGATGCCCTTGCTGTGCAGGTAGGCGCGCAGGATCTTGTTGGTGGTGCGCGGATAGACGTAGTCGGTGCCCAGGAGCACGATGCGCTTGGCGCCGCCGCCCTCGTTGCCCAGGAGGTAGTCCACCGCCGGGATGGCCTGCTGGTTGGGGGCCGCGCCGGTGTAGAACACGTTGCGCGAGCACTCCTCGCCCTCATACTGCACCGGGTAGAAGAGCAGGCCGTTCAGCTCCTCGAAGACCGGCAGCACCGACTTGCGCGAAACCGAGGTCCAGCAGCCGAAGACCGCCGCCACCTTCTGCTTGTCCAGCAGCTCGCGGGCCTTCTCGGCGAACAGCGGCCAGTTGGAGGCGGGGTCCACCACCACCGGCTCCAGCTTCTTGCCCAAAAGACCGCCCTTTTTGTTCTGCTCGTCGATGAGCATCAACATGACGTCTTTCAGGGTGGTTTCGCTGATGGCCATGGTGCCGGAGAGCGAATGCAGGATGCCCACCTTGATGGTGTCGGCGGCCCTGGCCAGCCCGGCGCTCAAGGTCACGGCGGATAACGCCACACCGCAGACCAGGACGCGCAGCCACTTTTTCCCGACCATGAATCTCCTCCCTTGCTGGTGATGAGTGATCGCCCACCCACCTCGCAATAGGAGTGCCAAGGCAGGGAGAGGACCCGGGCGGGCCGGAGCGGCAGGGGGAGATTTCCGGTGAAGCGTCAATCAATTGGCAGGGTTAATGCGACAATCCGGGCCGTGGGGCGGAGGCCAGGCCAGCGTTTTTCGGAGTAAATGGCCCGAAACTGTCAGAACAGTTGCTACCATTAGGTAGCTTCGCCAATTTGGTCATACTCGAACGTATGTTGTTTGCAAATTTGGGGCAACCGGATGGTCGTCCGGCCGCGCCCGGCCCGAGCCAAGCCCCGTCCGGGGGCAGGCCGCGCCGCCGCCCCTTCCGGGCCAGCGGCTGACGCCGGGGAAGTGCTGGATTTTATTTATCAGAATGGCCGACCAAGGCCGGCGGGGGCGGCCCCCAGCCAAAAGGGGCTGGCCGCGGACGGCCAACCCCTTGATTTTAGTGGAGCGGGAAACGGGACTCGAACCCGCGACCCTCAGCTTGGAAGGCTGACGCTCTGGCCAACTGAGCTATTCCCGCGTCGGTGGGCCAGTATAGCACGCCGGCCCGGGGCCTTCAAACCGACCCCGCCAAGTTGACAGGCCCGGTGCGGTGCAGTAGGTTATGCGGGGCCTTTACGGGCCTAATTCCGCAATGACCGGGAGGACTGAGGCCCATGGCATGCGTGGTGGTTGTCGGCACCCAGTGGGGTGATGAAGGCAAGGGCAAGGTGGTGGACCTGCTGACCGAGGGGGTGGACGGCATCGTCCGCTTCCAGGGCGGCAACAACGCCGGACACACCCTGGTGGTGGACGGGCAGAAATTCATCCTGCACCTGATCCCCTCCGGCGTGCTGCACCAGAGCAAGACCTGCTTCATCGGCAACGGCGTGGTGGTGGACCCCACGGTGCTGCTGGGCGAGATCGACCGCCTGGCCGAGCGCGGGGTGGCGGTGGGTCCGGACCGGTTGCGCATCAGCGACCGCGCCCACCTGATCATGCCCTGGCACCAGGCCCTGGACCTGGCCCGGGAAAAGGCCAAGGGCAAGGACGCCATCGGCACCACCGGCCGGGGCATCGGCCCCTGCTACGAGGACAAGGCCGCCCGGGTGGGCATCCGGGGCGTGGACCTGACCGAGCCGGAGCTGCTCAAAGCGAAGATCGAGGCCAACCTGGCCGAGAAGAACTTCTGGCTCACCCAATATTATAAGGAGCCCGCCCTGGACCCGGCCGCGGTGTTGGCGCAGTTCCTGGCCCTGGGCCAGCGCCTGCGCCCCTACCTGGCCGACGTCTCCCTGGAGCTGAACCGGATGCTGGAGAGCGGGCGCTCCCTGCTCTTCGAGGGCGCCCAGGGCACCCATCTGGACATCGATCACGGCACCTACCCCTTCGTGACCAGCAGCAACCCGGTGGCCGGCACCGCCTGCAACGGCGCTGGCGTGGGCGTCACCCGGCTGACCAACGTCCTGGGCCTGGTCAAGGCCTACACCACCCGGGTGGGCGGCGGCCCCTTCCCCACCGAGCTGCTGGACGAGATCGGTCGCCATCTCCAGGACAAGGGGGCCGAGTTCGGCTCCACCACCGGCCGGCCCCGCCGCTGCGGTTGGCTGGACCTGGTGGTGGTGCGCCAGGCGGTGCGTCTGTCGGGCATCACCGGCCTGTGCATCACCAAGCTGGACGTGCTGACCGGCCTGCCCAGCCTCAAGATCTGCAAGGGCTATCGCCTGCCCGACGGCAGCGAGCTGGAGACCCTGCCCGCCTCCCTGACCAGGCTGGGCCAGTGCCAGCCGATCTACGAGGAGTTGCCGGGTTGGGACCAGGACATCACCGGGGCCAAGTCCCTGGACGACCTGCCCCCCAGTTGCCGGGCCTATCTGGAGCGCCTGAGCCAGTTGGCCGGCGCGCCCCTGTCCCTGGTCAGCGTGGGCCCGGACCGCGACGCCACCATCATCCTGGGCGGCATCCCGGCCTAGCCCCACCAAGCGCCAAAGCCAGCCGGGGCTGGGGGAGATCCCCGGCCCCGGTTCATTCTTGGCCCGGCCGGGCGCAGCCGAGTCAAACTAGCGTTATTACATATTATATCGGCATGGCTGACCGGACAAAACAAAGGCGCGGGAAGGCTCGCGCCTCACCCGCGCCATCCGGTCCCAGGGCTGGGAGTCCCGGCCTAGACCACCGTGTCCAGGGTGGTGCCCACCTCGGAATCCGGCGGCGGGGGCGGCGGGGACGACTGGGCGGCTTGCTCCGGCGGTGGCGGCGGCACCTCGGACGGCTGGGCCACCTCCGGCGGCGGGGGCGGCGGGGCGACCTGCCCGGTGTAGGACGCCGGATAGTAGGTCGCGGTGTTGGGGTCGAAAGTCACGGGCATGACACATACCTCCATGTATTATCTTAAGCAGGCCCTCTTTCCGCGTCAACCTTTTATGCCCTATAATTGGGGTGCGGGTCGGCTGACCGGGCGCGCCCGGCAGGGCGGAGTTACGGCCTTTGACGGCCGGGCCGAGTTAAGATATTAATTACCTGTGCCGGCCAGGATTTAAGCGCCGGCAGCCACCGATTCAGGCCCGACCCGCGTGTTGCGGGCGGCGCCGCAAGGGAAAGGATCGTCCCCCCGTTGGACTCAGAACCGCGACGAGGCTTCATCCACCGCCTCCGTGAACTCATGGGCGGCGCCCGCGCCAACCACACCCACAATCTAGAACGCGAAATCCAGGACCTGGTGGAGCAGGGCGAGGCCGAGGGCGTCATCAGCCGCCGCGAGGGCGAGATGATCGACGCGGTGCTGGAGCTGGACGAGAACACCGCCGCCCAGATCATGGTCCCCCGCACCGACATGATCACCGTGCCCCTGGCCGCCTCGGTGCAGGAGATCATCGCGGTCATCGTCAACTCCGGGCATTCGCGCATCCCGGTCTTCGCCGAGGACCTGGACCATATCGTGGGGGTGATCCACGCCAAGGACCTGCTGAGCTTCTGGGGCCAGGCCAGCGAGACCGTGGACGTCAGCGCCATCATGCGCAAGGCCTTGTTCGTGCCCCAGTCCGTGCCCCTGACCCAGCTGCTGGCCTCCTTCGAGCGTCACCGCACCCACCTGGCCATCGTGGTGGACGAGTACGGCGGCACCGCCGGGGTGGTGACCATGGAGGACGTGCTGGAAGAGATCGTGGGCGACATCGAGGACGAGTACGACCAGACCGAGGAGCTGGTCAGCGACGGCCCCGACGGTTCGCTGCTGGTGGACGGCCGCCTGGAGGTGGACGAACTTTCCGCGCGCCTGGAGTACGAGCTGCCCGAAGAGTTGCCCGAGGGCCGTTTCGAGACCGTGGGCGGATTGATCACCACCTACCTGGGCCGGGTGCCCAAGGTGGGCGAGGAGGTGGTCCTGGGGCCGGTGCGCCTGGTGGTGGCCGGGGCCGACGAGCGCCGGGTGATCCGGGTGCAGGCCTTCCCCGCCCCGCCCGACGCGGCCAGCGAAGAGGCCTAGGTCCGGCTTGGCGCGCCAGTCCTCCTGGTGGCCCGGCCGGGTCCCGGCCGGTCTGGCCCTGGCCGGCGGCGGGGTCCTGGCCCTGGCCTTCCCGGCCTGGGACCTCTGGCCCCTGGCCCTGGCGGGGCTCTTGCCGCTACTTTGGCTGGCCTATCGCCTTTCGCCCCGACAGGCCCTGGTGGGCGGCTGGCTCTTTGGCCTGGGCCTGGGCCTGGTCCAGCTCCACTGGCTGACGGTGGTGATGACCGAGTTCGGCGGCCTGCCCTGGCCCCTGGCCGGGCTGGCCCTGGCGGCCCTGGCCGCGATCCTGGCCATGTATCCCGCGCTCCTGGCCGGGCTGATGGCCCTGGCCCGGGGTTGGGGCCTGGATCCCTGGTGGCTGACCCCCCTGCTCTGGGCCGGGCTGGAATGGGTGCGGGGCTGGCTGTTCACCGGCTTTCCCTGGCTGCCCCTGGCCAGCGCCCTGGTGGCGGTCCCGCCCCTGCTCCAGAGCGCCGAGATCTGGGGCGCCACCGGCCTGTCGGCCCTGGTGGCCCTGGTCAACGCCCTCCTCGCCCGGGCCTGGTTCCCGGCCCTGCTGCCGGACCTGGACCGCAGGGCGGGTCGGCGGCTGGCGGCCCTGGGCCTGGCGGCGGTCCTGCTGGCCGGGGGTTGGTGGGCCGGCGCGGCGCGCATGGACACGGTGCGCGCGGCCATGGACCAGGCCCCCCAGCTCACGGTCAGCGTGGTCCAGGCCGGCATCCCCCAGGACCAGCTCTGGCTGCCGGCCATGCGCGGCGAGGTGATCCGGCGCTACGTCGACCTGACCCGCCGGGAGGCGGCCCAGGTGGAGGAGCGGCCCTGGCTGGTGGTCTGGCCGGAGTCGGCCGCGCCCTTCTATTTCCTGGTCCAGGCCCGCGAGAGCCAGCCGGTGCTGGAGCTGGCCCGGGAGCTGGGGGTCCATATCGCCCTGGGCTCCAACGGCCTGATCGACATCGGCCCGCCGTTGCAGGCCAGCAACCGGGTCTGGCTGGTGGGGCCGGCGGGGCGGCCGGAAGGACATTACGACAAGGTCCACCTGGTGCCCTTTGGCGAGTACGTGCCCCTGCCCCAGGTGTTTTTCTTCGTGCGGGCGGTGGCCGCCCTGGGCCTGGACTTCCGGGCCGGGCAGGTGGGCGACACCCTGGACGTGGCCGGGCGCAAGGTCGGCCCCCTGATCTGTTATGAATCGATATTCGCGGAACTGGCCCGGGCCCAGGCCCGGCGCGGAGCCCAGTTGTTCATCAACCAGACCAACGACGCCTGGTACGGGCGCACCGGCGCCAGCCACCAGCAGATGAGCCACCTGGCCCTGCGCGCGGTGGAGAACCGCCGCGCCGCGGCCCGGGCCGCCACCACCGGGGTCAGCGGCTTCGTGACCCCCGACGGCGTCATCACCGGGCAGACCGGGCTGTTCCAGCCCGAGGCCCGCACCGGCCGGCTGCCCCTGCTGGCCCTGTCCACCCCCTTCAGCGCCGCCGGCGACCTGGCCGGCCCCCTGGGTCTGGCCCTGGGGCTGATGGGAGTGGCGGCGGCCCGTCTGCGCCGGCCCAAAGCGGAGGAATAGGCATGTTCGAGGAGCTAAAAGACCAACTCACCGCCCTGCGCCCCCGTTTGGACACCCTGCGGGAGTATCTTTGACCCGGTTGCCAAGCAGGAGCGCCTGGCCGCCCTGGACAAGATCATGGCCCAGCCCGGCTTCTGGGACGACCAGGAAAAGGCCCGCGAGATCTCGCGCGAGCGCACCGAGCTGGAGCAGGGCCTGAAGGGCATCCAGCAGCTTATTCTGGCCTATGAGGACGCCGAGGTCCTGCTGGAGCTGGCCGGCGAGGAGCAGGACAAGGCCGCGGCCAAGGAGGCCGGGGAGGCCATCGAGGAGCTGGGCCGGGGCCTGGCCCGGCTGGAGGCGGCCCGGCTCCTGGGCGGTCCGGACGACGGCCGGGGGGCCATCGTCAATATCAACGCCGGGGCCGGGGGCACCGACGCCCAGGACTGGGCCCAGATGCTCCTGCGCCAGTACAGCCGCTTCGCCGAGCGCCAGGGCTTCAAGGTGGAGATGCTGGACTTTCAGGAGGGCGAGGAGGCGGGCATCAAGAGCGCCACCATCGCCGTGGACGGCTACCAGGCCTATGGCCAGCTCAAGGGCGAGACCGGCATCCACCGCCTGGTGCGCATCAGCCCCTTTGACGCCAGCCACCGCCGGCACACCGCTTTTGCCTCGGTCTTCGTCTCGCCCCAGGTGGACGACGACATCGAGATCGAGATCAAGGAGGCCGACCTGAGGGTGGACGTGTTCCGGGCCTCCGGGGCCGGCGGCCAGCACGTCAACAAGACCTCCTCGGCGGTGCGCCTGACCCACCTGCCCACCGGGGTGGTGGTGCAGTGCCAGAACGAGAAGAGCCAGCACCGCAACAAGGACCTGGCCCTGAAGGTGCTCAAGGCGCGGCTCTACGAGATGGAGCTGGCCAAGCGCGAGGCCGAGAAGAAGCAGATCCACGACAACCACCAGGAGATCGCCTGGGGCAGCCAGATCCGCTCCTACGTGCTGGCCCCCTACCGCCTGGTCAAGGACCACCGCACCGGGGTGGACGTGGGCAACGTGGACGCGGTGCTGGACGGGGACCTGGACCAGTTCATCCAGGCCTATCTGCTCTGGCGGTCCGGGGACGGGGCCTAGCCCCCTCCCGGGGAACCTCAGCTTAGGTCGATCTCGTCCTCCCGGTCCGGCTCCACCGGCCCCAGGAACGCCAAGAGCCCCCGGACCATCACCGGGTCCCAGAGCAGGCCGGAGTCCTCCTGCATCACCTCCCGGGCCGCGCGGTCGCCCAGGGCCGGGGTGGGGCCATAGCCGTGGCGCAGGTTCTGGTAGGCGTGGACCACCCCCACCAGGCGGGCCTCGGCCGGGATGGCCTGGCCCTTCAGCCCGTCGGGAAAGCCGCTGCCGTCCAGGTGCTCGTGGTGGTGGCGCACCACCGGGATGATGTTGCGCAGCACCTCCACCCGCGCCAACAGCCGGGCCCCCAGGATGGTGTGATCCACCTCCATGTTCGGTGGACGATGGTCCTCGGGCAAGGGGCTGCCCACCAGCTCCAGGGGGGTGGCCAGGTAGCCCAGGTCATGAAAGAGCGCCCCCAGAAAAACCGTGCGCACCGCCTCCTCTGACCAGCCCAGATGGCGGGCCAGACCCTCGCTGAGCTTGGCCAGGCTGCGGCCGTGGGAAAGCAGCATCGGGTTGGACAGGTTGTAGAGGTCCATCAACAGGTATGAAACGTTGATCAGGGCCTTCTGCAAGTCCGGCAGGGGCTCGGTCAAGGGGTGGTTTGAGTCCGGCATGGCTTCCCCCTTGTGGCGCGCGTTTGTGAAACATACGTTACAGATAATTTCACTGAATGGCAATGTCAAGCCAATCGGACGGGTCGACAATCCGGCAATAACTTGCTTAAATTAGCTTGTAATATAGAATCTTGCAACGATCATGGAACGTCGCAGAATTGGTCACTTTGTGATATTTAATTGTGAATTATTTTTTGAAAAACCGCTGCGTTCTTGATAATGGTCACGATGGATGCAATGTTCTATACTACTTGAGACAAAGATGGCTACTGTTGACCCGTCTGCACCGGGTTGTGAAGGAAAGCATGAGTTGGTCTAGTGCAAGCCGCCCACTGGCCGTCTTGGCCATGCTGTGGTGCTTCTGGCCGTCCTGGGGATGGGCCGAAAGCCCGGCCGCGCTGGAAAAGGGCATCCGGGAAAACCTGGCCCAGGGACGCCTGGAAGAGGCCTGTCAACTGGCGATCAAGATGCAGCCCTTCAAGGGACGTCCGGAATATGACCGCGCCGGGGCGCTGTTGCTGGAGCGTGGCATCTCCCTGACCAGCCCCTTGGAATCATTAAGCATCCAACGCATGATCGCCCTGCAGAACGTTCTGGAGACCCAGCGGCGCCAAACCAAGGCCCTGCCCCGGACCGGTCCCTATCCCGATCATCCCGACGCCTGGGGGGTGCCGGTGCGGGTGGAGATGGTCACCCGGCGGGCCTTTGTCTACCTGCTGCGCTCGGCCGGTCCGGACCGGAAGTTCATGACCGACGACGACCTGGCCCTGGGCACCCGGGACGAGGCCATCAAAAACACCGAGTTGCGCAACCTGCGCCTGGGCCTGGCCGCGGGGGAGGGGCGGGAGGAGCTGCCCGCCGGCCCCCTGATGGAGAGCAAGTCCAAGGACCAGAACCAGCCGGCCAACGCGGAGGCCGGCCAGGGCCAGGCCGAATTCGACCCCATCCGCGCCGCCGGACGCCGTGGCCTGTATGGCGTCAGCGCCCAACCCGCCGCCAACCGGCCGGCCCCGACGCCACCCCCCGTCGATCCCGGCTCCCCTGGCGAGGGCAAGCAGAGCAGGAGCGCCGGGGGCGGCAAGCCCGCGCCCGAACGCGAGATCACCGTGGACGAACTGCTGCAGCGGTAGTTGCCGCGCCCGCTGGAAAGCGGGCGCAAAGGCGAGGCGCTAGTGGACCTGGGAAGCATCATCGGCATCGTGGTGGGCGTGGCCCTGGTGGTGGTCAGCATCCTGCTCTCCGGCAATCTGCTGGCCTTTGTCGACGTTCCCTCCATGCTCATCGTGGTGGGCGGCACCTTCGCCTCCACCCTGGTGGCCTTCCCCATGGCCTCGGTGATGGGCGCCCAGAAGGCCTCCCTGAACATCTTCTTCCAGCACCGCATCGACTCGGTGGCCACGGTGCGCGCCATCCTGCAGGCGGCGGAGAAGGTGCGCAAGGAAGGCCCCCTGGCCCTGGAGAAGATCAAGACCGAGAGCGAGTTCATGACCACGGCCTTCCAACTGGTGGCCGACGGCTACCGCCCGGAGGACCTGCGCGAGGTGCTGATCATCGAGCAGGAGGCCATCGCGGCCCGGCACGACGAGGTCATCAAGATTCTTGAGAAAATGGCCGAGTTGGCCCCGGCCTGGGGCATGATCGGCACCCTGATCGGCCTGGTGATCATGTTGTTGAACCTGAGCGACCCCTCGGCCATCGGCCCGGCCATGGCCGTGGCCCTGCTCACCACCTTCTATGGCGCCCTGTGGGCCAACTTCATCCTCGCCCCCAGCGCGGCCAAGCTGGCCGAACGCAACGAGCGCGAGGCCGAGGACTACCGCCTGGTGGTGGAGGGCGCGGCGGCCATGGCCCGCAACGAGAACCCCCGGGCCATCCAACAGCGCCTGATCGGCTTCATGCCCCCGGGAGCCCGGGCCGCCCTGGGGGCCAAGGCCCGGGCCAAACGCAAGGGATAGCCCGCCATGGCCGGCAAGAACATCATCATCAAGAAGGGCCTGCCGCCCTGGATGGGCACCTTCGCCGATCTCTGCACCCTGCTGCTGACCTTCTTCGTGCTGCTGCTCACCTTCGCCAACATGGACGTGCAGAAGTTCCGCGAGATGCTGGGCTCGGTGCAGCAGGCCTTCGGTGTCCAGACCCTGGTCAAGGGCGAGTACCAGGCCGCCATCAACCCCCAGCAGGCCCAGCACCCGACGCCCAACGATCCCGGCGGGTTCCGCGCCACCGCCCCCAGCCTGACCACCTCGCCCCCGCCCGGCCTGAGCGAGGCCGCCAGCGAGGCCGAGGCCGAGGGCATGGCCCAGCAGGTGCGCGACCTGGTGCGCTCCTCCGGGGTGGGGGACATGGTGGATGTCAACGCCAGCAGCCGAGGGGTGCGCTTGAGGGTCAAGGGCAAGATATTGTTCGAGACCGGCCAGGCCCAGGTCCTGGAGGGGGCCAAGAGGTTCCTGGACGGCATCGTGCAGGTGATGGACAAGTACCACTTCTATCTGACCGTGGAGGGGCACACCGACAGCGCGCCCATCAGCACCGTCCAGTTCCCCTCCAACTGGGAGCTTTCCGCCTCCCGCGCCACGGCGGTGCTGCGTTACCTGGTCAGCCGGGGCGTGCCGGAGAGCCGCGTCTCGGCCATCGGCTACGCCTCCAACTATCCCCTGGCCGACAACAGCAGCGAGGAGGGGCGCAACCAGAACCGCCGGGTGGAGTTCATCTTCACCAAAAAGCCCCTGCGGATAGCCGTAGATTGAGCAAATATCCACAAATGGGCTTGCCATACCCAACGGCCACAACTTATAGTGGTGGCCAGACCAACCGATCAACAAGGGGAAACGCATGGCCGAGATGACGGTCCGGGAGGTGATGACCCTCGACCCGGTGACCGTGACCCCCGCGACCCCGGTGGGCCAGGCCGCCGCCCTGATGCTGGAGCGCCGGATCAACGGCCTGCCGGTGCTGGACGCCAGCGGCGCCCTGGTGGGCATCATCTGCCAGAGCGACCTGATCGCCGAGCAGAAGAAGCTGCCCCTGCCCAGCTTCTTCACCCTGCTGGACGGCTACATCCCCCTGACCTCGCTCAAGCACCTGGAGCGGGAGGTGGAGCGCATCGCCGCGGCCAACGTGGGCCAGGCCATGACCCGCCACCCGGTGACGGTGGGGCCGGAGACGCCGCTGAGCCAGGCCGCCGCCCTGATGGTGGACCGCAACTTCCACACCCTGCCGGTCCTGGAGCAAGGCCGGTTGGTGGGGGTGGTGGGCAAGGAGGACCTGCTGCGCTCGCTGTTCTCCCCGCCGGCCTGAGGAGTCGGAGTCAAGATCTGGGACCGGAAATGGAGTGAGCCGGTTTCATTGTGCAATGCGGATTATGAGCCCTGGCTCAGTGGGGTTGCACAGGGCCTCGGCAAGCCCGCCAATCGTCGATTAGGTCTTGACAGGGCTGGGGGTAATTGATAGACAGGTGAATGACTTTTTCTAGCCGCATCGGTTAAAAAAAGACCACAAGATAGATAAGATAAACCCGGAAGGAGGATTCCCACAATGCCTAATGTGACCTACAAAGGCAAAACCTATGACGTGGACGAGGACGGCTTCCTGATGGATCCCGAGAAGTGGGACCTGGACTTCGCTTTCTTCGTCAAGGAGTCCGAGGGCATCGCCGAGCTGGGTGAGGAGCACTGGAAGGTCATCCACTACCTCCAGGACTACTACAAGAAGAACGGCATCGCCCCCATGGTCCGCATCATGACCAAGGTCACGGGCTACAAGCTGAAGCACATCTACGAGCTGTTCCCCAGCGGCCCCGGCAAGGGAGCCTGCAAGATGGCCGGCCTGGCCAAGCCCACCGGCTGCGTCTAGTCGCGGCGACCGCCTGAGAACGACGGCGCTCGGCCCCCGGGACGAGCGCCGTCGTTTTAACTGACCTCTACACAAAATTTTGGCTATAAGCAGCCGCGTCCATGTCCGGAGGCCCCCCGTGATTCCCGCCCCCCCTCGTTCCGGCATCAACCTGGGCCCCGCGCCCAAACTCTACGACCGCGAGCAGGACAAGACCCGTCCGCCCGAGCAGACCGTGGCCTGGGCCCGGGAGCGCTTCGCCCGCCTGGGGGGCGAGGTGCTGGAGCGCACCCTGCGCATCGACAACGGGCGGCTGGACATCCCGGTCTACCTGAGCCTTTGCGGCCAGGCCGCCAGCGCCCTGACCAACACCAAGAAGCAGATGGGCAAGGGCGCCAGCCCCAGCCAGGCCGAGGCCAGCGCCCTGATGGAGCTGGCCGAGCGCTTCAGCTTCTTCGCCTTCGTGCGCGGCACCGCCTTCCCCTGGCGCACCCCCGACCAGGCCCCGGAACCCCGCCTGGAGTTCGCCCGGGTGGCCCAGTCGGTCTACCATCCCATCCCGGACCTGGGGCGGGCCGAGGCGGTCTTTGACCTGCTGCCCCAGACCTGGGCCTGGGCCCGGGACCTGGCCGCCGAGCGCGAGGTCTGTCTGCCCCTGGGCTGGTTCTACGCCATCAACGAGTACAACGGCCCCTCGGCCGGCAACTGCCCGGAGGAGGCGGTGCTCCAGGGCCTGTGCGAGGTGGTGGAGCGCCACGTCTCGGCCCTGGTCACCCTGCAGGAGCGCCCCACCCCGGCCATCGACCCAGCCAGCGTGAGCGACCCGGTGGCCCGGGAGCTGATCGACAAGTTCCAGCGGGCCGGCATCGAGGTGCGGCTCAAGGACTTCACCTGCGACATGGGCATCCCCTCGGTGGCGGCCATCTGCTGGGACCCGACGACCTTCCCGGAGAAAAGCGAGATCGTCTACGCCGCCGGCACCGCCAGCAGCCCGGCCAAGGCCCTGATCCGGGCCCTGACCGAGGTGGCCCAACTGGCGGGGGATTTCAACACCGGCAGCAACTACAAGGTCAGCGCCCTGCCCAAGTTCGCCGACCTGGCCGCGGCCGAGTACGTCACCCGCGCGGCCGGGGTTACGCCCCTGGAATCCCTGCCCGACGTCAGCGCCCCGGACCTGCGCCAGGAGGTGCGGAACTGCGTGGCGGCCCTGGACCAGCGGGGCTTCGCGGTCTACTGCCTGGACGTCACCCATCCCGAATTGGGCGTCCCGGCGGTCTACACCATCATCCCCGGGGCGCACTTCGCCTATCGCACCACCGGCACCGACGTGATCTTCCACGCCGCCAAGCTGGCCAGCCAGTTGCCGGACCCGGACCAAGCCCTGGCGGTGCTGGCGGCCATGGCCCAGGCCGCCGCCTCGGCCGGGGACGAGCCCTACTACCTGCCCTTTTTCCGGGCCTTGGCCCTGATCAACCTGGAGCGGCCGGCCGAGGCCCTGGCCGACCTGGACCGCGCCCTGGCCCTGGACCCGCCCCGCGACGACGCGGCCAGCATCCACACCCAGCGCGGGGTGGCCCTGAAGGACCTGGGCCGCCTGGCCGAGGCGGTGGAGGCCCTGACCACGGCCGCCGGCTTCCCGGAGCCCCACGCCGAGGTCTTCAACCTGCTGGGCTTCTGCCACTACAGGCTGAAAAACCACGAGGAAGCCATCGCGGCCTTTGCCCGGGCCATCGAGCTTGATCCTGGATTGGGCATCAATTACGCCAACATCGGCTCCAACCTGCGCGAGCTGGGCCGGATCGAGGAGGCCTGCCACATGTACCGCCAGGCCCTGGAGCTGGACCCCAGCCTGGACTTCGCCCGCGACAACCTGGAGCGTCTGAGCGCCCGGTTGGGCTAGCCTCAGCCTCCGCCAGGGGCCAAGGCCTGCAGCGGTCGGGTATCCCAACATCCAACCAATAGCCGTCATCGCGAGGAGCCCCAGCGACGAAGCGACCTTCCGAATTCATCTCATCGCTCCTTGCGCCCACTTCCCGACCAGAAGATCGGGAGACTGCTTCGCGACGCTCGCAGTGACAAAAGAGAAGGAAGGTTGTCATCGCGAGCCGCCAACCGGCGGCGTGGCGATCTCTTCCTTCTTGCCTCTGGCCTTTTCCGGGTGGCCGGGACAACTGGTTGTCCCGGCGGCGTCAGCCGCAGGAGCTCCCGGCGCGATATCCCGTCATGCATGGTCACCTCCCCGCGTCTGTCATCGTGAGGCGTCGCCAGGCGTCGGGCGATCTCATTTTCCTTAAGAATTGTCCACCTGCTTGTGGTGGCCGCGAACCGCCGGGGCAGATGAGCCAGCGGCGTTGCGAGGGCGGTTTCCTTGCCCCCGCGCGCCCACGCCCGGTCCGCATCCGCGCCTGCCGAGTGCGAGAGCCTGCGGCCAGGGAGCCTCCCTGCCGCCCCGGACACTGCCTCTGGCCTCGGGTCGTCGTGCCTGCGCTGCGGGGCTGAGGCGGTGGCGCGGCCACCCCTGGCTCTCGCAGGCCCATCAGCCGGCCGTCATTGGGGGTGGGGCCGTGCCGGTGCGTCGAGAGGCGGTCCCGGGCTGAGGCGCGGGGGGCGGCTCGTGGGGGGAGGAGAGAAGAGGGAGGCCGGGAAGGCCGCGTGGGGGGAGTGGAGAGCGGGAGGAGGCGAAGGCACGGGCGGGGTTTAGCCCCGCCCGTCTTGATCGCCTCCCCGCACGAGGCCCCTACGGGAGCGCGCGAGGCGCGAGCGAAGGCTATCCGCCACCCGACCCGTATACGGCTGTCGCGGCACGCGACCCCGACCCGTCTATGCCCTGCCGGGGGCGCCCGGCCCCGACCCGTCTATGCCCTGCCGGGGGCGCCCGGCCCCGACCCGTCTATGGGAGCCCAGGCACTGGGTAAAAGCGGACCAGGGCGGCGCAGGCCAGGGCGGCGGTCTCGGCCCGCAGGATCACCGGCCCCAGACCGCAGGAAACGAACCCCGCCGCCTGGGCCTGGGCCACCTCCTCCGGGGCGAAGCCGCCCTCCGGCCCCACCAGGCCCCAGACCTCTTCCGCCGCCGGGGGCCGGGCCAGGGCCTCGGCCAGGGATTGGCCGGTCTCATCCTCGTAGAGAATGACCTTGCGGGCCTGGTCCGGGGCGGCGGCCAGGGCCTCGGCCAGGGTTTGGGGGGGATGGAAGACCGGTGCCCAGGCCGCGCCGCACTGCTTGAGGGCCTGGGCCGCCAGGCGATCAAGCCGGGCCTCGCGCCCGGGCTTGGGCTTGGGCACCGCCCGCTGGCTCAGGACCAGGCGCACCTCGTCCACGGCCAGCTCGGTCAGCTTGACCGCCAGCAACTCCAGGGCCGGGGCCTTGAGCAGACCGCAGAGCAGCACCAGGCGGGGTCGGGGGCGGGGCGGGGCCTCGCGCTCCAGGACCCGGCAACTGACCCGGCCCTTGCCGGTGGTCTCCACCCTGGCCCGGGCCCGGCGGCCGGCCCCGTCCAGCAGCCAGAGGTCGTCGCCCGGGGCCAGGCGCAACACCTTCAGGGCGTGGGCCGCTTCCTCCGGGGAGAGCTCCACCAGGTCTTGGTCCAGGTCCGCCGGGCTGACCAGGAAGCGGCGCTGGCTCACCCTAGCCCATCACCAGGGAGGCCCAGCCGGCCAGGGAGTCCTGCTCGATCAGGCGCAGGCCGTGGGCCTCCAGGGCCGCGCGCACCTGCTTGATCTGCATCACCAACAGGCCTGCCACGATCAACTCGCCGGAGGGGGCCAGGTGGGTCACCAGGTCGGCGGCCACCTCCTCCAGGTCCTTGGCCGTGAGATTGGCCACCACCAGGGGGAAGCGGCCCGGCACGCTGGCCAGGGGGGTCTGGCTGGCCTGCATCCGCGCGGCCAAGCCGTTGAGTTCGGCGTTGTGCAGGCTGGCCTCCACGGCCAAGGGGTCCAAGTCGATGCCCACCGCCTCCCGCCCACCCAGGAGCAGGAAGGCCAGGCCCAGGATGCCGGTGCCGCAGCCCACGTCCAGGATCCGGTCCGGCAACTGCCCCCGGCCGGCCAGGTGCTCCAGGCGGCGCAGACAGAGCAGGGTGGACTCGTGCTGGCCGGTGCCAAAGGCCTGGCCGGGATCGATGACGATCTCCAACTGGCCGGGGTGGAGTTCGGCCCGCTCCCAGGGCGGGGCCACCACCAGCCGCCGGGTCAGGGCCCGGGGCCGGAAGTGGCGCTTCCAGTTCTCGCCCCAATCCTGGTCGGGCAGGTTCTGGAAGTTGACGATCACCTCCTGCCCGGCCGCCTGGCCCAACTCCAGGGCGTAGCGCTGCAGGGCGGCCTGCTGGGCGGCCAGGTCCGCCCCGGCGGCCAGGAAGCCCTTGACCATCACCGGAGCCGGCGGCTCCTGGGAATCGTCGATCTCCACTCCGTGGCCGGTCAGGGCCACCAGGTAGTCGGCGGCCGCGTCGGCCTGGGCGGCCGGGGCCAGGAGCACCACTTCGACCCAGGCCTCCTGGACGGGGTCATTGCTGGACACTGGCGTCATAATCCTCCAAAATTGTTCGGTCATCCGGTTGGCGGCCATGCGGCGGCCGGTATAGAATACGCATTCACTATAACAGGAAGTCGCATCCGTCGATCCTTGGACTTTGCCGGCTTCCCCGGTTGAAGTCAATTCAGCCGAACGGGTGACCGGCCCGGAGCAACCCCAACCCGCAATAAAGGTCGGACGTGACCACCGACAAGCTCAAGCAACTATTGGAGGCCGTGGCCAGCGGCGACACCAGCCCCGACCAGGCCCTGGGCCGGCTCAAGTCCCTGCCCTTCGAGGACCTGGGCTTCGCCCGGGTGGACCACCACCGGGTGCTGCGCCAGGGCTTTCCCGAGGTGATCTTCGGCCAGGGCAAGACCGCCGAGCAGATCGTGGCCATCGCCCGGGCCATCCACGGCCAGGGCGCGGCGGTGCTGGCCACCCGGGTGGACCCGGAAAAGGCCGAGGCGGTGCGGGCGCAGTTCCCGGAGCTGGAGTACCAGCCCGCCTGCCGCTGCCTGACCCTGGTCGCCAAGGGCGGCAGCCGCCCGGGCCAGGGCCTGATCGCGGTGGTGGCCGCCGGCACCAGCGACCTGCCGGTGGCCGAGGAGGCCGCCACCACCGCCCGCCTGATGGGCTCCAAGGTGGAGACCCTCTACGACGTGGGCGTGGCCGGGCTGCACCGCCTGCTGGCCAGCCGCGCGGTCCTGGAGCGGGCCACCTGCTTCGTGGTGGTGGCGGGCATGGAGGGCGCCCTACCCTCGGTGGTGGCCGGTCTGGTGGACCGGCCGGTGATCGCGGTGCCCACCAGCGTGGGCTATGGCACCGCCTTCGGCGGCCTGGCCGCCCTCCTGGGCATGCTCAACTCCTGCGCCCCGGGCCTGAGCGTGGTCAATATCGACAACGGCTTCGGCGCGGGCTACCTGGCCGGCATGATCGACCATTTGTAAGAGATGAGCTGGAGGGGAGCCTTTGGTGAACCAAAGCCTCCCCTCCAGACCTCCCCTCCCAAAAACTCCCTCCCCCAGCCGGCTGCGCCGCCTGAGGGAGGGATGCAGCCTGGTATCGCAGCCCTGAAGTTTTTTGGGAAGGGGTCCGGGGAAACCCTTTTGTCCACAAAAGGGTTTCCCCGGAAAACTCCCCTCCCAGAAAGGTCCCCAACCATGCGCGCGGTGGTGCAGAGGGTGAGTCAGGCCCGGGTGGAGGTGGCCGGCCGCGAGGTGGGGGCCATTGGCGCGGGCTTGTTGGTGTTGCTGGGGGTGGGCCAGGACGACGACCCGGCGGCGGCGGACTGGTTGGCGGACAAGATCGCGGGTTTAAGGATCTTCCCGGACGAGCAGGAAAAGCTTAACCTGGCGGTGGCCCAGGTGGGCGGGGCGGTGCTGGTGGTGAGCCAGTTCACCCTGTGGGGCGACTGCGCCAAGGGCAAGCGGCCCAGTTTCAGCCGGGCCGCCGGGCCGGAATTGGCCGAGCCCTTGTACCGGCGCTTCTGCCAGCGCCTGGCTCAGGCCGGCCTGCGGGTGGCCACCGGCCAGTTCGGGGCCATGATGGAGGTTCACCTGGTCAACCAGGGGCCGGTGACCCTGCTGCTGGACAGCGAAAAGACCTTCTAGCCCCCCGCGCTCCGGCCGGGGCGGCTGGGCCTGGCCGGCTCCCCCCTTGGCCGGCCAAGCCCTTGACTCGCTAACGTCGTCCGGGTCCCGGTCCGGGGCCTTGCTCCCGCCAGTGGCTGGGATAATGCCGGCGGATGTCCCGGTGGTGGACATAGGGACGGTCGTCCATCATCGGCAACACCACGTAGCGGCGTCCCACGTGATAGCCCGGCGGCAGGGCCGGACCCCAGAGCCAGCGGCCGCCCCCCGGCCAGAACCACAGGCCCCGGCCGGGATCGAAATAGACCTGGGCCCCGGGGTAGTAGTAGTAGGTGTAGGCCGGGGCCAGGCCCGGGGCCGGGGCCCAGGGCATCGGCGGCGGGGGCGGGGGTGGAGCGGGCTGGGCCACCACCACCGGCGGGCCGCCCAGGTTGATGCCCACGCCCACGTGGACCCCATCGGCCCAGGCCGGAACGGCCATCACCGCCGCCAGGGCCGCCGCGCCCAGGATGCTGTTCAGTCTGCGATCCATGATCGACTCCATTTCTCCCCCCCCACACGCTGTCAATCCTCGTTGTGGCTCCTGGGCCAGGTCTCAGCGCCAGGGCCCGGGAGGGCCGTAACCCGGCGCGGGGCAGACGTAACCCCGGTGATAGGGCCGATGGTGGTGCCGCCAGTGGCCCGGGCCGTAGTAGCCGGTGACATAGGCCGGCGGGGCCACGTAGACCGGGGCCGGGGCCACCATAACCGGGGCCGGGACGGGATAGACCACCGCCGGGGCCGGGGCCACCATCACCGGCAGGCCGAAGCCCAGGCTGAGGTGGAAACTGTCGCCGGCCAGGGCCGGGGTCGCGTTCCAGGCCAGGCCGGCCAAGAGGCCCAATCCGGCCAGGATCATCCACAACTTGCGTAACATTCTCGCTCCTCCTTGACTGCGCCCGGCTGGCCGACCAGCGGTGGGCGTGAATCGTCCGTCCCCACCAGGCTGGCCAGAGCCTGGGCGGCCAGGCCCTGGATCAGGCCGGCCTCGATCCAGAACAGGGCCGGGCGGACCAAAAGCGATATCTCCGTTTCCAGGTCCATCCCGCGTCCATCCTCTCGCCAAAACCGGCCCGTCAGGCTCCGGTCCAAGGTTCGTTGCCTCAGCGTGGGCTCCAGCGCGGGCCGCCGCCTGGTTGGGGCCGTTGGTCCGGGGCCCGGTCCTGGACCACCTGGCGCTCGGGCTTGTGCTCCGGCCGGTGCTCCGCCTTGGGCTCCGGCCGATGCTCCGGCCGACGATCGGGTTCCGGCCGCTGCGGGGGCCGGTCCCGGCCCTCGTCATGGTGCCGGCGCGGCGCCTCCACCGGGGCCGAGGGGTGGAGGGGATGGGGCGGCCGCGGCGGCGGCGCCAGGTGGGGCGGGGCCGGGCGGGGGCGCGGCGGGGGGGGCGGCGGCGTGACGTAGTGGGGATGGCCCACCGTCACCGGGGCCTGGTAGCCATAGCCGTAGCCCTGATCCTCGTAACCGTAGCCCGGGTAAGGCTCGGCCACCACGCAGCCCGCGGCCCCCAACCCCAGGGCCAACACCGCCCCGGCCAGCAATCCCCGGTCAATCATGCGCCCCATGGTCCCTGCTCCCGCGCTTCCGTGGTTTCCCCGGGTGGCGTCCTCTTGGCGACCCGACCGCTTAGCGATAGTAGCCATGCGGCCGGGGGGCTGGAGCCGGGCAGAAGGGCTGCACCACCGTCACCGGTCCCCGGTAGCCGTGGCCATGTCCGCCGTGATAGGGGCCAGGAGCCACCACGCAACCCGTGGCCACCAGACCCAGCGCCAGCAGCGCCGCCAGCATCATCCCCTTCACGATTCCGCGTCCCATGGTCCTTGCTCCCGTTGTCCAGTCGTGGGTGATCCGTTGTGGTCGTGTTCCGTCTCGCTGGCCCCCGCCCCGCCCGGAGTTGGCGGGACGGAGGCCAGGCGAGGAGCGAGGGCGCTTACTTGGCCGGGGCGGCCGGGGTGGCCGGGACCGCCGGGGTGGCCGGGGCCTTGTCCACCATCTTGTCCTTGGCGGCCTCGGCCTTCGTCTCCACCTTCTTGGCCGCCTTGTCGGCCTTCTTGTCGACCTGCTTGGCCGCTTCCTTGGCCTTCATCGGCGCGGCCTTGCCGGCCTCGGGGGCCTTCTGGGTCACCGCCGGCTTGGTGTCGCTCATGGCCTTGGGCGCGTCCTCGCCCGCCAGGGCCATGCCGGGCAGGGCCAGAGCCACCATCAGGGCCGCCGCGCTCATGATCTTCTTCATCGCCATCGCTCCTTATCGAGATTGTTTTGGTTTTGCCCATCGGCGCGGGTTGCAACCATTGGCCCGCGTCTTGGCCCCCTCAATGAGCAACCGGCATGCCAGGGGTTATCAATTTGAAATTAAACGATTAGTTTGTAATAGAACCCGCGCGGGAAGGCCCGGTGCGCAAAGTTTGCGCAGCCCGCGCACCCAAAATTGCGCAAGCAAACCGGACCTCGGCCCCGGGACCGGAGCGGGTGGCGGGGACGGCTTTCAAGCGGGCGGGAATGCCGGGCGGGACGGGGCGGCTAGTCGGCGTCGATCAGCTCGAAGACCTCCACCGGCTGCTCGATGTTCTTCATGAACTGGGGACCCAGGCTCTTCATCTGATAGTGACCGGCCAGGCGGCGGGCGGTCTCCGGACCCACCAGGACCTGCCCCCCCAGGGCCAGTCCCGCCACCCGGGCGGCCAGGTTGGTGGTGGGTCCGGTGGCGGTGTAGGTCCAGCGGTCGCCGGAGAGCCCCTGGTAGCAGGAGGAGCCCACCAGGGCCGGTCCGGAGTTGATGCCCTGGTGCAGGCGCAGCTTCTGGCCGTCCACCTCCAGGCTGGGACCCATCTCCCGGGCGCGTTGGGCGATGGCCAGGGCGGTGCGGGCGGCGGCCAGGGAGTGCTCCAGGGGGTCGTCCTGCTGGAAGAGGATCATAAGGCCGTCGCCGGCGGTCTCGTTGACGTCGCCGTGGTTGGCGTAGATGGCGTCCAGGAAGGCCGAGAAATAGGTGTGGACGATCCGGTCCATCTGGGCGGTCTCCACCTGCTGGCTCAGGCGGGTGTAGCCGGCGATGTCCAGGAAGAGCACCGAGACGTCGCGCTGGCGCTTGGCCAGGTCCGGGGCGTCGGGCGAGTCGGCGATCAGCTTGGCCACCGAGCGGGGCACGAACTTGTTGAGGTGGCCCCGCACCTGCTCCAGGAGCTCGACCTTGTCCAGGGAGGCCTTGAGCTCGGCGTTGACCCGCTCCAGGTCGCTGATGAGGTTTTGCAGGCGGAACTCGCGCCCCTCCACCTGCACCACCATCATGCCGAAGGCCTCGGCCAGCTCGCTCAGCAGCGGGGGGCAGGAGCCCGGGGCGGTGAGCTCGAACAACTCGTCGGCCCGGTCATAGCGTCCCTGGGACACGTCCCGGGCCAGGTCGATCAGCCGCCGCAGGACCAGTTCCATGCCCGCCTCCCCAATGCTTGGTGTAAGCCGACCCTAGCACGCCGGTCCCGCGGGCGGCAACCACGCGTCGCCGCCCGCGCCAAAGGCCGCTCGCGCTCCGGTCCGGACGGAGTTCAGGCCGTGACCGGCAGGGCCGAGTCCTGGTTGGGGCGCAGGACCAACAGGCTGGCGCTGGCCCGGGCCAGGGGCTTGCCCTCCAGGTCCAGAAGCTCGCTCTCGGCGAAGATCACCCGCCGGCCCTTCTTGATCACCCGGGCCTGGACCTTGAGACGCCCCAGGGGCATGGGCTCCAGAAAGCTCAGGGACATGTCGATGGTGGACAGGCGCTGGCCCTCGGGCAAGAGGGTGTAGCAGGCCTGGCCCATGATGTTGTCCAGGTAGACCGCCACCACCCCGCCTTGCAGGTTGCCGGCGTGGTTGCCGAAACGCTGGTCGGGCCGGATCTCGGCCTCCACCCGCCCCGGCTGGGCCGACAGGTAGCGGATGTCGAAGGTCTTGATGATGGGGGTGGTGATCAGCTTGTGCAGCCGGTCCTCGGGCGCGGGGCGGGGCATGCGGACCTCCGGAAGCGGGGTGGCCGGGAGAATGCGCGAATACACCTCGGAATTCTATAGGCCGAGTGGGGGTGGGGGTCAAACAAAAACCCCGCCGGGGTGACGGGGCCTGGCTTGGCGCGCTGCAAGGCTAGTTATGGACATTCACTTTTGTGCAGTTCGAAGCCATGGTTGCGAAAAACGCCCCTGGCCGCCCAACGTCGCCAGGCCAGTTCATGCCATCGAGACAGGAAGGCGGGAGCCGGAATTGCCCGTTTTTTCATCCTGCAATCAGCCCAAAACCAGGACCCGCGCCACTTGGCGCGATGACCTTGGTCCCGCGGGGTGGACCGTTCCGTCTGGGGGGGGCGTTTCTGTCGTGGGGATGGGGTTGGTGCGAGAGGGGGGGCTCGAACCCCCAAGGGTTACCCCGCTGGATCCTAAGTCCAGTGCGTCTACCAGTTCCGCCACTCTCGCCCGGGGAGTCCGGCTGGGACGGGGGGTCCCTCCGGGACCCGCTAACTCTATTTCATGGGCGGGTGCCAGTCAACCACCCAAGCCGGCGAGCGCGAACGCGGAACGACTTGTCCACCGACGCCGCGCCGCGCCCGGGGGAGGGGCGCGGCGCGGGTCAACGGCGAGGCCGGGATCAGGCGGCCGGCGCGGCCAGGGCCCCGGACGGGGTGTTGGCCGGGCCGGCGGCCTGACCCTGGGCCGCGGCCCGGGCCTGGGCCTGGGCCGGCTCCAGGAAGGCCGTCCGCGCCTGGTCGAAGCTGGCCTGGACCCGGACCGGGTCGGTCTGGGCGGCCTGGGCCAGCAGGTGGTCGGCGGCCAGGCAGAAGCGGCCCCAGGCCCGGCAGAGATGGGGCTCCAGGCCGGCCGGGGTCTGGTAGGTCTCGAAGAAGCTCCGGCAGGGCTCGGCCAGGCGGGCGTGGTCCAGGTGGCCCCCCACCCGGAAGGCGGCCATGCCCCCCAGACCCTCGCGCAGGTCCAGGTAGGTGCGCAGGGCGGCCTGGCCGGCGGCCGAGGCCGGACGGCGGCCCTGGGCCAGGTAGGCGCTGACCTCGCGCCAGAGGGCGGGGTCCGGGGCGTAGGCGGTCAACTGGTCATGCATCTGCTGCACCGGATGGCGGCGGAAAAAGCGCGCGAACATCTTCACGACTCCCTGGGCCCGGGCCGGGCGGATGAAACCACGGCTCCGGGTCGTGGCGAACTATCTGGTTTTAATCGACTCGGGGGATGCTGGCGGCGGGTTCCGGGGCCGGCCTGACGACCGGCGGCGGTCCGCCTAGCCTACGGATGCGCCGAACCTCCCAGCGGAGAGGTTCAGCGTGGGTAGGACCAGAGATAGGCCCAGGGAAAGGAAGGCCCCGGCCGCGCCAGAGGGGCGCTGGCGGATGGTTTGGAATTTGGCGGCGAAGCGCGGCAAAATCCGGCCTTCCCAAGGGACGGGGTTGCAGTCCAGGGCGCGCCCGGAAACCGAGCCGCCAAGCTGTTTTATAGCGGCCAGGACGCCACCGGTCAAGGGATGATTTCGTCTGGCGGGGATGCGTTCCGAAATTTTACGGTGCGGCCTAGACCACCTTCTCCAGCGGGTTCAGCCGCGCCCAGAGGGGCGGGGTCTTGCTGGGCTGGTCGGGCGGGGTCTGGTCCAGGAGGCTGCCGCCGCCGGTCTGCCCCGCCGGGCCGGGCTGCGCCTCGGCCAGGACGGCCTCTTCCGCCGCCTGGCGCTTCTGTTCGATGATCTCGCGCCGGGCCTCGGTCTCCATCTGGGAGGCGCTGGCGGCCACCGCCCGGTCCTGGGCCGAGGGCTGGGCCGGGGCCAGGGCGGCGCGGCGGATCTGGCGGGCCTTCTGCACCGTGGCCTCGGGGTCGTCCGGCACCTCCGAGGCGTCGATGGGCACCTCGCCGCCGGTGGCGTAACGCCGTCCGTCGGGGCCGGTCTGGTAGCTGAAGCTGGCCCCGCCAGTGACCACGCTGCCGCCGGCCGCCACGTGGGCCTGCTCATGGTTGCGCACCTCGCGGTCGCGCTGCTGCATCTGGGCCACTTGCTGCTGTTCGGCCTGGGTCAGGCCCAGGGTCGCGGTGGTGGCCCCGGCCGGGTCCTGGGCCGGGCTGGGCTTGCCCCCGGGCTGGTCGGCGGTCTCGGTCGTCTCGCCGCTGGCCCGCGCCCGCTGGGGCCTGACCCCAGCGTGGCTGACCGACCTTTCCCGCACCCCGGCCCATGCCCGTGCCGAAACCCTGGCCGAGCAACCGATGTTTCGCGAGGCCTTTCGCCAGCGTCGTTGCCTGCTGCCGGCCAACGGTTTCTACGAATGGCGCGGCACCCAGCGCAAGCGCCCGTACTGGCTGACACCGGGCGAGGGTTCGACGCTGTTTTTTGCGGCGATCTGGGAAGCCTATCCGGTGCAGGAACAGGTGTGGCTGAGCACGGCAGTGGTGACCCAGGCGGCGCAGAGCCAGCGCCGGCCGTTGATTCTGGATGCGGCGGGGCAGGAGGCCTGGCTCGATCCTGAAACACCGTTGCATGTGTTGCAGGGCTTGTTGGCCAGTGAGCCGACCGCGTTGCGCGAGCGGGTACTGGCCAATATGGTGAACGATCCGAAGCTCAATGGCCCGGAGTGCCTGACGCCGGGTTGAGCCTGTGAGTGATCTGCGGCCTCATCGCGAGCAATGCCCGCGATAGGCCGCTCAAGATCGCCGAAAAGCTTAAACCTTGAACTGATTGATCAAGCGCCGCTGCTGCTCCGCCAGTTAGA
>CALERA010000286.1 GCA_937908275.1 uncultured Desulfarculaceae bacterium | reverse complement strand
CTTCATGGTCCAGCATGCCCCCAGCCTCAGCGGGGGAATCCCAATGCTCATCGACTGCCACACCCACGCCTTCCAGGCCGAAGACCTGACGGTGCTGCGGGAGCGCCTGACCTTCCTGGACGACCACCTGCCCGACGACAGCCCCCACAAGTGGCAACTGCACGGCCCGGGCACCATCGCCGGCCTGACCCAGGCCATGGAGGAGGCCGGGGTGGACCGCTGGGTGCTGCTGCCGGTCTCGGGCAAGAAGGACCGCGCCGCGGACCTCAACCGCTGGGCCGCGCAGGCGGCGGCGGCCGAGCCCCGCCTGATCCCCTTCGCCATGCTCCATCCCCTGGGGCCGGTGGCCGATGACGTCCGCCTGATCCAGGAGTTGGGCCTCAGGGGGGTCAAGCTCCACCCCTTCATCCAGCGCTTTTCGGTGGACCACCCGGTGACCCACGACCTCCTGGGCCTGCTGGAGGGCGCCGGCCTGCCGGTGCTGCTGGACACCCTGTACGTGGCCGGTCTGGTGGCGGCCAAGCCCCACCTGGGCTGGGTGGTGGAGATGTTCAACTTCGGCGGCTGCGAGCCGGTGCAGATCGCCCGGGCGGCGGTGGCCCATCCCGGGGTGCGCTTCATCGCCGCCCACGGCGGCAGCCTCTACGGCTGGGACCACCTGGAGCCCCTCTACGACCTGGACAACGTCTATTTCGACATCTCCTACCTGATGGGCCTGATCGACCGCGAGCCCCTGTTGCAGATCATCCGGCGCAAGGGTCCGGAGCGGGTGCTCTACGGCAGCGACGCCCCCTGGCGCGAGGCCAAGGCCTTCCGGGCCTGGTTCGAGGACCTGCGCCTGAGCACCTGGGAGCGGGAGCAGGTCGCGGCCGGCACCCTGGTGGGGCTGTTGAACCTCTAGCCCGCCCGGGCGTTCCCAGACCGCTGAATATCCCCCCCACGCGTGAACTCCCGGTCACGGGAGCGCGGCGATCGGCCGACATCGCCCAATCTCCCAGCCCAATTGGCGCTAGACTGAGCGCCGCATTATTGCTAATGCGTTTCAATTGCTTTAATAGCAGCGCCCGTGGCCCCCGTCAAGCCAGGTCCGGTCCCGCGCGCCAGCTTGACGCTCCTGGGCCGGTGAAGTATAAATGCTGGATTGCTTTGGCTGGATGGGAGAAGGGCGTGGCGATCCAAGCGGTTAGGGGCATGAAGGACCTGCTGCCCACTGAGGCGGCCAAGTGGCGCTTCATCGAGGGCGCCGCCCGCGAGGTCTTCGCGGCCTTCGGCTTCGGCGAAATCCGGGTGCCGGTGCTGGAGCGCACCGAGCTCTTCGCCCGCTCCATCGGCGAGGCCACCGACATCGTCGAAAAAGAGATGTACACCTTCAGCGACCGCTCCGGCGACTCCCTGACCCTGCGTCCCGAGGCCACCGCCGGGGTGCTGCGGGCCTATATCGAGAACAAGCTCCACGGTCAGCCCGGCCCCCACAAGCTCTTCACCATCGGCCCCATGTTCCGGCACGAGCGCCCGCAAAAGGGCCGCCTGCGCCAGTTCCATCAACTGGACGTGGAGGTGCTGGACGACGCCGGCCCCCTGGTGGACGCCGAGCTGCTGGTGATGCTGACCCAGCTCCTGACCCGCCTGGGTCTCCGGAACGTCAAGCTGATGGTCAACTCCCTGGGCTGCCCGGACTGCCGGCCCAATTTCCGGGCCGCCCTGATCGACTTCCTGGACGCCAAGCGCGAGAGCCTCTGCGAGGACTGCCGCCGCCGCCTGGACGTCAACCCCCTGCGGGTGCTGGACTGCAAGTCCGAGGCCTGCCAGCAGGCGGTGGAGGGCGCGCCCTCGATCCAGGACCACCTCTGCCCGGGCTGCCGCCAGCACTTCGACGAGCTGCGCCGGCTGCTGGCCCTGGCCGGGGTGGACCACGCGGTCAATCCCCGCCTGGTGCGCGGCCTGGACTACTACGTGCGCACCACCTTCGAGGCGGTGGCCGGCGACCTGGGCGCCCAGAACGCGGTGGCCGGCGGCGGCCGCTACGACGGCCTGGTGGAGCGCCTGGGCGGACCGGCCCAGGCCTGCATCGGCTTCGGGGCCGGCATCGAGCGCCTGGCGCTTTTGATCGACGACCGCCCGGAGTGGCGGGCCGGCCCGGACCTGTTCCTGGCCGCCATCGGGCCCCAGGCCCGGGACTGGGCCTTTGCCCAGGCCCAGGACCTGCGCGCCCATGGGGTCTGGGTGGAGATGAGCGGCGAGGACAAGAGCCTCAAGGCCCAGATGCGCCGCGCCGACAAGCTGGGCGCGGCCCGGGTGCTGGTCCTGGGCGAAAGCGAGCTGGCGGCGGGAACGGCCAACGTCAAGGACATGCTGGGCCAGGGCGAGCAGCGCCCGCTGAGCCTGTCCGACCTGGGACGCGCGCTATTCCCCCGCCACTACAACCAATAATTCCTCTTTCTTAGCCAATCGCCCGCCTGCGGCAAGGGGCTTGCCAAGCCCGGCCGGGGATGACAGGATAGCGCCAGACGATCAACGCCCCGGGGCCAAGGCGGCCGCCAGGGGCTGGAATTAGGAGTTTTGCCCGTGTCCGCACAATTCATCACCGACATCAAGCGCACCCACGGCTGCGGCGAACTGACCCGGGAAATGGTCGGGGCCGAAGTGGTGCTGATGGGTTGGGGCATGCGCCGCCGTGACCACGGCGGCCTGATCTTCGTGGACCTGCGCGACCGCACCGGCATCTGCCAGGTGGTCTTCAACCCCGAGCACGCCGGCGGCGGCCACGAGGCGGCCCACGCCATCCGCAGCGAGTACTGCCTGGCGCTGAAGGGCGCGGTCCGGCCCCGGCCCGAGGGCCAGGAGAACGAGAAGCTCTCCACCGGCTGGGTCGAGGTCTTCGTGGAGCAGTTCGAGATCCTGAACCCCAGCCAGACCCCGCCCTTCATGCTGGAGGAGTGGATCGAGGTCAACGAGACGGTGCGCCTGCGCCACCGTTACCTGGACCTGCGCCGGCCGGAGATGTTCCGGAACCTGCTGCTGCGCCACCAGGCCGCCCAGGCCGCCCGGGCCCACCTGAACGCCAACGGCTTCCTGGAGGTGGAGACCCCCTTCCTGACCCGCTCCACCCCCGAGGGCGCGCGCGACTTCCTGGTGCCCAGCCGCCTGGCCCGGGGCTCGTTCTACGCCCTGCCCCAGTCGCCCCAGCTGTTCAAGCAGCTGCTGATGGTCGGCGGCATGGAGCGCTACTACCAGATCG
>CALERA010000285.1 GCA_937908275.1 uncultured Desulfarculaceae bacterium | reverse complement strand
GGCAGCAGGTGCAGGGGATAGAACATGGGCCGGGCGTCGATGCCGGCCGCGTGCAGGTGACTTAAAACCTGGTCGCGGGTCAGGCCCAGGACGTTCTCGGCCAGGAACAGGGGCTGGAGCCAGTCGATGGACCGGCCGGGGGCCCTGAATCCGCGGCGCAGCCAGGGCAGGCCGGCCAGGTTGCGCTGGTAGCGCTGGGCCAGCTCCCGGCGGCGGGCCAAGAGCTCCTCCAGACGCTGGAGCTGGGCCACGCCCAGGGCGGCGTTGAGGTTGGTCATGCGGTAGTTGAAGCCCACGCTGTCGTGCCAATACTGGCGCTGGGGATCCATGCCGTGGGCCCGCAGGCGGCTCATGCGGTGGGCCAGGTCCGGGTCGGCGGTGGCCACCGCCCCGCCCTCGCCGGTGGTCAGGACCTTGTTGGCGAAAAAGCTGAAGCAGCCCACCGCGCCAAAGGAGCCGGTGGGTTGTCCGTCGCAGTCGGCCCCCAGGCTCTCGGCGCAGTCCTCCACCACCAGCAGGTCGTGTTTCCGGGCCAGCTCCAGGATGGGCGCCATGCGGCAGGCCTGGCCCAGGAGATGGACCACGATCAGGGCCTTGCTGCGGGGGCTGATTCCCCGGGCGAAGGACTCGGCGTCGGCGTTCCAGTGGTCGGCGGCGCAGTCCACCAGGACCGGGGTGGCCCCGGCCATGAAGACCGCGTTGGCGGTGGCGGCGAAGGTCAGGTCCGGCACCAGGACCTCGTCGCCCGGTCCCACCCCCAGGCCGGCCAGGGCCAGGTGCAGGGCGGTGGTGCCGTTGCTGGTGCAGAGCACGTGGGGCGTGCCCAACCGGGCGGCCAGGCCGGCTTCCAACTGGCCCACGAAGGGCCCGGTGGAGGAGATCCAGGTGGAGGCCACGGCCTCGGCCACGTTGGCGGCCTCCAAGGGCCCCAGGCAGGGCTTGGCGATGGGGATCGGCTCCCTGGCGGCCGGCGCGAGGTTTGAGTTTTTCTGGGTGGTCATGTTCAGAACCCCTGACAAGTACATCAGAACCCCCTGGGGGGCGGCCCAATGATACTAGATCGGCGGGGTGATCGGCAACGCGGACCGCCATCAGGGGCGGTCCGCGCGTCGAGAATGGACTAGAGAGTGGCCTGGATGGCCCGGATGGCCCGGGCGAAGTCGAAGTTCAGCAGGCCCAGGTTCAGGGTCAGGTGGTAGAGTTCGGCCTCGGCCCAGTCTCGCTTGAGATAGTGGCTCACGTAGCCGGCGGAGAGCTCGTCCTGGCGTCGGCACTCGTCCTGGGCCTGGTCCAGCGGGATGCGCGCGCGCTGGGCGTAGCGCTCCCCGCGCTGCTCCAGGGGGCAGACCACCCGGAAGTGGCGGATCTCCGGCCCCTGGCCCAGGATCAACTGGGCTCCCCAGCCCAGGATCACGACGTTGCCCTCGGAGGCCAGGCGCTTGACCAGCTCCTGCACCGCGGCGAAGTACTGCTTGTCGTTCAGGGCGGCCTCGGGCTGCTGGGCGATGCGGCGCACGGTGTGGATCAGGTAGTTGTCCACCAGGCTGATCCAGCGGGCCTCGGGGCCGCGCTTGAGCAGCTCCACCTGGGCCTCGCTCATGTCCAGGGTCTTGGCCAGCTCGGTCAACACCCGGCGGCCCACCAGTTGGTAGCCCAGCTCCTTGGCCAACTGCTCGGCCAACTCCACGCCGCCGGAGGCGAACTGCTTGCTGACGGTGATGACCCCCATCTCTCGCCTCCTCAGCCTTGCGGGGCCAGGTCGACTTCGGCCAGGCTCTTGGTGAAGTCATCCAGGAACTTGGCCCGGTCGGTCTCGTTGACCACCTGGCGCAAGGTTTCCTCGGCCATCTGGCTGGCCAGTTCGACCATCTCGTTGACCAACTGGCCGCGGGCCTCGCGCAGGGCGCGCTCGCCCAGCATCTCGGCGCGCTCGATGACCAGCTTGGCCTCGCGCTGGGCCTCCTCCACCATGGCCTCGCGCTGCCGGGCGGCCCGGTCGGCCAGGTAG
This sequence comes from uncultured Desulfarculaceae bacterium, assembly GCA_937908275.1. Classification (GTDB taxonomy): domain Bacteria; phylum Desulfobacterota; class Desulfarculia; order Desulfarculales; family Desulfarculaceae; genus JACRDC01. Next base: position 6,185 of record CALERA010000285.1, on the reverse strand, counting down.
TTCTCGATCTCCTCCAGCTCCTTCTCCAGGCCCGCGGTGCGGGCCTCGATGGCCTGGCGCTCGGCCTCGGCCTTGGCCTTGGCCTCCTCCATGGCCTGGATGGTGCTGGCGACGCTGGTCTTCTGGCCGGTGATGAAGTCCTTGATGGGCTTGCGTCCCACCTTGACGATCAGGAAGGCCAGGATCAGGAAGTTCAGGTACTTCCAGACCTGGTTCCAGATCACCCGCCACTCGGGCAGGGCCTTCTGGGCCTTGGCGGCCAGGGCCGGTTCGGCGGCCAGGACCAGCAGCGCGCCGGCGGCCGCCAGCAGCAAGCCTACGCGGGCGGACCTCATGACAGCCTCCTTTGCAGGATGTGCCGGGCCATGGCCTGGGAGATCAGCTCGGCCTCCTTGCGGATGTCCAGACGGGCCGAGGCCATCTCCTTCTCCACCCGCTCGCGCATCTGACCGGACGAGATCCGGGCCTTGTCCTGGGCCTGTTCCAGGATGCCGTTGCAGCGCTCCTCGGCCTGGACCTGGAAGACGGCCAGGCGCTCCTGGATCGTGGCCCGGCCGCGCCGCAGGCCGTCCTGGTAGTTGGCCTCCAGGTTCACGGCCTCCTGGGCCTGGCGACGCGCCTCGGCATGACCTTGGCTGATGGCCTGTCGGCGCTGCTCCACCAGCCGGCGCAGGGGGCGATACATGACATAGTTCATGATCACCAGCAACACCAGCAGGTTGATGATCTGCACGAACAGGGTCGCGTTGACACTAATCATGGGGCCATCCCTTCCCGGGGAACTCCCCCTGGCGACATGATCGGGCCCAGGGACGGTCCTAGACCACGAAGATCAGCAGCAACGCCACCACCAGGGAGTAGATGCCGGTGGACTCGCTGACCGCCTGGCCCACCAGCATGGTGCGGGTGAGCAGGCCCGCCTCCTTGGGGTTGCGACCGATGGCCTCGCAGGCCTTGCCGGCCGCGTAACCCTCGCCCACGCCTGGTCCGATGGCGCCCAGACCCATGGCAATGCCCGCACCCAACAGAGCCGCCGCCCGCACCATATCCGCGCCTTGAATCTCCATGACTTGCCTCCAGTAGTTGCCGATGTCCTCCCCGCCCCGCAAAAGGGGCCGGGAAGCCTAAACCACGAAAATGAGCAACAGGGACACGATCAACGAGTAGATGCCGGTGGACTCGCTGACCGCCTGGCCCACCAGCATGACTCGGGTTAGCAGAACGTTCTGTTCGACGTCGCGGGCCACCCGGCGCACCGCGTAGGCGGCGGTGATGCCCTCGCCGATGCCCGGTCCGATGCCGCCCAGGCCCATGCAGATGCCGGCGCTCAGGGGCGCGGCCCAGGCCACCATGGCCATGGACTCCGGCTTGGGGATGAACAGCAGGATCAGGCTGACCAGGAAGCCGTAGATGACCGTGGACTGGGCCACGGTCAGGCCGATGAGCATGGTGTTGGTCAGGGTGCCGCTGGTCTCCGGCTGGCGGGCCACGCCCAGGGTGGCCTCGTTGGCGGTGATGCCGTTGCCCAGGCCGGGGCCGATGGCGCTGAAGCCGGTGCTGATGCCCGCGCCCAACAGCGCGGCCCAGGTGGGCCAGAAGGGGCGGTCGGCCCAGTCGATGAACAGGAGCATGAACGCCACCACCATGCCGAAGACCGAGGGGGTCTGGCAGACGGCCGAGCCCACCAGCATGTTGGTGCGGATGGTGCTGAGGGCCGCGGGCTGGCGGGCCACGCCCTCGCAGGCCGCGCCGGCCGGCATGCCGCTGCCCACGCCGCTGCCGATGGCGGCCAGGCCCATGGACAGGCCCGCGCCCAGATAGGCGAAGGCGCTGAGCAGGGATTCGCCCTCCACGTCCTTGAAGACCAGGAGCATGGCCACCACCAGGGCGAAGATGCCCGCGCTCTCGGCCACGGCCTGGCCGATGAGCATGGTCTTGACGATGTCGTCGCTCAGGGAGGGGTTGTGGGAGATGGCCTGGCCGGCCCGGCCGGCCGCGTAACCCTCGCCCAAGGCCGCGCCGATGGCGCCGAACCCCACCGCGAACCCAGCCCCCACGAACGCGGCGGCCTGTACCCAGAGATCGTCGCTGATTACCATGAGTTCCCCTAGTGCCTGGATTTTACGTCCGGTTTCGGTCCCTGGTCCCGGGAGGCCCGAGGCCGCCGGTCCACTCCCGCCCTGTCTGGCGATCCGCGCTCGAGACCCCGCTGGTCCCTACTTGGTCTGCACCGAGATGTAGACCAGGGTGAGCATGGTGTAGACAAAGGCCTGGATGGTTCCCACGAATAGACCGAAGAAGACGTTCAACAAGGGAGGCAGCACCAGATAGTAGACCAGGTGGCTCACCACCGAGATGATGATGGTGCCACCCATGATGTTGCCGAACAGACGGAAGGAGATGGAGACCACCTTGGACAGCTCGCCGATGATGTTCAGCGGCGCCATGAAGAACATGGGCTGCACGTACTCGCTGGCGTAGGCCTTGAAGCCCTTGGCCTTGATGCCGGCGTAGTGGGCGATGAAAAAGCCCATGATGCCGTAGGCCAGCGGCGTGTTCAGATCGCGGGTGGGCTCGGAGAAGCCGGGGACGATCCCGATGATGTTGCTCACCCAGATGAAGAGGAACAGGGTGACGATCAGCGGGAAATACTTGCGGTTGTTCTCGTCCAGCGCGTCATTGACCAGACCCTCGAAGGCGTCCAGGATGACCTCGCCGATGCACTGCCAGGGTCCGGGCACGAAGGCGGCGCGGCGGGAGGCCAGGAAGCCGAAGACGATGATCAGCCCCATCACGATCCAGGACATGATCAGCGTCTCGGAGTTGAACTCCAAGGGCATGCCCGCCACGGTCACGAACCATTTGGGAACGTGGGTTAGGTCTTCCACCTCTCGTTTACTCCCCAGGTCGCCTCCCGCCACCGCTCCGGAAGGAAACGGTCGGTCAGGAGGGTGAGTTGGACCACGAACAGCCCCGCGGCACAGGCTGCCACGGACAGGCTCTGGGGCTTGTACAGGCACAATCCCAAAGCCAGGGCCATCAACGAGAATCTCAGAGCCAGGGAGCCGAAGGCCCAGCCTTCGGAGCGCCGGCGGCTCATGCCCACGGCCTTGGGCAACAGCCAGGCCATCAGGGCGAAATTGACCACCGACACCAACCCCCCCAAGGCCAGGCCCTTGGCCCAGGCCAGGCGACCCATGACCGCCAGGATCAGGCAGGCCGCCAGGGTCAGGGCCAGCGCCCGTTTGGCGACGCTTTCCACGAGCCGACGCGGGCTGGAGGCTTCGCTGCTAATTGTCAGGACCGCCTTTGCTCCGCCGGTCCGGGGGCTGGTCGTCGTCCAGCTCCATGATCTGGCGGTACACGGTGTAGCCGCCTCCTGCGATCCCCAGCAGGATGAACACCGCGGTGAAGATCCCCCTCGTCCCCAGCCACCGGTCGAGCCAGTAACCTATCGCCAGGCAGAACAGGACCGAACCGGCGAAGGTCAGGCCCACCTGCATCACCAGGGCCAAATGATCCCATACTGCGCGAGGCGGCTTTTGCAGTTCGCTCCTCGGATGGTTGGTCTTGATGTTGCGGGCTGACAGGGCACTTGTAGAACAGCCGGGCAAGGCTGTCAAGACCAAAAGTGAGGCTTTGCACAATGTAGAGTAATTAGTCTCTGTTTGCACAAGATTGGCTGAACCCGGCCGTGTATTTTGGATTGAATCCAGACCATTAGCACGCGGCGACCCCAGGGGGGCTCCGGATGTCTTGCGCGCTGGCCCGGGGCTGTGCTAGCTTTGACCATCCAATAGGCTATTGTCCCGCCGCGGAGGAGGGCGCGACCGCCCCCTGGGGATGTTTGACGCACCAACCCGCCGCCTGTCCGGGGGCGGAATGGCACCAGGCAAGGAGTTGGAACCATGAGCGAAAAACGTGTGGCCCGCGTGACTGACATCATCGCCTCCTCCCCCATCAGCTTTGACGACGCCATCAAGGTTGGCTTTGAGCGCGCCACCCGCACCCTGCGGGGCATCACCGGCATGAAGGTGCTGGAGATGCGCGTGGCGGTGGACGAGAGCCAGATCGCCGAATACCGGGTGCGCCTGGAGGTCATTTTCGTCCTGGAGTCCTGATTTTTCGTTCACGCCTCGTGCCCATTCCGGGGGCCTTCCACGGGGAGGCCCCCCTTGGTTTGTGAGCCATGCCGCCCGCGCCATACGACCAGCTTTACATCTATGAGGTCCTGGGCGACGCCCGCCAGGCCGCCTCGGGTCTGGTGAACGACTACCTCGGCCTCTGGCTGGAGGACGACACCAGCTTCCTGTTCTTCGCCGCCCCGGCCCCGGCCCAGGTCGAGGCCGTCCTGGCCCAGGACCCGGGCCTGCGCCTGCGCGAGGTCCACCACCTGACCTACGAGCAGTGGCAGGGCGGCCAGCACCTGGCCCCCCTGGTGCTGCCGGGGCTGATGGTGGTGCCGGCCTGGCAGCAGATCCCGGACTTCGAGGGCCAGGTCCTGCGCCTGGACCCGGGCCTGGTCTTTGGCAACGGCCTGCACCCCACCACCCAGCACTGCCTGGAGCTGCTCCTGATCCTCTGCGCCAAGGGCCCCCTGGGCCGGGTGCTGGACCTGGGCTGCGGCACCGGCATCCTGGGCCTGGCCGCCGCCCGGATGGGGGCCGAGGCCGTGACCTGCGTGGACCTGAACCCCCTGTGCGCCACCACCACCCGGCGCAACGCCGCGCTCAACGGACTGGCGGTGGAGGTGGCCGAGGGCCCGGCCGGGGACTATCTCTCCCGTCCGGCCAACCTGGTGCTGGCCAACCTGCACTGGGAGGTGCAGCAACAGCTCTGGCGGCCGGGGCCGGACCTGCTGGACAAGCGCGACCTGGTCCTGAGCGGCATCACCCGCAGCCAGCGCGACCCCCTGACCGAGCTCCTGGCCCAGTGCGGCTATCGGGTCCTGGTGGGCCGCCAGACCGAGGGGGCCTGGTATTCCCTCTGGGCCCGGCGCGAGGACCCGGCCTGAGCCCGGGAGGGTGGCGTTTTCGCGCCAGCACCGCGAAAAGGGGCGGGTTTTTTGCGCCGGGCGTTGACAACCCCGGTCCGGCGTGATAATCGTCCTGGTAGATAGTTTCACGGAGTTGGGCCGTGCCCGCTTGCCAGTCTCACATCCTTCTCGCCTCCTCGGGTTGCCGCACCGTCGGCGTACCCAGCCTAGGCCTACCGGTATGCCTACCGGCGGCCAGCCTGATTCTCCTGCCCCGGTAAACGGGGCCGCAAACCACACGAATCCAAAATTTAGTTTGATCCCAGGGCCATAGGCCCACCCCAGGTCGCCAGCCTTGTCAGGCTGCCCGACCGATCGACCAGGAGGAAGCAGCGATGCAACCCTGTCAGTCCCAGGCAAAATCCGCCCGAGCTAGTCGGCGGACCCCGAGCGCCGCGACGTCCCCGTCCCCCGCCCGCGCCCTTCGCCCCGCCTTCGCCAGCCTCCTCCTAGTACCCCGCGTATCCGCCGTCCTAGACGGACTCATTATTCTGCCCCGCTAGGGGCTACGCAAAAACCAGCAAAAACAGCGAATTAATCGACGGCCACCAGGCCGGCGAAAACCAATAGACCTCCCAGAACCGGACCGCCGCCCAACCTCGCGGCGCGCCGGCCGGAAAGGCGGACCAGGATGAGCCAGCGCAGTGACGAGATCAAAAGCGGCCTGATGCGCGCCCCCCAGCGCTCCCTGCTGCGGGCCTGCGGCCTCAGTTCCGAGCAGATCAAGCGGCCCTTCATCGGCGTGGCCAACTCCTGGACCGAGGTCGTACCCGGGCATGTCCACCTGAACCGGATTTCGGCCGCGGTCAAGCAGGGCATTGCCGAAGCCGGCGGCCAGGCCTTCGAGTTCCACACCATGGCCATCTGCGACGGCCTGGCCATGGGCCACCCGGGCATGCACGCCAGCCTGCCCAGCCGCGAGGTGGTGGCCGACACCGTGGAGCTGATGACCATGGCCCATGGCTTCGACGCCCTGGTGCTGATCGCCAGTTGCGACAAGATCGTGCCCGGCATGTTGATGGCCGCGGCCCGCCTGAATCGGCCGGTCATCGTGCTCACCGGCGGTCCCATGGCCGCTGGCGAGTTCCAGGGCCGGACCGTGGACCTGATCACGGTCTTCGAGGCGGTGGCCAAGGTCAGCTCCGGCCAG
>CALERA010000284.1 GCA_937908275.1 uncultured Desulfarculaceae bacterium | reverse complement strand
TACACCCACGAAAACGCGGTCAAGGCCATGTTCGAGCTGGGCCAGGGCAACCTGGCCGCGGCGGACGCGGTCAAGTTGACCAGCACCGTGCCCATGGACGTGCGCCTGATCGACCTGGGCGGCGGCCTGGCCGAGGGCCTCACCACCTGCGACACCATCAACCCCGGCCACATCCGCTCCCTGCCCTTTCGGGCCCTGTGGCGGGGCCTGAGCCACCCGGGGGTGAACTGGACCAGCACCGTGCCGGTGAACCTGCGGGGCATGGTCAACCTGATGGCCGGCGGCGGGGCCGCGGCGGGCGGTCCGGAGTTGGGCTCGGCCTCCTACGCCCTGATCTCGCGGGACTACCTGAATTTCAGCGCGCGCTTCGGCTATCATTTCAGCAACCTGGACTGCCTGTGCGGCGACAACCCCACCCAGAACTACCTGAGCCTCCAGTTCGCGGGCGGGGCCGGCGACTACCATGGCCGGGCCTTGCGGGTGCAGTTCCTCTCCGAGGTGCTCTCGCGCCTGGGCCTGAAGGTGACCATCAAGGGCGACCTCCTGGAGGCCCATCTGGGCGATTTCGACCGCGAGGGCATGAGCGAGCGCCTGGACCAGGTGGGCCGCCTGCTGGCCTCCAGCCGCCTGCTGGACGTGGGCCTGGCCAACCCCGGCCAGGTCCAGCGCTTGGTGGAGTCGTTCTTCAACAAGGACTACGACTACCTGGCCCTGGCCGAGAGCCGGGAGCTGAGCGACTACTACCTGCCTGTGGGCAACTGGAGCCCCACCGAGGAGGACGGCCGCCAGTGCCTGTTGCAGGACGGCACGCCCTGGCGCACCGGGCTTTCGGCCGGCATCGCCGGCCTGGCCACCAAGCTGCTGGGCGAGCGCTACTATGACTTCCTGGACCACATCGCGGCCTACCACTACTTCCCCCTGGCGGTGAAAAAGGCCAGCCGCATGGCCGACGGCCAGGTGAGTTGCCGGGTCAAGACCGTGGGCGGGACCATCGACCGGGCCGGGGGCCTGGCCTTCGGCCTCAGGGACATCGGCAATTTCTACGTCTGGCGGCTCAACGCCCTGGAGCAGAACCTGACCCTGTTCGAATTCGTCAACGCCAAGCGCCAGGAGCTGGCCAGGGTGCGTCAGCCCTTGGAGTCCGGGCGCTGGTACACCCTGAAGGTGGAGGTCCAGGAGTCCCGGGTGCGCTGCTTCCTGGACAACGAGATGCTCCTGAACTACGTGGCCTCGGCCCCGGTGCGGGGCTTCGTGGGCCTGTTCGCCAAGGCCGACTCGGTGACCTATTTCTGCGACCTGAACCAGGGCGCGCGCTGATTCTCCCGCCCCTCCGGCCCCGGAGCCCGGGCCGGAGGGGATCGCTCCTCCCGCGGCCGCAACCGCCCCAACCGCAACCGCCCCGGACTTTTTCCCCGCCCCTGGCGCTTTCGCGCGTGATTGTGCAAGCAGTGATTGTTGGTATAAAATACTAGCTATTACATCCATCGTAATTACGAATGATCGCCAGGTTCGCGCCGGGGGGAGCATGGTCGCATTCGGTTTCTCAGCCCTGTCCATCAAGTGGCGCATCGCCGCGCCCCTGATCGTCTCCAGTCTCCTGATGGCCGGCGCCGCCAGCGCCTATCTCTATTGGCAGCGCATGGACAGCCTGGAAAAAGCGGCGGTGGGCGATCTGGCCGGCCGGGCGGGATCGCTGCGGGAGGCCATCGCCGCCCGGGGCCGCCAGGCCCTGGCCCTGGCCCAGTTCCTGGCCGCCCAGCCCCAGGTGCGCCAGGCCATGGCCGACCAGGACACCGCCGCCCTGAGCCGCCTGACCCTGGCCGCCTTCCAGGCCACTCGCAAGGAGCTGGGCATGGCCCAGTTGCAGTTCCACCTGCCGCCGGCCACCAGCCTGTTCCGGGCCCATCAGCCGGAGAAGCACGGCGACGACCTGTCGTCCTTCCGTCAGACCGTGGTGCGGGTCAACCGCGATCACAGGCCGGTGGTGGGCCTGGAGGTGGGGGTGGCCGGGGCCGGCATCCGGGGGGTGGCCCCGGTGGCCGAGGGCCAGCGCCACCTGGGCAGCGTGGAGTTCGGCGCGGCCCTGAACGACGCCTTGCTCAAGGAAATCAAGGCGGAGCAGGGCTATGACCTGGAGATCCTGGCCCCGGCCCCCCAGGGCGGCTTCAGGCCCTGGGCCCGGACCCTGGAACTGGATTTGGGCGGGCAGGTCCAGGCCGACCTGAAAAAGGTGCTGGAAAACGGCCAACCGCTCTGGCGGCTTTTGCACCGGGACGGACAGGACCTTTTGCTCTACCTGGCCGCGCTCAAGGACTATCAGGGGCATCCGGTGGCGGTGATGGTCCTGCCCCTGGACCAGAGCCAGGTCATGGCCCAGGCCCGGCGCGAGGCCTGGACCGGCTGGGCGGCGGCCGGGCTGTTGGTGCTGCTCCTGGCCGCCATCAGCCTGCTCACCGCCCGCACCATCGGCAACGCCCTGCGCCGGGTGGCGATGCGCCTGGGCGACAGCGCCCAGGCCGTGACCCAGACCGCCCGGCGGCTGGGAGGGGCCAGCCGGGAGCTGGCCAGCCATGCCGGCCAGCAGGCGGCGGACCTGGAGCAGGCCTCGGCCGCCCTGGAGCAGATCGCCGGCCAGGGCCGGGGCAACGCCGAGCGCACCCGCAAGGCCATCGACTCCCGTCAACAGGCCGAGGAGGCCCTGTCCCAGGCCGAGGAGATGATGCAACAGGCGGTGGGGGCCATGGAGCGCATCAAGTCCACCGGCGACCAGACCGCGCGCATCGTGCGGGCCATCGACGAAATCGCCTTCCAGACCAACCTGTTGGCCTTGAATGCCGCCGTGGAGGCCGCCCGGGCCGGCGAGGCCGGGGCCGGGTTCGCGGTGGTGGCTGGCGAGGTGCGCAACCTGGCCCAGCGCGCGGCCCAGGCCGCCGGGGACACCCAGGGGCTCCTGGCCCAGTCCCAGGAGGAGATCAAGCAGGGGGTGGCCCTGGTGCAGCGCACCGGGGAGGCCTTCCAGGAGGCCGCCCGTCACAACCAGGAGATGGCCGAGTTGGTGCAGGGCCTGGCCGACGCCGCCCAGGAGCAGGCCGTGGGCACCGATCAGGTGACCCGGGCGGTGGCCAGCCTGGACGCCGCGGTGCAGGCCAACGCCGGCCAGGCCCAGGAAAGCGCCGACCTGAGCCGGGGCCTGCAGGACCGCGCCCGGCAGATGTCCAGCCTGGCCGAGGAGTTGCAGGCCCTGGTCCTGGGCGGGCGCAACGGCGGCCCCCGCCCGGCCTCGCCGGAGGCCGAAGGCCCGCCCCAGTCCCTGCCCGCCCCCGGAGGCTGGCCCCGGCGCTAGCTCTCCCCCGCCGGGTCTGGCGCGTCCTCCGGCTCCGGCAGCCAGATCCGGAAGGTGGCGCCCTGGCCCTCGCGGCTCTCGAACCAGATCCGGCCGCCGTGGGCCTCCACCGCCATCTTGCAGAAGGTCAGGCCCAGGCCGGTGCTGGTGCGGGGGTTCTTGGTCTCGTGGCCCTGGGTGAATTTCTGGAAAATGCGGTCCTGGTATTTTTCCGGGATGCCGCAGCCATTGTCCGCCACCCAGATCAGGCTGCCCCCGGCCTGGTCGTCCTGGCCCGGGCGCGCCCCCAGCACGATGCGTCCCTCCTCCGGGGTGTGGTTCAGGGCGTTGGTCAGCAGGTTTTGCAGCACCCGGCGCATCAGGTCCGGGTCCAGGCTGATCCGCAGGGACTCCTCGGCCTGGACCTCGACCCGCAGGCCCTTCAGGCGCAGCATGGTCTGGAAGCGATCCAACACCTCCCGGGCCAGGGCGGCGAAGCCCGTGGGCTGGCGGCGCACGGTCAGGCGGCCCTCCTCCAGGCGGTCGATGTCCAATAGGTTCATGATCATGCGCAGGAGGTCGTCGGAGCCCAGGCTGGCCAGGCTCAGGGCCTCGCGCTGCATCTCGCTCAGGGGGTCATAGCCCAGCAGGTCCAGGTTGCCCATCACCTCGGCCAGGGGCCCCTTCATGTCGTGCACCACCATGTTGGTCAGGTCGTGGCGCAGGGCGTCCAGGCGGCGCAGCTCGGCGTTGGCCTCGGCCAGCAGCTCCTTGTCGTGCCGCAGTTCGTCCCGGGCCGCCACCAGGTCGACGGTGCGCTGGGCCACCATCTCCTCCAGGGAGTGGCTGTACTCCCGGATGGTCTGCTCCATGCGCTTGAGGGTGGTCACGTCGCGCACCTGGAAAATCACCAGGGGAACCGTGAAGTCCTCGCCAGGCACCGGCGTGAGGGTCACCTCGTAGTAATGCGGGCCGTCCGCGGCCGGGGCCTCGAACAGGCGTTCCTGGGAGCGTCCGTTCTCGAACCCGCCGCGGGCCAGGTCCAGCACCTCGGCCTGAAGGGGCTCCGGCACCTGGGTCAGGTCCAGCAGCTCGCCCACGCTCAGGCCCACCAGCTCCCGGGGATGCCGGCCGGCGCGCCGGGCCAGGGCCAGGTTGACCGACTCCACCCGATGATCCGGGGTGAGCGAGCAGATCGGGTCGCGGATGGCGTCGAAGACCGCCTTGAGCTTGTTGCGGCTGACCTGGACGATGCGCCAGAGCTGTTCCAGGTCCTCGCCCGGCCCCTCCAGCCGGAGCCAGGCCAGCCCGGCCAGGCTGGCCAGGGCGCTCAGGAGCCAGAGCGGGGTCCAGCCCGGGTGGGCCGGGCCGGGGGAGGCCGACAGGGCGGCCCAGGCCGGCTGGGGCAGCGCCGCCAGGCCCAGGCCCAGGGCGGCCCACGGGAGATAAGCAATCATCACGGCAGCCTTTTCTCGCCGACGCGCGCCCACGCCTAGGTTTGCCCCAGGCTTTCCAGCAGGCGGCGGGCTTCGGGGAACTCGGGTTGGAGGCTCAAGGCCCGCTCCAGGGAGCGGCGCGCCTCGATCACGCGACCGGCCTCGGCCTGGGCCACGGCCAGGTTGAAGTGCAGGTTGGGATCCTTGGGGCTGATCTCCAGGGCCCGCAGGTACTCACGCGCCGCCAGGTCGTGCCTTCCCTGGCGGCGAAAGGCGATGCCCATTCGATTATAGACATGGATTCTGGCGGGGTCCAAGCGAATCGCCCGCTGAAAGCAGCGGGCCGCCTCCTGGTTGAAACCCGCCGCCAGCAGGGTCTCGCCGATCTGCTCGCTGAACTCGGCGTCGTCCCGGGCCGCCTCCTGGGCCAGGCCCCAGGCCCGCAAGGCCCCTTCCCGGTCGCCGGCCGAGAGCAGCAAGGCGCCGATCTGCAATTGGCGGGTGGGGTTGCGGGGGCTGACCCGGGCCGCGGTCTGCAGATGGGCCCGGGCCAACTCGGCTTGGCCCAGGCGCTGGTAAAGCGAACCCAAGCGGTCGTGGGCCTTGAGGAAATTGGGCGAGGCCTCCAGGGCGGCCTGATAGCTGCCCTGGGCCTCGGCCAGGCGGCCCAGGGCCTCCTGGGCCTCGCCCGCCGCCACCAGGCCGCGGGGGCTGCGGGGGTCCTGGTGCAGGGCGCGCTGGAACGCGGCCAGGGCCTGCTCGGCCTGACCCACCGCCAACAGGTCCTGTCCCTGGTGGAGCTGGCTGGTGATGGGATCGGGGCTGGTGCGCGCCCGCCAGATGCCCTCCAGGCGCTCCAGCAGGGTTTTGGGCTGGAAGGGTTTGACCACGTAGCCGTCCACCCCCTGCTCCACCGCCTCGGCCACCACCTCCTCGGCCATCTCGGCGGTGACCATCAGGAAGGGCAGGTGGCGGTGATCGGGGCTGGACCGCACCCGGCGCAGCAGCCCCAGGCCGCCCAGGACCGGCATATTCCAATCGCAGATGATGAAGTCGACCGGGCGCAGCTCCAGCAACTCCCAGGCCTTGAGCCCGTCCGGGGCCTCGATGGCCCGGTTGAAGCCATAACTGCGCAGAAAGGTGGTGATCATGCGGCGGACGTTGAACTGGTCGTCCACCACCAGGAAGACCTGGTCCTTGTCGTTTGGGGCGGGGGCCGGGGACATGACGCTTCGCTCCCGGCAGGCATAATCCCAGGTTAGCCGCTGGTGATTAGCCAGTCAAGCAAAGCTATTGCGTCAGGATAGCAGCGATTCCAGCGCCTTGGCCAGGTCGGGCGCCGAAACCGGCTTGACCATGTACAAGTCCGCGCCATGGTCGATGGCGGCCTGGCGGTCGTGGGGCTGGGCCTCGGTGGAGAGCATGATGATGGGGGTGCGCCGGCCGGTTTCGCCGGCCCGCCACTTGGCGATGAAGGCCAGGCCATCCATGCGTGGCATGTTGAGGTCGGTGATGATCAGGTCCAAGGGCTGACGCGAGGCCTTTTCCAGGGCCTCCACACCGTCGCGGGCGGTGGTGACTTCGTAGCCGAGCTGCCTGAGCACCAGACCCAGGAGGTTCAGGATCGTCTGGGAGTCATCAACCAACAAGATGCGGGTTTTCTTGGGCATCGACCAGAGCCTGCGGGCGGAGCCCGGAAAGAGTCACTTCAATCACGGCATATAATGATGCTGCTTCCCGGCCGATTACGCAACCCTTAAGCTAGCGATTCCATCTACTCCCACCCGCCGGCGATCTGTTGCAGGGCCTTGACCGCCGCCGCCCGCACCTGGTGGTCGGCGTCGGCCAGCAATTCCAACAGGGCGTCGTTGGCCTCGTCGGCTCGCAGGGAGCCCAGGGCCCGCGCGGCGGCGATGCGCTGGCGGTTGGGTCCGGTGGACAACAGCGCCACCAGGCAGGAGGCGGCCTGGCGGTCGCGCAGACGACCCAGGCAGGAAACCGCCTCCAGGCGCACCTGCAATTCCGGGTCTTCCAGGGTCAGGCGCAGCAGACCGCGGGACTGGGGCGAGTCATGGCCGGCCAATCCCTTGACCAGGGCCAGGCGCACCTCGGGAGCGGGATCCTCCAGCACCCGGGCCAGATTCTCCCCGACCGCCGGGTCCGGGATACGGGTCAGGGCCTCCACCGCCGCCAATCGCACCGCCGTGTCCTGATCAGCGAGCATTTCGCCCAAACGCGGCCAGTGCCGCCGGGCGTCCAGGAGGCCCAGGCCGCGCAGGCAGAGCAGCCGCTTGCGGGGGTCGATCTCGGTCAGGCCGGCCAGCAGCAGGCTGGTGGCGGTCTCGGCCCCCAGGCCCAGGAGCACCCGCAGGGCCTGTTCGGCCAGCTCCATCTCGGGATGATCCAGCAGGGCCGCCACCGGCTCGGCCGATTCCCGTCCTCCGCAGCGACCCAGGGCGTTGAGGGCCTGGTGGCAGACTTCCAGGTCGGGGTCGGTCAGCAGGCCGGTCAGGGCCGGGGCCACGCTGTGGTCGCCCCGGTTGCCCAGGACCATGGCCGCGCGGCCGCGCACCGAGGCCTGGGGATGGGTCAGGGCCTTGAGCAGGGCCCCCTGGGAGGCGGCCGGATCAAGTCGGTCCAGGGCCATCACCGCCAGCTCGGCCACCCGGGGATTGGGGTCCTGGGCCGCGGCCAGCAGCGGCGCCCAGGCCCCGATGGCGGCCAGGGTGTCGCACATCACCTGACCCAGATCGGGGTCGCGGTTATAACGGGCCGCCTCCAACACCGCGTAGACCGCCCCGGGGTCGCCCAGACGGGCCAGACCCTTCAGGCTTTCGCTCCGCACCGCTGGCGAGGGGTCCTTGAGGCCGTCCACCAGCCCCAGCAGCATCTTCTCCCGCAGGTCGTCATCCAGGACGGCGGCCATGGCCTCCCGGCCCGGGGTCAGGCGCAGCACGGCGCTGGCCAGCAGGCTGACCAGGGGTCCCTGGGACTGGCGCAAGGCCGCCACCAGGGCCGGCAGGGCCCGCAGGTCGGCCAGGCTCCCCAGGGCCTCGGCGATGCAGGCCTGGAGAAACTCGTTGGCCTGGGGCAGGGCCTGGATCAGGGGCTCCACCGCGGCCGGGTCGCCGATGGCCGCCAGGGCCTCCACCGCCGCGAAGCAGACCCAGTCGTCGTCGCCCAGGGCCTTGACCAGGGCCGGCAGGGCCAGGTGCTCGCGGCGCTTGCCCAGGCTGGTGGCGGCGGCCGCGCGCACGTTGGCGTCCGGGTCGCGCAAGGCCCGGATCAGGGAGCGCGCCGCGCCGGGCACCGTGGCCTGGCCCAGGATGTCGGCGGCAAACAGCCGCAGGTCGGTCTGGTCCTCCTCCAGCAGGCCCAGCAACAGGTCCGGGGCGTCGTGGCCGACCTTGCGCAGCAGGGCCATGGCCGCGTTGCGCAGCCCCACCTGCTCCACGCTGAGCAGGGGCACCAGGCGGGCGGCCACCTCCCGCCCGCCCAGGGAGGCCAGGGCCTTGGCCGCGGATTGGCTCACCTCGGGGTCGGGGTCGGCCAGGAGGTCCACCAGGGCTGGAATCGCCTGGCGCGCGCCCAGACGGCCCAATTGCTCGGCCGCCTCCTGGCGCTGGCTGGGCGAGGGGCTGCCCAACTGGGCTTCCAATCCGGTGAATACGTCCTGGGACATGCCTCGCCCTGCAAACCAG
>CALERA010000283.1 GCA_937908275.1 uncultured Desulfarculaceae bacterium | reverse complement strand
GCCCCCAGGCTCCGGTCCGCCTCGCGGTTGCCGGTGGGCCACAGGGCCATCAGGTTCAGCCACAGGGCCTGCATGGCGAAAGCCTCCCAGGCCCCGCTCAAGGGCGGGCGGCCCAGGTGCAGGCCCAGGACCAGGGCCTGCAGGGCGCATATCGCGCCGGCCAGCCAACCCGCGCTCCGCCAGGGGCCGAGCCCGCGCCAGGCCAGGAAGCCCGCGGCCAGGCTGGTGGCCAGGCTGGCGTAATACAGTGCATCGAACCAGATGTTTGGCATGTCGCTCGCCTAGGTCGGGCGGCCCCCGGGGGGAAGGGGCCGCCCGGGATGGTTCTAGAAGCGGGTGGTGATGCCGACCCACATGTTGCGGCCCGGCCCGGGGAAGTTGACCTCGGACTCGTAGTCCTTGTCGAAGAGGTTGTTAACCGCGAAATAGACCTCGTAGTGGTCCCAGAAGACCTTGGAGATCCGGGTGTTGAGCAGGAAGTAGGCCTCGGTCAGCAGCTCGGCCTGGGTGGGGCTGGCGGCGGTGGGCAGCTGCTCGTAGCGCTTGCCCACCAGGGTCCCGCGCAGGTCCAGCTTGGTCAGCACCACCGGGAACAGGTAGCTGACGCCGGCGTCCAGCTTGTGCTCGGGCACCCCGATCACCTTGTCGGTCACCGCGCCGTCGCTCTCGTCCTTGGCCTGGGCGAAGGTGTAGTCCGCCCGCAGCTCCAGGTTTTTCAGCGGCTTGTAGCCCGCGCCGAACTCGAAGCCGTAGATCTGCACGTTGGCGTAGTTGCGGTAGAGGTTGGTGGTGTAGGGGCCGTCGCGGCTGATCCAGTCCTGCACGTCCATGTAGTACCCCGCCAGTTGCAGGGTCACGTCCTTGCCGAACTTGCGGGCCACGCCCAGGGTGTAGTTGATGCTGCGCTCGGCCTCCAGGTCGCGGTTGCCGCCCTTGCTGGAGTAGAGCTCGGTCAGGGTGGGGAAGCGGGTCTTGCGCGCCACCGAGCCGAAGAGCCGGGTGGTGTCTTGGAAGGTGTAGGAGGCGCCGATCATGGGGTCCACCTCGCTCATCACCCCGGGGGTGTCGAGGTCGGACTGGCTGGTCAGGTTGCCGTTCTTGTCGGTGTTGTTGGTCTGGGCCTTGTCCACCAGGAACCAGTCATAGGACAGGCCGGTCACCACGCTCAGGCCCGGCAGGCCGGTGTAACGGTACTCGCCGCCCAGGGAGCCGGTGTAGGAGAAGTTCTCGGTGTAGGGCAGGTAGGTGTCGTCGCGCTCCTTGTGGGAGTCGCCCTTGTAGTGGAAGGCCGCGGCCAGGTTGTGGCCCTTGGTGAACTCATAGTCCGCCCCCAGGTTGCCGCCCAGGAAGTAGTCCTGATAGGTGCTCAGGGCCACCGGGTTGTTGTACTGCGGGTCGGAGTAGGAAATGTAGTCGTCCTGGTGGTCGTGATAGAACAGCTTGCCCATCAGGGTCAGCTTCTCGTTGAGCTTCTGCCTGCCGCTGAGGTCGAAGCCCAGGTCGTTGTACTTGCCCCAGCGCGAGAGGGTGGTGAACTGGGGCCGGGTGGTGAAGATCTGCTCGCTGGAGATGTTGGGCGGCATGCCGCGCTCGGCGTTCAACCAGTGGAAGTTGACGTAATACTCGCCGTTCTTGGTGGGCTCCCAGCCGAAACGGGCCCAGACGGTGTCCACGTTGTAGTCGGAGTTGTTGCGCCAGTCACCGTCTTCCAGGGTGGCCGGCACGGTCTTGCCCGGCTTGTTGACGATGGTGCCGGTCTGGGGCTGGAAGTCGTCGGACATCCGCCAGCCCGCGCTCTCGCGGTGGGTGTAGTTCAACCAGTAATTGACCTTGTCCACCTTCATGCCCTGGGAGAGGCTGAAGCGGTAGGTGTCGTGCTCGCCCACCTCGGCGGTGGCGCTGAAGGCCGGCTTGTCGGTGGCCTTCTTGGTGATGACGTTGATCACGCCGGCCAGGGCGTTGGCCCCGTAGAGCACCGAGGGCGCGCCCTTGATGATCTCGATCTTGGCGATGATGTCGGCCGGGATCTGGTCCAGGTTCAGGCGGCGGTATTTGGTTTCATAGTAGGGCACGCCGTCGATCAGGATCAGGGCCTTTTCCTGGTCCAGACCATAGATCTGCACCGTGGGCTCGTTCTTGCGGTTGGTGCTGACGATCACGCCGGGGGCGTGGGACAGGGCCTCGGCCACGGTCCTGCTGTTGGTGGCCTCGATCTCGGCCTCGCTCAGCTCCTGGCTGATGGAGACCTCGCTGGCCTGGCCCCTCTCGCCGGCCACCACCAGGTCGCCCAGGTTATAGGGCTCGAAACGCCCCGGGGTCGCATCCTCGGCCGCCAGCGCGCACGGCGCGCCCAGGGCCAGCATCAGGCATAGCGCCAGCCCCGCCAATCCACGTCTAGTCATAGTTTTCCTCGCCCTGATTGCTAACACCAGCTTCGCCTTTCGATATACTTAATAAAATATAACGCCAGGCATGACTATAGCCCCATAAGGGCCGGTGGCGATCGCCGCCGCCTGGCATCCAGGCGGTCCGGCAAGCACCCCAATGGGCCTTATAGCATATAAAATATAACGCCCCAAGAAAAATTATCAGGAATCTAACCCAACTCGCGGCTGGAGATCCACGCGCGGAACTCAATGACCAGGCTCCAGAAATCAGCCACCAGCTTCTCCCCGGCCGGGGTCAGGCGCGCCCCTCCCCCGCCGGGTCCGCCGGTCTGCTTGGTCACCAGATCCTCGCCGGCCAGGCAGTTCATCTCCTCCACCAGGCCCCAGGCATGGCTGTAGCTCATGCCCATGGAGCGGGCCGCGGCCGAAAGGCTGCCGTGCTCGACGATGCGCTCCAGCAGGACCACCCGGCCCCAGGACAGGAAGGTCTCGCCATTTTTTTCCAGCCAAAGACGGCCCTTGAGTTGCAGGCCGTCCTGTCCCTGGCTGGGTCCGGCGGCCAGGGCGTTCTGGTCAATGGGCGCTTTGGCCTTGGGCATGGGCTTCTCCCGGGCAAGAAGGGCCGAAAAATCGGCGAGAGCGATGGGACGATTATAAAGGCAAGGTCGAGCCAGGGCAATCCGGGCTGGCGCGGCCCGGTCCGCCCGGGTCTCCGGCTTTGGCAAGTCCGCGCGCTTGCCCTATAATGGGCCTCGCCCCCATCGCCACCCCAACGGGGAAGTCCATGCCCTGGCTCGTCGCCCTGAGCCTGGCCCTGGCGGCCTGGCTGGCCCCGGCCGGCCCGGTCCAGGCCGGCAGCATCAGCCTCAGCACCACGGTCTCCGCCAGCCTGAGCGGCCCAACCCTGCGGGTGGAGGTGGTCCTGGTCAACCAGGGCGACGAGGCCGCCCGCGACCTCTCCCTGGTCCTGGAGGCGGCCGGGGCGCGGGTCGAGGCCCCCGGACCGACCAGCCTGCCGCCCCGGGAGCCCTGGCGCGCCAGCCTGGCCCTGCCCCTGGGTCCGGACCAGCCCGGCACCTATGCCGCCCTCGTCAGGGTGCGCTTCCACGACCTCAACGGCTATGCCTTCAGCAGCCTGGCCCACGGCCTGTTCCATCGCCAAGCCCCCACCCAGGCCGGGGTCACGCTCCAGGGCCTGGCCAGCCGGGTGGCCGACCAGGGGGTCGTCCGCTTCGAGCTGGCCAACTCCGACCCAATCGCCCACACTGTCAGCCTGCGCGCGGCCGGACCCGAGGAGCTGGCCCTGGCGGAGCCCCCTGCCCGCCTGGAGCTGGCCCCGGGCTCCCGCCGGAGCCTGGACCTGTCCGCGCGCAACCTGGCGGCCCTGGCCGGGGCCAGCTATCCGGTGCTGCTGATCCTGGAGTATGACCACCACGGCCGGCGCCACAGCGCGGTGGGCGTGGCCCCGGTCACGGTCCAGGCCCGCCCGGACCTGGTGCGGGCGGCGGTTCCCTATCTCTACGCCCTGGCGGCGCTCCTGGTCGCGGCCATGCTCGGGCTGCAACTGCGGGCGCGTCGCGCCGCCGGCCGCTGGTCATGACCCGCGCGCGCGCCAGGGCCTGGCCCCAGATTGCGGTGGACCTGGTGGTGTTGCTGGGCTGCTGGGGCCTGTTGCTCTGCTATTTCCCGCCCAGCCTGCTCCTCCTGGACACCATCACCACCGGCGGGGACACCGGCAGCCACTTCCTCACCGCCGACTACCTGGCCCACCAGCTCCTGCCCCAGGGCCGGGTGGTGGGCTGGTTCCCGGGCAACCTGGCCGGCTTCCCCCTGTTCCAGTTCTACTTCCCCCTGCCCTTCCTGGTCATGGCCGGGTTGCATTATCTGGGCCTGCCGCTGACCATCGCCTTCAAGCTGGTCTCGGCCGCCGGGGCCTTCCTGATCCCCCCGGCCACCTACCTGGGCCTGCGCCTGGCCGGCCGGCCCTTCCCCGCCCCGGCCCTGGCCGCCGCCTTCAGCCTGCTTTTTCTCTGCAACGAGACCAACTCCATGTGGGGCGGCAACCTCCCCAGTCTGCTGGCCGGCGAGATGGGCTATTCCATCGGCCTGGCGCTGCTGCTGCTCTACCTGGGGGCGCTGCAGGGCGACATCTCCGCCCGCCGCCACCCGGTGCGCCAGGCCCTGCTCCTGGCCCTGGTGGGCCTGGCCCATGGCTGCACCCTGCTCTTCGGGGTCCTGGCCGGGGTGGTCTGGCTCTGCCACCGCGACCTGGCGCGGCGCGGGGTGTATCTGTTGAAAATCTACGCCCTGGCCTTCTGCCTGCTGGGCTTCTGGATCGCGCCCCTGATCCTTTTCTCCGGCTACAACACCACCCACAACATGGTCTGGATCATCGAGAAATGGCAGGAGGCGGTCCCTCCGCTAATGATCCCGCTGCTGGTCCTCTGCCTGGTCCACCTGGCCTGGGGCCTGGTCCGCTGGCGGCGGGGCCAGGCGGGCCTGGGCGGGGCCGGTCTGCACCTGGGTTTCATCGCCCTGGCCTTGGTGCTGTTCCTGCTGGCCTTTCACCTCAACGTCATCGACATCCGCTTCCTGCCCCTGGCCTGGCTGGCCCTGGTTCCCTGGGCGGCCCTGGCCGGGGCCGACCTCTCCCGCGCCCTGGCCGGCCGGGTCCTGCTGCCCCTGCTCGGCCTGGTGCTCTGCCTGCTCGGGGTGGCCCAGGCGGTGGAGTACATCCCCCGCTGGGTGGAATGGAACTATCGCGGCTACGAGCTGGCCCGGGGCTGGCCGGACTTCCAGCGCCTCAACGCCTATCTGCGGGGCGGGCTGGGCGATCCCCGGGTGCTGCACGAGCACGCCGACAGCCTGCAAAGCCTTGGCACCACCCGGGCCTTCGAGAACCTACTGCTGTTCAGCGGCCGGGCCGGCATGGAGGGCCTCTACATCCAGTCCTCCCTCAACTCGCCGTTCATCTACTACCTCCAGTCCCAGACCAGCCAGACCCCCACCACCCCCCTGCCGGGCATCAACTACTCGCGCTTCGACCTGGCCGCCGCCCATGACCGGATGGTGCTCTACAACGTGGGCCAGTTCGTGGCCGTGTCCGAGGCCACCCGCCAGGCGGCCGAGGCCACCCCGGGCTATCGCCTGGAGACCCGGATCGGCCCCTTTGCCGTGTTCCGGGTGGAGGGCAACCCCGGCCGCTACGTGACGCCGGTGGCTTATAAACCAGTGCTGGTGCTGGGCGATGGCTGGAAGCAGAAGGCCTTCCAGTGGTTCCGGCGGGGCGACTTCGCGGCGCCCCTGGTCTTCCAGGACCAGGAGCGACCCGGCGACCGTCAGCGCTTCGCGGCGATCGTGCGCGAATTGCCGGCCGATTTGCCCCGGGTGGCCCTGCCCCCCGCGCCGGAAATGCGCGAGCGGATCGAGCCGGACCGCATCACCATCCAGACCCCGGGCCGGGGGCCGCTGTTGGTCAAGGTCAGCTATCACCCCAACTGGCGGGTGGAGGGGGCCGAGCGGGTTTATCTGGCCGCGCCGGCCTTCATGCTGGTCTATCCCAATGCGGACCAGGTGGTGCTGACCTATGGCCAGACCTGGCCCAACTATCTGGGCCAGGCCCTGACCCTCCTGGCCGGCCTCTGTCTCCTGCTCAGCCTGCCCGGGGCGCGGGCCTGGCCCCTGGCCGCTGGCCTGCGCGGCTTGGCGCTGCGCCCCCTGGAGGCCGCGACCACTGGCCTGGAGGCGCTCCTGGCCCGGCCCCTGGCCTGGCTGGGTCGCCACGCGCTCAGCGCCAGCCTGGCCGTGAGCCTGGTCCTGGCCGGGCTGCTGGGCCTGTACCTGCACCTGGGGGGCAAAGTGGACGCGGCCATTGCCCTGCAGCGCGGCCTGGCCCTCTACCGCGCCCAGGACTATGCCGGGGCCGAGCCCTGGTTCCGCCACTCCGCCACCCGCTGGCCCTATTCCCCGGTGGTGGACCAGGCCCTGAACCATTGGGCCCTGTGCTATTACCTGCGCCAGCAACACCCCGAGGCCCTGGCCATCTACCGCCACCTGGCGGAAGCGTATCCCGAGGCCCCGGCCACGCCCGAGGCGGTCTACCACATCGGCCATTGCCTGCGGGCCCTGGGACGCCTGGATGACGCCCGGCGGGCCTACCAGCAAGTCGAGGAGAAGTTTCCCGGCAGTAGTTGGGCCGGGCACGCCCAGGAGCGCCTGCGGGAGATGGCCCGCGACGGGAAATAAGGGCAGGTCAGGCTCTGTTCCCACAATCGTGCGGAGCGGACGAGCGATTCGGATCCAGGCGGACGCCGGGCCCCGCGCAGAGTCCTTTCTTTGTCATTGCGAGGAGTGAAGCGACGCGGCAATCTCTTTTGCTATTTATAACGTAATTAAAACAATACATAACACCGCGAGAGATTGCTTCGTTACGCTCGCAATGACATCCAAACACGCACAGCGCGGTTCTAATGTTGCTAACAGACCCTAGTCCGGAGACGGCTCCAGGCCGCCCCGCACCGGCTGCCCCCGCAGGTGGCATCGCCACCACAGGCGTCCCAGCCAGGCGAAGCGATAGAACCCCTCGTGCAGCAGGCGGAAACGGGAGCGGCGGGTGTCGTGGCAGAAGACCGGCACCTCGCGCACGGGCTGGCCCTGGCGATGGGCGCAGTAGAGCAGGTTGGCCACGTAGGCGGTGTTCCAGTCGATGGCCGCGCGCTGTTGGCGCAGCCAATCCAGGCGGAAGCCCTTGGCCCCCAGGGAATAATCCTGATAGGGCAGGCCCAGGAACCGCCGGGCGCAGAAGATGTAGGCCCCGGAGCCCAGGACCCGCCACCAGACCCGCTCCTGGCGGCCCTGCTGCTTGCTGCCCACCACCACCGCATGGCTTTCCAACAGCTCCAGCGCCTGGGCCACGAACCCCAGGTCGGTGGAGAGGTCCAGGTCCAGGGTGATCAGCTTGGGCGCGCTGACCAGGTCCAGGGCCTGGGCCAAGGCCCGGCCCGGACCCCGCTGGTCCAGGTGAAAGAAGCGCAGGCGGGGATCCTGGGCGGCCAGCTCCGCCCCCAGGGCCGGGGTGGCGTCGCGGGAGCCGTTGCTGGCGATGATCAGCTCGAAGTCCGGGGAGATGGCCTCCAGGTGTTCCACCAGGCGCAGGCAGTTGGCCCGCAATAGGCCGGCCTCGTCCAGCACCGGGATGAAAACCGCGAACTCCGGCACGTCAGACTCCCCCCACGGCTCGGTCCTTGATCCTGGGACTATAGGCCGGATCGCCGGGCCAGCCAAGCCCCCCGCCTCCGCGCGGGGGCGGTTCACAGACCGGAGCCGGGCCGGCCGTCCTTGCGGATGCGCCAGAAGTGAACCAGGCACAGCACCAGGGTCAGACCGGGCAGGGCCAGGCAGTGCAGCACGTAGAAGCGCAGCAGGCTGACCTCGCCCAGGGTCGCCCCGCCCAGCAGCAGACGCTGGAAGAGCCCGCCCACCCCGGGGATGGCCCCCACCAGCCCGCCCACCACCGAGGCCGCGGCCTGGGTGGCCCCGTCCCAGCGCAGGATGTAGCCGCTGAGGTCCAGGGCCAGGGTCAGGAGCAGCAGGCCCAGGCCGATCAGCCAGTTGGAGGCCCGGGGCGGCAGGTAGGCCCCGCTGGCCAGCACCCGGCCAAGGTGCAGCAGCAGGGCGATGACCATGGCCTGGCCGGCCAGGTAGTGCAGGCGGCGGAAGAACCAGGCGAAGGGCAACGCCCCGGCCTCGGCCTGGAAAAAGGCCGCCGCGCCCTCGGGGGTGGGGGCGTACTGGAACATCAGCACCACCCCGCTGCCGCACAGGACCAGGAAGAGCAGGAAGGCCGCCCCGCCCAGGCAGAAGGTGTGCCGCCAGCGCAGGCGTTGGGCCGGGATCAGGGGCGGGTGCAGGTGCTCCCAAAAGCCTTGCCGGGCCATGGCCTCAACCCAGGGCCAGGCGGCGGGAGGCCTCCACGCCGCGATTGGGGTCCACCCAGGCATGGCCCTGGCTGTCCAGCTCCAGCCAGAGCCCGGCCAGGCCCCGGGGAGCGGGTCCCATCAGCCGGCGGCCGTCGGGCGCGAAGGCCGAGCCGTGGCAGGGGCAGAGGAAGCGCCCCTCTTCCGCCCGCCAGACCGGACGGCAGCCCAGGTGGGGGCAGACCAGGGACAGGGCGTAGAGTCCCTGGGCGTCGCGCAGGATGGCCACGTCCTCGCGGCTGACCACCTGGCCCGGCTTGAGCTCCGCCGCCAGGCCCAGGTCCAGGCGGGGCCGCGCCCGGGGTCCGGAGCCGGCCCCGGCCAGGCGCAGGGCCGCCCCCAGGCCCAGGCCCAGGGCCGCCACCAGGCCGGCCCAGGTGGTGAGGGCCAGACCCTTGAGCCAGGCCCGCCGGCTGGGGGGGCTATCGGGCGTCACGTCCATGACCTAGAGCTTACCGGCAGCCGGCCTAACCCGGCAAGCCGGCTTGTGCGCCCCCCTCCGGCAGGCTAGACTGAGGCCATGGACCGGCCCCACGCCAACCGTCAGACCCTGCTGGCCCGGGAGGGCCTGGCCGCCCTGTGTCTCCTGGCCGGCCTGGCCGGGGCGGCGGTCTTCTGGCCCCTGGCCCCGGTGGAAGTCGGCCCGGCCCAGGGTCCCACCCGGGCTCCCTGGCTCTTCCTGGGCCTGCAAGCCCTGCTGCGCGGCCTGCCCTGGCTGGTGGGCGGGGTGCTCCTGCCCGGCGCGGCCCTGGCTCTTTTGGCCGCCCTGCCCTGGCTGGCCGGCGGCCGGGGTCCGGACCTGCCCACCTACGCCCGCCGTCCCCTGGCCTGGGAATACCCGGCCTGGCTGGTGCTGGCGGCCTGGGCCGTCCTCACCTGGTGGGGCTGGCAATCCCCTGGCTAACCACTTCCCTCTCAAGGAGCGCAAGAGATGAAAAGAATCACCCTGCCCCGTCTGGGCCTCGTGGCCCTGCTCTGCCTGGCCCTGGCCGGCTTCAGTTGCTCGCTCTACCAGCCCAGCAAGGCCGAGATGCAGGGCGGCGCGGTGGGCGCGGCCACCGGCGCGGTGGCGGGCGCGTTGTTGGATTCCTGGCGCGGCGGCGTGATCGGCGCGGCCATCGGCGCGGTGGCCGGGGCCACCATCACCCACATCGCCACCCGGGCCTCCCACGAGGCGGCCACCAACAAGAAGCCGGTGTCCTACAGCAACCAGTCCGGCAGCCAGCGGGTGGAGGCCCACCCGGTCTCCAGCAGCGGCAAGTGCACCAAGGTGGTGGAAAAGTTCTACGAGAACGGGCAACTGACCCGCACCGAGGAGCGCCAGGTCTGCGACTAGGCCCCGGGTCTAACGCTTTCTTTTAGGGGCTGGTCCGGGCCGGTCGTCTATCGGCCCGGGCCACTCCTGCTCCAAGGCCCGCAGCAGCCAGCGCCGGTATTCCCGGCCCGGCCAGAGCAGGCCCTTGAGCTGCGTCGCGGAATAGGGCCGGCTGCCGGGCACCAACAGGGCTTGGGCCGGCCGGCCGGCCAGGTCCGTCACCCGCAGCCAATCCCCCGGCAACTCCAGCCCCTCCCCCGCCGGATTCCAGAGCCCCGGGGCCAGGCCCGTCGGCTTGGCCTGGGCGTCCTCGCGCCGGAAGGTCAGGCCCAGGCCCAGGGCCGTGGCCGAACCATGGCAGGCCGCGCAGCCCACGGTGGGGCGGCTGGTGGCGTGGGGGTTCCAGGGGGTGAGCCCCAGGCCGGGCAGGCCGTTGGCCAGGCGCGGCGCCCGGGCCTGCTCGTCCAGGCGGCCCTCGGGGTCCAGGCGGGTGATGACGTACTGGAAACGGGGATTGAGCAGGAAGCTGCGCCCGTCCGGGGCCTGGCCATAGACCCGCCACTCGAAGCGCCGGAACCAGGGCGCGATCAGCCACATCCCGGGCCACTCCCGGCCGCTGAGGTAATCCCGGCTGGCCGGGACCGGACGCCGCTCCGGGGCCAAGGCCAGGGCGGCGGCGAAGCGCTCGATCAACTGCGGGTCGCCCTGGGCCGCCAGGGCCGACCACTGCTCCCAGGCCGGCCGGGTCTCCAGGAGCAGCTGCCAGCCCCAGTCACCCGGGTTCTGCGCCGCGTGGCAGGCGTGGCAGGCCACCTGCTTGTGGCCCGGCACCCGGTGGGCCACCGGGGCGTTGGGTCCCTGGTCCAGGGCCGGCGCCGGCCGCGGCTTGGCGTCCACCCGGCCCCAGACCACCAGACTGCCCCGGCTGGCCAGGACATTGCCCAGGGGCCGGCCGTCGGCGTCCTTGGCCGCCCTGGCCGGCGCGCCAAAGCGGCCGTGGCAGGATTCGCAGCGCACCCGGACCTGCAACAGGCCGGCCGGGCGCAAGGCCCCATCGCCCATGATCTCGGGCTGGGTGTGGCAGTCGATGCAGGCCAGGCCGGCCTGGTGGTGCAGGTCGGGGCGCATGGGACGCCAGCTCCGGCCCTGGATCAACTCCGGCTGGTCCGGGTTGGCGGCCAGGAAGCGGGCGGCGGGGTCGTCGTCCCGGGCCACCCGGCCCACGAAGGCCGCCCCCGCCCCGCAGCCCCCGCCGTGGCAGGTCAGGCACTGGCTGGTGGGCACCCGCCGGGTCAGGCCGTGGCCCTGGGGCGGCCGGCCCTCGGCGTCGCGGGGGCGGTGGCAGGCCGCGCAGCCGGCCGAGCGCCGCGCCCCGGCCAGGTCCGCGCCCGGGGTCCAGAGGTGGCAGCGCAAACAGCGCCGACGCAGGAAGTCGTCCACCGCCTGGCCCGAGGCCTGGGGCTCGGGCAGGGGCTCCAGGCCGGGCTCGGCCGCCACCCCGTAGCGCGGGGCCTGGCTCTCCTGCGCCCCCCAAAGCCAGCGGGTCTGGTTGATCAGACCCATGTTGGTGGCCATGGGCGAGCGCCGCACCTTCTCCGACCAGCCCGGATGGCAGGGGCCGCAGGCCCGGGCCGCCTGGTCCAGGGCCGCGGGATTGGCCGCCATCCCGGCGTGGCCGGCGCTGGCCTCCCCGGCCCGGCCGTCGCCCCGGTGGCAGACGGTGCAGGCCAGGGGTTGGCCCTTGCCCGGCGGTGGCATGGCCGACTCCATACCCGCGTGGCAGGCCCGGCAGCCGGCGTCCGGCGGGTCACCCCCGGCGGCCCGGCCTGGCCCGGACCAGACCAGGCCTCCAGCCAGCAGCAGGGCCGCCAGGCCCAGGCTTATGCTTCCGCCCAGCCTCATCGCAGGGCCTTCTCCACCATGGCCGGGTGTTTCAAATACAGGTCGCCCCCGGGGGCGATGCGGGCGTAGGCCCGGGCCGGATCGGCCAGCACCGGGTCCCGGGCCTGGCGGTGGCAGGGCAGGCAGCGGGCGAAGCGCAGCACCCGGGCCACCTCCTGGCGATTCAGGGGCCGGGCGCCCTGGTGGGTCTGGCCGGTCAGGGGCTCCAGGATGGGGTCGCTCAGGGCCGACCAGTCCGCCGGCCAGTCCAGGGCCGAGAGATCGGCCAGGGGCGGGCCGCCGGCCTTGGCCAGGGGCCGGGGACCGTCGCCCAGGCCCAGGGCCCGGGGGTTCATGTGGCAGTCCTCGCAGGGCCGCACCTCGCTGCGGCTGGTGTGGGGGGCGATGGGGGTGGCGACCACCCCGTTGCCGGCCGGCCCGCCGTGCTGGATCTGGCGTTGGCGACCCTCCCGGGGTTGACCCTGGTCGTCCAGCTCGGTCAGCACCACCTGGCAGCCGGGGGCGAAGGGCCGCA
>CALERA010000282.1 GCA_937908275.1 uncultured Desulfarculaceae bacterium | reverse complement strand
AGATGGAACCACTAGGTCTGTCATTGCGAGGAACGTCAGCGACGAAGCAATTCCATGGTCACTTAATTCAAGAGATTGCTTCGCTGCGTTCGCAATGACAGGAAGATGGAACCACTAGGTCTGTCGTTGCGAGGAACGTCAGCGACGAAGCAATTCCACGGTCACTTAATTCAAGAGATTGCTTCGCTGCGCCCGCAATGACAAAGGCCTGGGAACGCCGCCGCGCGGGGTCATGACCCGGCGGGCGTCGGTCCTGGCGTCGCCCGCCGGGCGGCCGGCCGCAGCCAGCTAGTCCTCCGGCTTCAGGAACAGGATGCCCAGGGGCGGCAGGGTCAGGCTGAGGCTGTGGGGCCGGTTGTGCAGGGGCTGGTCCTGGGCCATCACCCCGCCGGCGTTGCCCACCCCGCTGCCGTCATAATCCTTGGCGTCGCTGTTCAACAGCTCGCGCCAAAACCCGCCCCGGGGCGCGCCCACGCGATAGTCCTGGCGCACCACCGGGGTGAAGTTGCAGACCACCAGCACCTCCTGGCCGGGCTGGTCGCCCTGGCGCAGGAAGGTCAGCACGCTGGCCTGGCTGTCGTTGCAATCCACCCAGGAGAAGCCGTCCCAGTTGGCCTCGCGCCGGTGCAGGCCCGGTTCGGCGCGGTAGGCCCGGTTCAGGTCGCCCACCCAGCGCTTGACCCCGGCGTGGGCGGGATAGTCCAGCAGGTGCCAGTCCAGGCTGTGCTCGTGGCTCCACTCCCGCCACTGGCCGAACTCCCCGCCCATGAACAGAAGCTTCTTGCCCGGCTGGGCCCACATGTAGCCCAGCAACAGGCGCAGGTTGGCGAACTTCTGCCAGGTGTCGCCCGGCATCTTGCCGATCAGCGAGCCCTTGCCATGCACCACCTCGTCGTGGGACAGCGGCAGGACGAAATTCTCAGTGAAGGCGTAGAGCATGCGGAAGGTGAGCTGGCCGTGGTGGAACTTGCGGTAGATGGGGTCGCGCTGGAAATAGAACAGGGTGTCGTGCATCCAGCCCATGTCCCACTTGAAGCCAAAGCCCAGGCCGCCCACGTAGGTGGGCCGGCTGACCATGGGCCAGGCCGTGGATTCCTCGGCGATGGTCTGGCAGCCGGGGAAGGCCTGGTAGACGTCGCTGTTGAAGCGGCGCAGGAAGGACACCGCCTCCAGGTTCTCGTTGCCGCCGAACTGGTTGGGAATCCACTCGCCATCCTTGCGCGAGTAGTCCAGGTAGAGCATCGAGGCCACCGCGTCCACGCGCAGGCCGTCCACGTGCATCACGTCCAGCCAGAAGTAGGCGCTGCTGAGCAGGAAGGCCCGCACCTCGTTGCGGCCGTAATTGAAGATGTAGCTGCGCCAGTCGGGATGGAAGCCCTTGCGCGGATCGGCGTGCTCGAAGAGATGGGTGCCGTCGAAGTAGCTCAGGCCGTGGTGGTCGCTGGGGAAATGGCTGGGCACCCAGTCCAGGATCACCCCGATGCCGGCCTGGTGCAGGCTGTCGACCAGGAACATGAAGTCCTGGGGCGTGCCATAGCGGCTGGTGGGGGCGAAATAGCCGGTGGTCTGGTAGCCCCAGGAGGGATAGAAGGGGTGCTCCATCACCGGCAGGAACTCCACGTGGGTGAAGCCGGTCTCGCTGAGGTACTCCACCAGGCGCGGGGCCAGGTCGCGGTAGGAGAGGAACTGGTCCGGGGTGTCCGGCGAGCGCATCCAGGAGCCCAGGTGCAGCTCGTAGGTGCTCATGGGCTCCTTGAGCCCGTCGCGCCGGCGGCGGCGCTCCAGCCACTCGCCATCGCCCCAGTCGTAGTCCAGGTCCCAGACCACGCTGGCGGTCAGGGGCGGGGTTTCGTGATAAAAGCCGAAGGGGTCGGCCTTTTCCGAACGGTGTCCCTCGAAGCGGCTGTGGATGCGGTACTTGTAGAGCGCGCCCTGGGTCAGGCCGGGGATGAAGCCCTCCCAGACCCCGGAGAAGCCCCGCTGCCACAGCTCCAGCTCCTCCGGCCGCCACTGGTTGAAATCGCCGCAGACAAAGACCCGGTCGGCGTTGGGGGCCCAGACCGCGAAGTGCACCCCCTTCTGGCCCTGGTGCTCCATCAGGTGGGCGCCCAGCTTGTGGTGCAGCTGGAAATGGGTGCCCTCGTTGAACAGGTAGAGGTCCTGCTCGCTGAGGCGGCTGACGTCGTGCAGCACGCTGAATCCGGCGGGCGCGGGCGGGGTGGCCTTTGGGCGCGGCATTGTTTCCGTAAAACCTTTCTTTGGGCCCGGGCGGATCGGGCGGTGCGGGCACTGGCTTTCATTATGCCATTTCCCGCTCCCGAGGCCAATCCTAGCCTCCTGGCTGGTGTTTCCCTCCAGGACGACTAAAATGGTAGACATGGACTTGCCGCCCCGTCTGGAGACCGTCATGTCCCCGCCCGCCGTCGGCCCGCGCTCCACCGTGGGCCTGGAGTTCCGCCTGACCTGGGCCTCGTCCCTGGCGCGCCACCAGGACGACCTATTCGCCTACGTGAATCTCTATCAGGACGACCTGCCGCCGGAATTGGGGCAGGGCCTGCTGGGCGCGGAGGCGGGTCAGCGCCTGGAACTGCCCCCGGCGGTGCGCTTCGGCCCCCGGGAGCCTGGCCTGCGCCGCCGTCTGGCCCGGGCGGACTGGCCCCTGGACGACGCCCCGCCCCGTTTGGGGCGTTTCTACCCCCGGCGGGCCTTTCCCGGCCTGGGCCCGGGCGGCGGTGCGGTGGCGCGTCTGGTGGAGGCCGGCGAGGCGGGCCTGACCCTGGACCTGAACCACCCCCTGGCCGGCCGGGAGGTCGGGTTGGCGGTGACGGTGCGGGAGCCGGAGGTCAGCGTGCGCCTGGCCGCGCCCGGGCCGGTGGACTGGCTGGCCCGCCTGGGCCTGGGGCCGGGGATGCAGGTCCCGGCCCCGGAGGGGGCCACGGACTTCTACGCCGATCAGCCCTTCAGCCGCCAGGCCGAGTCACCCGACCCGGAGTTCTATCGCCAGGCCCGTCTGGCGCCCCACCTGGACGCCGCCGCCCGCTCCCGCCTGGCGGCCCTGCATGGCCGCCTGCTGCGGCCGGGGACGCGGGTTTTGGACCTGATGGCCAGCCTCCACTCCCATCTGCCGCCGGACCTGGAGCTGGCCGAGGTCATCGGCCTGGGGCTGAACCCCGAGGAGCTGGAGGCCAACCCGGTCCTGACCCGGCGGCTGGTGCACGACCTCAACGCCGCGCCCTCGCCACCCCTGGAGCCGGCCGGCCTGGACGCCATCATCTGCACCAGCTCCCTGGAATACCTCACCCGGCCCCGGGAGGTGCTGGCCGGTTGCCTGGCCGCGCTCAAGCCGGGCGGCCTGCTTTTAATGAGCTTCAGCAATCGCTGCTTCCCGCCCAAAGTGGTGCGGATCTGGAGCGAATTGCACGACTTCGAGCGCCTGGGCCTGGCCCTGGACTATTACCGCCAGGTGGAGGGTCTCAGCGACATCCAGACCTGGAGCGACCGGGGCTGGCCCCGGCCCCCGGACGACCCCCACTATCCGGAGCAGCGGCAGTCCGACCCGCTGTTCGCCATCTGGGGACGCAAGGCCTGAAGCGGGCTTGGCGGGATGGACCGCGCGGAGCTTCGGGGGTATGCTGGCTGATCTGGTGCGTGCAACCAGGAGCCGGCAACGGGAGGGTCCGCGATGAATTACGAGGAACGGGCGCTGGAGGTCTTCAGCAAGCCCTGCAACTGCGGCCAGGCCATCATGGTGGGCTTCGCGCCGCGTTTCGGCTGGGAGCCGGAGTTTGCCCGGGGCCTGGGCCGCTCCCTGGGCGGGGGCCTGGGGCGCCTGGGCCTGGTCTGCGGCGCGGTCAGCGCGGCGATCATCCTGCTGGGCCTGGCCTGCGAGGCCCCGGCCGAGGAGCGCCCCCGCAACGACGCGGCCTATCAGGCGGTGCGGGAATTCGCCGCCCGCTTCCAGGCCCTGCACGGGGCCATCGACTGCCGGGCGCTGCTGGGGATTGACGTGGGCAGCGAGGCTGGCCAGGCCGAGGCCAGGGCCCAGGGGCTGTTCCTCAACCGCTGCCCCCTGTTCGTGCGCGACGCGGCCCGCATCCTGACCGAGATGCTGGCGGAAAAGCCGACCGCCTGAGGCCGGCCCCGGCGGGCCGGCCGCTGCCGCCGCGCTACTTGGCCGAGCCGCCGAAGAGCCACATGTTCAGGGCCGGCTTGAGCACCT
>CALERA010000281.1 GCA_937908275.1 uncultured Desulfarculaceae bacterium | reverse complement strand
CGCAATGGTGGGAACCCTGCGAGCCGGTGACCCGGCCGATCAAGGTGGGCTTCCACTTCAGCGCCTTCCACAGCCCCTTTGTGAGCCTGGGCAAGATCGCGGCCCAGTTCATCAAGGCCGGGCAGGAGGCCAAGGCGGCCGTCACCCTGTTCAATAAGATTCTCGCCTTGCCCTATCGCAGTGAGCAGGCCGCGCGCTCCGAGGACCTGATCCTGGCCCTGTGCGACGAGCGCCCGCCGGCCCTGGTGCCGGCCGATGCCGTGCTGCTCACCGCCTGCGTGGACGTGCAGCGCTCGGGCTTCTACATCACCATCCGGGCCTGGGCCGCCGGCCCGGAGCGGGATTCCTGGCTGGTGCGCGCGGCCTACGTGGACTCCTGGGCCGGGGTGGAGAAGGTGCTCTTCGCGGACACCTACCGCGATCCCGAGGGCGCCGGCTGCGTGATCGGCTTCGGCCTGGTGGACTCGGGCGACGGCGCCATGCAGCGCGAGGTCTACGACTGGTGCCAGGCCAACCCGCCCATGCGGGCCAGCAAGGGTTTCCAGAAGACCAACCGCCAGCCCTACACCCAGAGCAAGGTGGACACCCACCCCGGCCTGGTCTGCTTCCACTTCAACACCACCTACTACAAGAACGACCTCCTGGACGGCAAGCTGCGCATCGCCCCCGGCGATCCCGGGGCCTGGCGCCTGCACTCCAACTGGCCCGATGGCCAGCCACCGGCCGATGGCCGCGCCGTGGGGCTGTTGAACGACTACGCCCGCCAGCTCTGCTCCGAGACCAAGGACGAGCGCGGCCTCTGGCACAACCTGCGCCGCCGGCCGAACCACTTCCTGGACTGCGAGGTCCTGCAACTGGTCTGCGCCGATTATCTGGGCATCCGCTACATGGAGCGGGAGGAGCCCACCCGAGACACCGAATCCACCACTGAACCCATCACGAGGAGTCATAGCCGATGGTGAACAAGGCCAATTTCTTGAAGGGCATGAAGGAAATCGCCGCTTTCGTGGGCTTCAGCCCCGCCACGGTGATCAAGCACAAGAAGGTCTATCCCGCCATGCCCATCCGCCAGGAGGGCAGCATCTGGATCGGCGATCCCGAGAAACTGGAGGGATTTTACAAGGACCTGGCCGCCGGGGAAACGGAGAAGTGGCTGTAAAAGAATTATGTAGGAGTAACTAAACCACCTGCGGCCGCGGCCTGGAAACTGCCCACGACCAAAAGCTACGGCATCATAACCTGTTAGAAGCGCGTCAGCTTGGAGGCAATGGTTGGTCCCGGCTGATGACGATGAGCCCGTCATGTGCACCACGCGGAGGCCTGCATTCCTTGCCTTTCGCCCGGGCGGTCGGCTGCCAGCGAGGCCAAGGTCCTGGAATTTACTTGTCCTTGCCTTCACGGTGATGTGACAATCCCCTCGATGGGCGGTGCGCCCGCGCACGAAAGGCAGGATGTGGTCTTGGGGTTAGGGACCGACATTGTTGGCCTGGCTCATTCCGGGCCGGAGGTTCAGGACAGGCGTGACCGCGGCACACTCAACCAAATCGCTGGGCCGCGGATATGCCGCCCTGACATTCCTGGCGGTCCTGGTGCTGCTTGCCGTCTCCGGGTGGCCCTGCTCCGCCGGAACCCAGCCCGACCCCGTCCTCCAGCTCACCCCCGGCCAGGACCGCTTCCCGGTATGCCAATACCTGCGGTTTCTGGAAGACCCCACCGGCCAGTTGACCATTCAGGACGTGACCTCCCCAGCCTATGCCGAGCGCTTCCGCCCCTGGCCTGACAGCCTGCTCCGTACTGGCCTGACGCATTCCACCTATTGGTTCCGCCTTACCTTGGCCGGCCAGGATGGCGCGGTCGGCCAGCCAGACTATGTCTTCGATTTGAACCAGATGACCAAGGTCACGGCCACCTTGTACATATCTGCAACAGTTCGGGATGGGAAGCAGGAATGGCTGAAGGTTGGTCCGCTCAGCCGTACCAGTCAGCTCATGGACCATCCGAGCCAGTTCTCCCATTTCCCCCTTCCACCACCCAGCAAAGAGCCGCAAACCATTTTTTTGTGGGTAAAGCCGGGCGTAAGCTTGGAAGCCTCACCCGAGATCAGCACCAGGAACGGATTTGAAGAAAGGTTTCTACTCCAGACCCTGTTCACCGGGGCAGTCCTTGGCCTCCTGGCTATCCTGGCGGCCAACAACCTGAGTATTTATTTCACCCTGCGCTATGCCGGCTATCTCTGGTACGGCGTGCTGTTGTTCACCTTCTGCATTTACATAGGGCTCCTTGGCGGCCTCTTTCAAGCTTTGGCCCCCCAGGCCTGGTTCTCCCGCATGGTCGGTCTGCCCGTTGCGATATTGGGGCTGCTTACCTTAGTCAGGTTGTTGTTCGTAAAAGCCTTCCTGCCCCTGAAAAGGCATTTCCCTCTGGGTGATCGCCTGATCATCATCTTGCTGGTGTTTTATCTGCCCTTGGCCGGGTGGCCAATCCTGGGGACGCTCCCGCCCACCTTGGTGGAAATCTATACGGCGCTGACGCCATTGAGCGTATTGGTGATCTTCTTGGCGGGTGTTGTTTGTTGGCGGAAGGGATTTGCACCCGCCCCGTTTTTCTTGTTGGCTTATCTGTGCCAGATGTTTGGCAGCTTGAATGTGATTTTTGGCAATCTTGGAATTGGATCGCCCCTGCCGTTCCAGATCTATACGGTGCAGCAGATCGCTTTGGCCGCCGAGGCCGTCCTGCTGTCCCTGGCCCTGGTCCGGCGGTTCAAGGCCCTGCGCCAAGAGCGCGAAATGCTTGAGCAGGCCGCGCAGCGGGAGGCGCAGGAGCATCAAAGGCGGCTGCGCAGCCTGGCCGGCGAACTGGTGCGCAGCGAGGAACGCCAACGCAAGGCCCTGGCCGACGACCTGCACGACGGCGTGTCCCAGAACCTGGCCACCAGCCTCTTCAATCTGGGGCTCCTGGCCTCCCGCAGCCAGGATGTGGAGTCCTCGGCGCCCCTGCGGGAAATCTGCGATCTGCTGCGCACCACCTTGGCCCAGACCAGGACCTTGACCTTTGATATCAGCCCGCCGGTGCTCCATGATTATGGCTTGGAGGCGGGGCTGGAGTGGCTGGCCGAGCGCTTTCAGGAACGCCACGGCCTGGAGGTGGGTTTCCAGGTCCAAGGGGCCCTGCCCGGCCGCGATGAAAACCTGGAGGTGAATCTTTTCCGCGCTGCCCAGGAGCTGTTGGTCAACGCGGTCAAGCACTCCCGGGCCCCTAAGGTGGAGATCAGCCTGGCCTATCA
>CALERA010000280.1 GCA_937908275.1 uncultured Desulfarculaceae bacterium | reverse complement strand
ACCAGGTCCAGGGTGTCCACGTTGCCGGCCGCGCCCACCGCGGTGGGGCAGCCCCCCACCCCGCCCAGGGAGCAGTCGAAGACCCGGATGCCGGCCTGGTAGGCCGCCACCACGTTGGCCAGGCCCAGGCCCCGGCTGTCGTGGAAATGAAAGGCCACCCGCAGGGGCCAGGGACCGGCCAGCAGCCATTCGGCCAGGGCCGCCACCTGGACCGGGTTGGCCATGCCGGTGGTGTCGCCCAGGGAGACCTCCGCCACCCCCATCGCGGCATAGGCGTCCAGGATGGCGGCCAGTTGCCGGCGGCTGATCAGGCCCTCGTAGGGGCAGCCAAAGGCGGTGACGATGTAGCCCCGCAGGCCGCGGCCGGCCTCGCGCCCCAGGGCCGCCACCTGGGCCAGCCCGGCCAGGGAGTCCTCCACGCTTTGGTTCACGTTCTTGCGGTTGTGGGTCTGGCTGGCGGAGACGAACAGGGCCAGCTCGTCCACCGGGGTGGCCAGGGCCGCCTTGCAGCCGGCCAGGTTGGGCACCAGGGCGCTGTAGACCACCCCCGGGGCCTTGGCGATGCCGTGCATCACCTGGGCCGCGTCGGCCATCTGGGGGATGGCCTTGGGGTGGACAAAGGAGGCGGCCTCGATCCGGGTCAGGCCGCTGGCCGAGAGCCGGTCGATCAACTCGATCTTGCGCGGGGTGGGGAAGAAGACCTGCTCGTATTGCAGGCCGTCGCGGGGTCCCACCTCCACCAGGGTCAGGTCGCGCGCGGCGCTCATGCCACCTCCTCGCCGGCCGCTCGTGCCCGGGCCGGGGGCTCAGAAATCATAGCCAAAGCTCACATAGCCGTTCAGACGGCCGCCCTCGCCCAGACCGCCCACCACCTCCAGGGGTCCCAGGGGGGTGCCCCAGCCCAGGCCCAGGCCGCCGCCCCAGTACAGGCCGCCGGGATTGTCCACCAAGTCGTCGGCCTTCATCTCCACCCGGCCGCCGTTGACCGCCCCCAGCAGGAAAAGCTGGGGGCGCAGGCGGTAGCGGTAGAGCAATTGGACCCGGGCCAGGTTCTGGCCGTAGAACTCGTCCAGGGAATAGCCCCAGAGATTGGGATAGCCCCCCAGGAACAGCAACTGGGTGTAGGGCGGCGCGGTGTCCAGGGCGGTGGCCACGTCCCAGTTGGGCTCCAGGTAATGCCCGCCGCCCAGGTCCAGCACCACGGAGGCGCCCCAGCCCAGCTGGGTGAAGTCGGCGCTGGAGCCCAGGTCGCGCATGGAGCGCAGGAGATAGGCCTCGCTGCGCAGGCCCCGGGTGGCGTAGGGCCGGCGGTCCAGGGTGTCCAGGCCCCAGAACAGGCGCGCGGCCGAGACCGTGGCGTCGGTGGTGGGCAGGTCGATGGTGGCGATGTGCGGGGCCAGGCGGCCGCGCTCCAGGAGCCAGCCCAGGCGCAGCTCGCCCCAGGTGCCCAACTCCTGGCCGGCCTCCAGGATCAGGCCCGCCTTGTCCAGGGTGAACTGGGCCTTGATGTCGCCATCGTTGTAAACGTCGTGCAGGTTGGAGTGGTAATAGATCTCCGGCTGGAAGAAGAGCCCCTGCCAGGGCTGGTTGGCCAGGCGCAACCGGCCCGCGACGCCATAGTTGCGCCCAATGCTCAGGTCCGCCTCGGCGT
Source organism: uncultured Desulfarculaceae bacterium (assembly GCA_937908275.1). Lineage (GTDB taxonomy): Bacteria > Desulfobacterota > Desulfarculia > Desulfarculales > Desulfarculaceae > JACRDC01. The sequence continues at coordinate 4,336 of CALERA010000280.1, read as the reverse complement.
AGGAGGCCGAATCCCCCAGGTTGGGCCGCCGCAGGTTTAGGAGCAGGTCCACGCTGCCCGAGCGGTCGCCGTTGGACTGCACCCGGAAGCCGAAACGCCCCACCACGGCGCTGTAGGGCTTCTGGCGCAGCAGGAAGACCACCTCGTTGCCGCCCTCGGCCAGGGGCCGCACCTCGTAGCTGACGTTCTCGATGGTGCCCAGGCCATAGAAGCGCTGCACCGCCCGGTCCAGCTCGTCCAGACTCACCTCCTGGCCGGGCTTGAAGGGGGCCAGGCGATGCAGGTCCGGGGCGTATTCCGGCGGACCCTCCAGGCTCACCCGCTGCACCAGGACCTTGCGCACCGGGGCCAGGTCCGGCCGCTGATAGGGCACCAGGGGGATGCCCCTCTGGCGGGCCAGGGCCTTGAGCCGGGGCAGGGCCTGGCGGGCGGCCTCCTCGCCAATGGCGACGATCTGCTCGGCGTTGGCGAAATCGGCGTTGCTGACCCCGGTCAGGTCCGGGGCGATGACCAGGTCGGCCTGACGGGCCTGGGCGTGGGTGGCGGCGATCATCTGGATGCTGATGGTCTGGTCCATCACCCCGATGATGTCGCGCACCCCGGCCCGGTCGCGCAGGGGGGTGGAGACGTTGACCCCGATCACCACCTGGGCGCCCTGCTCCTTCACGGTCTGCACCGGCAGGTTCTGCACCACCCCGCCGTCCACCAGCACCCGGTCCTCCAGCTCGAAGGGCGGGAAGGCCCCGGGGATGGACATGGAGGCCCGCATGGCCATGGCCAGGCTGCCCCGGCCCAGGACCACCGTCTCGCCGGTGACCAGGTCGGTGGCCACCGCCCGGAAGGGGATGGCCAGGTGGTCGAAATCCTCCACCCCGGCCACCGGCAGACAGAGGCCGGTGAGCATGGCGGTGAGCTTGTAGCCGCTGATCAACCCGGCCGGCAGGTTGAGCTTGCCGCCGCTGTCCAGGCCCAGCTCCACCAGGTAGCGCTGGCCCTGGTTCTTGGTGTCGTAGCTCAGGAGGGTGCGGGCCGGGGCCGAGGAAAAGGCGTCCTCCCAGTCCACCCCGCCCACCACCTTCTGGATCTGGTCGGGAGTGTAGCCGGCGCTGTAGAGCCCGCCGATGATGGAGCCCATGGAGGTGCCGGCCAGGCAGTCCACCGGCAGGCCGGCGCGCTCCAGCACCCGCAGCACCCCGATGTGGGCCAGGCCCCGGGCCCCGCCGCCGGAGAGCGCCAGGCCCACTCGGGGCCGGGGAGCGGCTGGATCGGCCAGGGCCGAGCCGCTGCAAGCCAGCCCCCAGACGGCCAGCAGGAGCAAAACGAGGTGGTGCTTGATCTGACGCGGCATGGACGGTGTTTCTCCCCGGGCGGGCTGGGAAGGTTGGGGGAGCATCCCGAACCTTCTTTGATTTCTTGAAACGCCCGGAATATACTACAAGACATCAGCCGTGTGAACCAGCCAGTTAGATCAGCGATTACAATCTATTAGCCCCTAGCCTCCCTTTCGCGCCCCGGTCCGGGACGTGGGGGGAGTCGCGCGCGGTCTTGGCTGCCGGGAGGTCGAATCGTTGCTTGACAACTTGTGAAAGCCATCTAAACTTACCGGTAAGTAAAAAGTACTGCGGAGACCTGAATGTCCCAGCCCCGACCCATAGAGGAAGACCCCCAGGACCTCACGGTGCGCCAGCGCCTGTTCCACGCCGCCTGCGAGCTTTTCACCGAGAAGGGCTACGCCAGCACCAGCGTGCGCGAGATCGTGGAGCGGGCCGGGGTCACCAAGCCGATGCTCTACTACCATTTCGGCAGCAAGGAGGGCGTCTACCTGGCCCTGGTCAACGAGAGCTACCAGGAGCTGGGCAACATGATGCGGGAAGCCCTGGGGTTCCAGGGCAACGTGCGCCAGCGTCTCTTGCTGATGACCGAGAACGTCTTCGACCTGTTCCACGCCAACCAGCGCGAGGTCCGCTTCATCCACAGCATGTACTACGGCCCCAGCGGGGGCGCGCCCGAGGCCGACCTGGAGGCCTTCCACATGTTGCTGCACGGGGGGGTGGTCGGCCTGGTGGCCGAGGGCATCGCCAGTGGGGAGTTCCTGTCCGGCGACCCCCAGGAGATCGCCCTGGCCCTGACCGGGGCCCTGCACATGGCCATGGAGGCCGAACTCAACCACCCCCTGATGCGCCCGGGGCGGGAGGGCCTGGTCCGGGTGATAAACATCGTCCTCAACGGCATTGCCGCCCAGCGCTCGGGCGGCGGGGAATGACGAACATGCGCTTGGCCAGCCTCATCCTGGTAATCGCCTTGCTGCTGCCCGTTGCCGGCTGCTCCGGCGACGGCGAGGCCTCCAAACAGGCCGGCAAACCGCCGGTGCCGGTGGAGGTCCTCAATCTCAGGCTCGCCGACCTGGAGACCGGCATCGAGGTCACCGGCACCCTAGCCCCCAAGCACGAGGCCAGCGTCAAGAGCGAATACGCCGGCCTGGTGGCCGAGGTTTTCGTGGACCAGTGGGTTCGGGTGAGCAAGGGCCAGCCCCTGGCCCGCCTGGACGTGCGCGAGCCCCAGGTGCTGGTCAACAAGGCCAGCGCCGCGGTGGAGGCCGCCAAGGCCCAGTTGCTCCAGGCCCAGGTGGCCCAGGAGCGGGCCCAGCGCGAGCACCAGCGCCTGGTGAACCTCAAGCAGTCCGGTCTGGCCACCCAGCAGAGCCTGGACGAGGCCGCCACCGAGCTCCAGGCCTCGGCCGCCCGCCAGGCCGCGGCCGTGGCCCAGCTCCAGGTGGCCCAGGACGAGCTGTCCCACGCCAAGACCCGGATGGGCAAGGCCCTGATCGTGGCCCCCTTCGACGGCGTGGTGGCCTTCCGCGGGGTCAGCCCCGGCGACCTGGTGGGCGAGGCCGGCAGCAACAAGGTCATGTTCCGGGTGGTGGACCCCAGGCAGCTGGAGCTGACCGTCAACGTGCCCAGCATCGAAATGGCGGCCCTGGCCCTGGGTCAGCCCCTGTCCTTCACCACCGACGCCTTCCCCGGCCAGACCTTCGACGGTCGGGTGATGTTCATCAACCCCAGTGTCAACGAGACCGACCGCTCGGTGAAGGTGGTGGCCGAGGTGCCCAATCCCGACGAGAAGCTCAAGGGCGGCCTGTTCGTCAAGGGCCGCATCGTCACCGGCCAGCGCGTGGGGGTGCTGCTGGTGCCCCGGGCGGCGCTCACGGCCTGGGACGTGGCCCAGGGCAGCGGCGAACTCTGGGCGGTGGAGCAGGACCACGCCGTGCGCCGCAGCGTGAAGCTGGGCCAGGCCAGCGGCGATCTGGTGGAGGTGACCGGGGGTCTGAAGCCGGGCGAGCGGATCGTGGTGCGCGGCGGCTTCAACCTGCGGCCCAACGACCCGGTGAAGATCATCCAGGAATCCGGGGCCTAGGCCGGCGCGGGCCGGCCTGGCGACGCGTCTCCCGCCCCGCGCCGGGCATGCCCCGCGCGGGACCAGGGCCCAGGTTTTGACGAGGCCGCGCTGGCGGCCGGGGATGAGGACCCATGATCCTGTCCGACCTTTCCATCAAGCGTCCGGTCTTCGCCACGGTGCTGATGCTGGCCCTGGTCACCCTGGGCCTGTTCTCCTATCGCCGCCTGGCCATCGACATGTTCCCGGACGTGGAGATCCCGGTGGTCTCCATCATCACCAAGTACCCCGGGGCCTCGCCGGAGACCGTGGAGCGCGAGGTCAGCCGGCGCATCGAGGAGGCGGTCAACCCCATCGCCGGGGTCAAGCACGTGCTCTCCACCAGCCGGGAGGGCGTCTCCACCGTGGTGGTGGAGTTCCACCTGGAGATCAAGATCAACGAGGCCACCCAGGAGGCCCGGGCCAAGGTCAACGGCATCCGGGGCGACCTGCCCCAGGGCATCGAGGAGCCCATCATCCAGAAGCTGGACTTCGCGGCCATGCCCATCGTCTCCCTGGCGGTGCGCTCCGACCGCCTGAGCCAGCGCGAGCTGACCACCCTGGTGGACAAGCGCATCAAGCGCCGCCTGGAGTCCCTGCCCGGGGTGGGCAAGGTGGACCTGGTGGGCGAGGCCAAGCGCGAGGTGGGGGTGGAGATCGACCCGGTGCGCCTCCAGGCCCTGGGCATGGGGGTGGACCAGGTCATCGAGGGCCTCAAGAGCGAGAACGTCAACACCCCCCTGGGACGCCTGACCCGGGGCAAGAGCGAGTACCCCTTGCGGGTCTCGGGCAAGCCCGACCTGGTGCAGCAGTTCGAGACCATGGTCATCGGCCACAGCGGGGGCCGGCCGGTGCTGCTCAAGGAAGTGGCCAAGGTGGTGGACGGGGCGGAGGAGCAGCGCTC
>CALERA010000279.1 GCA_937908275.1 uncultured Desulfarculaceae bacterium | reverse complement strand
CCACCGAGATCTACACTCTTTCCCTACACGACGCTCTTCCGATCTGCCGACCCGGGCAACTTCCTGGAAGCCGTGGCCCTGGCCACGCTTTTGTGCGGGGTATACCTGGCCCTGGGCCTCTGGCTGCCGCGTCTGTGGCCCGGCCGCCTGACGCCCCTGACCGGCATGGTCTGCCTGATCTACATCAACAACGTCCTGGGGGTGGTCTTCGCCGCCCGGTTCCTGGATTTCAACAGCGTCCTGCTCTGCGGCTGCTATCTCTTCCCCATCTACGTGGCCCTGCTGCCCCTGCGTTACCTGCGCGAACGCTTTGCCTGGGTCAGCGCCTAGGCCCCAAACGCGACCCGCCGGAGCGGATCGACCGCCCCGGCGGGTGAACTCGTTGGATTATCGTCTCAGGCGTCGGGCAGCAGCTTGCCGGGGTTGAGGATGCCCCTGGGGTCCAGGGTGCGCTTGATGGCCTGCATGGTGCCCAGGGAGCGGCCGTGCTCCAGGGGCATGAACTTGCGCTTGCCGATGCCCACCCCGTGCTCGCCGGTGGCGGTGCCCTCCAGGCGGATGGCCTCGGCCACGATGGCCTCGTTGGCCCCCTCCACCTTGGCCCAGCCGGCCGGGTCCCCGGGGTCGCCGGGCCAGACCACGTGCAGGTTGCCATCGCCGGCGTGGCCCAGCACATAGCCGGTGACGCCCTCCCGGGCCATGAAGTCATAGGCGAAGGCCACCAGGGAGGGATAGGCGCTGATCGGCACCGCCGCGTCGGTGACCAGCATCTCCAGGCCGGGATGAGCGCGTTTGATGGTTTCGGCCGCGGCGTGGCGGGCCGACCAGAGGCGGTTGTGCTCCTCGGCCCCCAGGCCGGCGCTGAAGTTCTTGCAGCCCAGCTCGCGGCAGATGCCCTCCACCACCTCCAGGGCCTCGGCCAGACTCTTCTGGCTGAAGCCGTCGAACTCCATGAAAAGCTGCGGCAGCTCGGGGATCTCCAGGCCCTCGGCCCGCATGATCCGGGCCAGGGGCGCGGTGACCAGCTCCAGGGCGGCCGGGCCGGTGCCCGAGGCCTTGATCGCCACCACCGCCTCCACCGCCCGCTCCACGTCGTCAAAGGCCGCCGTCACCGCCGCGAAATGCTCGGGCAGTCCGGCCAGGCGCAGGGTGGCCTGGGTGATGACCCCCAGGGTGCCCTCGCTGCCCACGAACAGCCGGGTGAGATCGTAGCCCGAGGAGGACTTGTGGGCGCGGTTGCCGGTGGTGATCACCTCGCCCCCGGCCAGGACCACGGTCAGGCCCAGCACGTAGTCCCGCGTCGCGCCGTATTTAACGGTGCGGGTGCCGGAGGCGTTGTTGGCGATCATGCCGCCCAGGCTGGCCGCCGCCCCGGGGTCGGGCGGGAAAAAGAGCCCGTGGTGGCGGAGCTTGCTGTTGAGGTCGGTGTAGGTCAGGCCCGGCTCCACCACCGCCTGCATGTCGGCCTGATAGAGGGCCAGGAGCTTGTCCATCTGGGTCATGTCCAGCACCACCCCTCCGCGCACCGGGATGGGATTGCCCTCCACGCTGGAGCCCACCCCCCAGGCCGTCACCGGCATGGCTTCATCCTGGGCCCAGGCCAGGAGCCGGCTCACCTCGTCGGTGCTCCGGGCCCAGACCACCACCGCCGGGGGCTGGCAGTGGTGGAAGCTGTAATCGCGGCAGTGCAGGTCGCGGGCCGAGGGACCGGCGTTGACCCGGTCGCGGCCGAAAAGATCGACCAAAAAATCCATCTGCACGGGGGAAATCTGAGACATGCGGGCTCCTTGCGGGTAGGTTGGGCCGTGTTGATGCTATTATAGTCTCGCCTTCCCAACCCGGCCAACCACCCCGGAGAAAGGCCATGATCGCCCCCCAGGAGCGCTACGCCAAGCAACTGAACTTCACCGGGTTGGGTCCGGCCGGGCAGGCCCGCCTGGCCGCGGCCGCGGTCCTGGTCTGCGGGGCCGGCGGCCTGGGCGGGACCCTGGCCCAGCTCATGGTCCGGGCCGGAGTGGGCCGGGTGCGGGTGGTTGACCGCGACCTGGTGGAGCCCTCCAACCTCAACCGGCAATTGCTCTTTGACGAGGACGACCTGGGCCAGCCCAAGGCCAGCCTGGCGGCGGCCAAATTGGCGGCCATGAACCGAGCGGTCCAGGTGGAGGGACTGGTGGCCGAGGTCAACCCGGCCAGCATCGCCGGCTTGATGGCCGGCATGGATTTGATCCTGGACGGCATGGACAACCTGACCGCCCGCTACGCCATCAACGACGCGGCCATCGCCCGGCAAAAACCCTGGGTCTTCGCCGACTGCGTGGCCGCCCGGGGCAGCGTGATGTTCATCGACCCCGGCCGCACCCCCTGCCTGCGCTGCCTGTTTCCCCACCCCCCGGCCGAGGGCGACTACCCCAATTCCGACTCCGCCGGCATCCTGGGACCAGCCGCCAGCGCCACCGCCAGCCTGGCCGCCGCCGAGGCCCTGAAACACCTCTCCGGCAACCCCCAGGCCATCAACCCCGGCCTCACCACCCTGGACCTCTGGTCAGGCCGCTTCCGCCACTCCGCTGGCCCGCAATCCCCGGCGGTCGGTTGTATGTGTGGCGGAGGGGAGTTGTAAGAGTTTGCGGGGAAACCCTTTTGGGGAGTCTACACCCAGCCATCAAGGCCATCCTTGGCCTTGATGGCAACCAGGCCAGGCAAAAGAGCGTTTTTGCCTGGCCTCACAGGCGCTTTCGCGCCTGGGCAGGCCATCCATGGCCCGCAGACCTCGCGCCCCTTCCTAAAAGGCCGAGGCCAAACGGAGTTTCGCCGTTTGGCCTGGTATTGGTGGCGCGCCGCCAAAGGGTAAATGACGCGCTGTCATGTTATCAACCCTAGGGAAATGGCGTAGCCATTTCCCTAGCTTTTTTAGGAGGGGGTGTGGGGGAACCCTTTTTGCGCAGCAAAAAGGGTTCCCCCACCTTCTCCCCCCCTCTCAACCCAACACGCTGCGGGCGACGATGAGTTTTTCGACTTCCTTGGCGCCTTCGTAGATTTCCAGGATCTTGGCGTCGCGGTAGAGGCGTTGGACGCGGTATTCATCCAGGTAGCCGTAGCCGCCGTGCATCTGCACGGCCTCGTCGGCGGCCTCCACCGCGGTGCGGGCGGAGAACCACTTGGCCATGGCGGTCAGGGCGTGGTCCATCTTGCCCTGGTCGGAGCGCCAGGCGGCTTCGTAATAGAGGTTGCGGCTGGCGCGGATCCGGGTGGCCATCTCGGCGATCTTGAACTGGGTGCCCTGGAAGCTGGCCAGGGTCTGGCCGAACTGGACCCGGGCCTTGACGTGGCGGACGCTGTCCTCCAGACAGGCGCGGGCCAGGCCCACGGCCTGGGCGCAGATGTGCAGGCGGGCGCGGTTGAAAAGCTCCATCACCTGGTTGAAGCCCTGGCCGCGCACGCCCACCAGATGGTCGGCGGGCACCCGCACCTCGTTGAAGGCCAGCTCGGCGGTGTCGTTGGCCCGGATGCCCAGCTTGCCGTGCAGCTTCTTGGCGGTGACCCCGGGGCGATCGGCCTCCACCCAGATGAAGCTGTGGCGCTGGTGGCGGCTGGGGTGATCGGGGTCGGTGACGCAGAAGACCACCATGTTCTGGCACTGGGTGCCGTTGGTGATGAACATCTTGGCCCCGTTGATGACCCACTCGTCGCCGTGCAGCTCGGCGGTGGTGACGGCCTGGGTGGGGTCGCTGCCGGCGTCGGGCTCGGTGATGGCGGTGGAGAGGATGCCCTTGCCCTCGCAGAGGCCGGGCAGGATGTGCTGCTTCTGCTCGTGGCTGGCGAACAGGGCCAGCATCTCGGCCCCGAAGGTGGTGCTGAGGACGGACTGGCCGCAGCCCGGGTCCACGGCCCAGAACTCCTCGGTGATCAGGCAGTGCTCCAAAAAGCCCATCCCGGCCCCGCCGTATTCCTCGGGCAGGAAGGTGCCCACGAAGCCCAGTTCGCAGGCCTTGCGCCAGATGCCCAGGTCGAAGCGCTCCTCGCGGTCGAACTCGGCCGCCCGGTTGGGGAACTCGCCCTGGGCGAACTCCCGGGCCGCGCGCACGATGTCCCGCTGCTCGCGGGAGAGGTTGAAATCCATGCCTGCCTCCGGAGGGCCGGGACGCGCCGCGCCCGGCCGGGGTTGGGATCTTAGGCTTTCACCGCCGCGGTCAGGGTGGGCAGCACCTTGAACAGGTCGTCCACGATGCCGTAGTGGGCCACCGAGAAGATGGGCGCGCGGGGGTCCTTGTTCACGGCGATGATGGTCTGGCTGCCCTTCATGCCGGCCTGGTGCTGGAAGGCCCCGGAGATGCCCAAGGCGATGTAGACCTTGGGGCGCACGGTCTTGCCGCTGGTGCCCACCTGGCGGCTCTTGGGCAGCCAGCCGGAGTCGGCCACCGGGCGGGAGCAGGACAGGGTCGCGCCCAGGGCGTCGGCCAGGGCCTGGGCCAGGGGCAGGTTGTCCTCGCCGCCGATGCCCCGGCCCACCGAAACCAGGATCTCGGCCGCGGCGATGTCCACGTCCTCCACCGCGGCGGCCAACTGGCGCAGGAAGCGGCGGGGGTGTTGGGGGGCCAGGTCGGTCAGGCGGACGGCCTCGGGCGTGGGCGCGACGCCCTCGGGCGCGGGCGCGAAGGCCCCGGCCTGGAGGGTGACCACGACCGTGGCGGCGGGCTTCAGGGTCAGGCTCTCCTGAACCTTGCCGCCGTAGATCAGGCGGCGGGCGGTCAGGGCTCCCCCGTCCCATTCCAGGCCCAGGCAGTCGGTGACCAGGGGTAGGTTCAGGCGACCGGCCAGGGCCGGGGCCAGGTCCAGGCCCTGGGAGGAGTGGGGCAGCAGGACCAGGGCAGGGGCCATGCCGACGACAACGTCGGCCAGGGCCGGCAGATAGAACTCGGGGTTGTATTCCTTCAACTCGGGATGGGCCAGCAGGCGCAGGCCCGGGGAGCGGGTCAGGAGCGGGGCGGCCAGGGCCTCGGGCTCGTCGGCCAGGAGCGCGGTGACCACCTCGCCGCCCACCGCCGGGGCCAGGGCCAGGGCCGCGCCCAGGGCCTCCAGGGTGGATTCGCGCAGTTGGCCCTGGCGGTGCTCGGCGATGACCAGGATGCCGCTCATTTCAGGCCTCCCTTCTCGCGGATGATGCCGGCGGCCCGGGCGCAGACCGCCTCCAGGCTGCCGGAGAGGATCTCGGCCCCGGCCCCGGTCTCGGGCAGGGACAGGCGGCGGGCGGCCAGGCAGGCGGCCTCGGGACCGACCTGGCCGGCCAGGTCCAGGCCCTCGGCGTCGTGGCCTTCGATGGCCATGCCGCGCACCTTGCGGATGCCCATGATGGACACATAGCGCGGCTGGTTGAGGCCCGACTGCACCGTGACCAGGGCCGGCAGGGGCAGGGCCACCTCCTCCAGGGTGTTGGCCTCCAGCTCGCGGGTGATCACCAGGCCGCCCTCGACCAGCTTGAGCCCCACCGCCAGACTGGCGTAGGGCAGACCCAGGGCCTGGGCCAGGAGGACCCCGGTCTGTCCCTGGCCCTGGTCGGCGCTCTGCACCCCGCAAAGGATCAGGTCGAAGCGGCGGCCCCCCAGGGCCTTGACCATGGCCCGGACCACCGTGGCCGGGTCGGAGCCCAGGAAGGCCTCGTCATTGAGGTGGATGGCCTGGTCGCAGCCCATGGCCAGGCCCCGGCGCAGCACGTCCTCGGCCTCCTCGTCGCCCAGGGTCAGGACCGTGACCGCGCCGCCGTGCTCCTCCTTGAGGCGCACCGCCTCCTCCACCGCGTAGTTGTCCCACTCGTTGATGGTGTAGACCAGGTCCTCCCGCTCCACGTCCGCCCCGTCCCGGGTGATCTCCAGGTCGGCCTCGGCCGTCTCGGGCACCTGTTTGGCCAGCACCAAGATTTCCATGCCTCGCCTCCAGTTTGGGCCAGAGACCGGCCCCGCCCGGACAGGCGGACGGGGCCGGCGATTTGCTCAGATCCTGCGCTCGCGGCCTTCCCAATAGCGCTCGCGCACCTTGCGCTTGAGCAGCTTGCCGGAAGCGCTCTTGGGAAGGTCCTCCCAGAACTCCACGGTCTTGGGCTTCTTGTAGCCGGCCAGGCTTTTCGAGCAGAAGTCGATGATATCCTTTTCCGTGACCTCGGCCCCGTGGTGCAGCACCACCACCGCCTTGACCGCCTCGCCCCAGTAGTCGTCGGGCACCCCCACCACGGTGGCCTCCAGCACCGCCGGGTGCTGGTAGAGCACTTCCTCCACCTCGCGGGGATAGATGTTCTTGCCGCCGCTGATGATCAGGTCGTTCTTGCGGTCGATGATGTAGAGATAGCCGGCCTCGTCGAAATGGCCGATGTCGCCGGTGTAGAGCCAGCCCTCGCGGATGCGCTCGGCCGTGGCCTCGGGCATCTGCCAGTAGCCCTGCATCATGGCCTCGCTGCGCAGGATGATCTCGCCGTCCTCGCCGGGCATGACGTCCTTGCCCCGGTTCACCACCCGCACCTCGTAGTCCAGCACCGGCCGGCCGGCCGAGGCCAGGCGCTTGACCTTTTCCGGCGGCCCGTCCAGGACGTGGTCCTCGGGCGGCAGGATGGTGGACAGGGGGCCGGTCTCGGTGGCCCCGTACTGCTGGCAGAAGCCGCAGCCGAAGCGGCCAAAGGTCTTGATCGACTTCTTGAGCAGCTCCACCGGCATCGGCGCGCCCACGTAGAAGATGCGCCGCAGGCTGGAGAGGTCGACCTTTTCCATGGCCGGCGAATGCACCAGGGCGTTGATCATGGTGGGCACCAGCAGGCAGCAGGTGATGCGCTCCTTTTCCATCACCGCCAGCACCCCGGCCGGGTCGAAGTGGCCGGGATAGATCACGGTGGTGTTGGGCACCAGGAAACAGCGGCCGATGTTGTCCTCGAAGGAGACATGGTACATCGGGGTCACCACCAGCACCCGCTCCTCATAGCCGATGTGGTTCTCGATCACCCCGGTGGTGGCGGTGGTGACCAGGTGGTGGTGGCTGCGCAGGGCGCCCTTGGGCTTGCCGGTGGTGCCGGAGGTGAAGTAGATGCTCATCACGTCCTGGGGCTCCACCTGGCAGGCCGGCTCCTCCGGCGAGCCCGAGGCCAACAGGGCGTCATAGGATTCGGCCCCCTCCCAGGCGCTGGCCTGGAAGCAGAACAGGCCCTCCACCCCGCTCAGGCGGGGGGCGATGGCCTGGACCTTGTCGGCGTTGGCCTGGCTGAAGAACAGGTAGCGCGGGGCGGCGTAGGACACCAGGTCCTCGGTCTCGCGCTCGGTCAGGATGTTGTTGAAGGGGCAGAGGATGGCCCCGGTCTTGGCGGCCACGAAATACAGGTCCAGGAACTGGTGGCAGTTCTCGGTCAGCACCCCCAGGCGGTCGCCCTTGCGCAGGCCCCGGGCCAACAGGGCCTGTGACACTTGGTTCACCCGCTGGTTGAACTCACGATAGCTGAACCGGTTGTCGCCGCAGATCACGGCGGGTTTTTGCGGGAATTTTCGCGCGCCCCGCGTCAGCATGTCTCCCACGGTCATTGCCCATGCCTCCCTTTTGCGAATGGACTGGCCCCCCCCGGGGCCGCTCGAAGGCCAACACTCCATAAGTTGGCTCCGCCGCGCCGGCCGAGGCGGCCGGACAGGGAGCGGATGCCGGTTCGCGGATCGTTTGGGCAAGATTCGCGGGCGTCCCCCGGGACGCCGATCAAAACGGGTTCGCGCCTCCTTCCAGGCCCAGGGCCAGGCAAACCACCTCGTTGAGATCGCGCACCGCCAGGCGGTCCTCGAAACCGCCGGCCTTGCGCGCGTCCTCCAGCATGATCAGACACAACGGACAGGCGGTGACCACCAGCGAGGCCCCGGTGGCCACGGCCTGTTCCAACCGGGCCCGGGCCAGGTGACCCTGGCCGGGCAATTCGTGCCACATCCGGCCGCCGCCGCCCCCGCAGCAGAGGCCGTTGCGCCCGTGGTCGGCCATCTCCACCAGCTCCAGGCCGGGAATGGCCCCCAGCACCCGGCGCGGGGCGCGGACCTCGCCGGTGTGGCGGGCCAGGTAGCAGGGGTCGTGGAAGGTGGCCTTGACCGCCAGACCGTCGGGAAAGACCAGGCGGCCCTGGTCCACCAGCTCGGCCAGGACCTGGCTGTAGTGCCGGGCGCGGAAGGGCAAGGGGCCTGCCAGCCCGTCGCGGACGCGGGCCAGGGCGTAGTCATGGCTCAGGCTGCGGTGACAGTGGGGCGAGGAGGTGACCACCTCGCGCACCCCGATGTCCGCCAGCAGGCCGGAGAGGTCCTCGCGCTGCTCCTCGAACAGACCGTTCTCCCCCACCCGCCGGGCGATGTCCCCGCAGCAGGGCTCGGCCTTGCCCAGGGTGCCGAACTCCACCCCGCAGTGCTCCAGCACCGCGCTCAGGCCCTTGGCCAGGCCCTGGGCCCGGGTGTCCAGGCTGGTGGTGCAGCCCACGAAGTAGAGCAACCCGGCCTGGTCGCCCTTGGCCAGGTCCGGCAGGTCCAGGCCCTTGGCCCAGGCCGCCTTCTGGCCCTTCTTGGCCAGCCAGGGGTTCTGGTACTTGGCCAGCCGCTCCAGGGACTGGGCCAACAGCGGCGGCACCGTGGAGCCCTGCTCCACCAGGGAGGAACGCACCTGGCGGATCAGCTCGATGGGTCCGGCCTGCACCGGACAGACCTCGGCGCAGGCGGCGCAGGTGGTGCAATACCAGGCCTGTGCGGGGTCGATGGTGGGGCGGGTGCTCAACTCCTGGCGCTGGCGCTGGCGCAGCCAGGGAATCCTGGCCAGGAGGCTGTACTTCAGGCGGGTGTAGCGCCGGGCGTCCTGCACGAAGCCGCGCGGGGCCAGGGGCTCGCCGGCCCGGGCGCTGGGGCAGGCCTCCACGCAGCGGCCGCAACGGGTGCAGGCGTCCAGGGCCAGGAAATGGCGGTGGCTGAACTCCCGGACCTGGTCCGGGGGCAGGGACAGGTCGGCCAGGGCCTGGGGCTCGTCCTGGAAGTAGAGGTTGACCGGCGCGGCCAAGGCGTGGAACAGGCGGCTATATGGCAGCCAGGCGATGAGCCCCAGGCTCAGCCCGGCGTGGACCCACCACAGGACGGCGTGGGCCGCCGGGGCGCTGGCCGGGCCGAAAAGGCCCGAGAGCCCCCAGCCCAGGAAGGACCAGCGCTCCCAGTCCGCGCCGCTGGCCGCGATGCGGGCCGCCTCCACCAGAAAGCCGCTGAGCGCGATGGCCAGCAGCCAGGCCGGCAACAGGGCGTCGGCCGGGCGGCGCTCCAGGCGCGGCACCCGCAGCAGGTAGCGCCGGACCAGGGCCCAGGCCAGGCCGATAGTCAGGGCCAGGCCGCAGACCTCCCACAGGGCCGAGGTGGCAAGATAGAGCCGGCCCTGGAGGAAGGACACCAGGTAGTGGTCAAGCGCCACCAGACAGGTGCCCAGGAATAAGCCCAGGAACCCCAGCAGGATCAGGGCGTGCATCAGGCCGGCGGCAACGTCCCCCCGCCAGATGCGCCGGCCCAGGAGGGCGTCGGCCAACACGGCCTTGAGCCGCGCGGCGCGGAACCCGCCCCAGGCGAAGCCCGGCCGCCAGCGGGCCAGGTTGAGGGCCAGGCCCAGACCAAACAGCGCCAGGGCCAGGGCCGCCAGCAGGTAGAAGACCCAGGCGGCCTCGATGTTCCAGAAGGGAATGCGCGCCGGCATCAGGCCTGCTCCGGCCCGGGCTTGGCCGCCCCGTTTTGCAGCACTCCGTGGCAGAAGACCTGGCGGAAGACCTCGCCCAGCTCCTCGGGGCTCACCGGACCGTCGGGGCGGTACCACTTGGGGGTGTAATGGACCATGCCGAAGAAGGCGAAGACCAGCACCGGCAGGGGCAGGTCGGCCAAAAGCCCGGCCGCCTTGAGTTCGGCCAGGATGCTGCGGATCACGGCCACGTAACGCCGCTCCTTGGCCACCACCTGCATCTTGCGTTGCGGGGTGAGGCAGTCGAGATCATTGACTAAAAGCGTGAGGCGGTCACGGTCGCCGGCGTAGATGTGGGTGTAGAAGCGCATGAACTCGGCCAGTTTCTCCAGGGGCGGCAGGTCCTGGCCGCAGAGGGACTCGATGCGCTCCAGGGCCTGGTCCATGAACTGGTCCAGCATCCGGTGGAGCAGGTCCTCCTTGGAGTCGAAGTAGTGGTAGAGCGAGCTTTTCTGCATGCCCAGGGCCTCGGCCAGGTCCCGGATGGAGGTGCGGGCATAGCCGCGGCTGGCGAACAAATACGCCGCGGTGTCAAAGATTTCCTGGTTGCGCCGTTCACCCTTGGCCAGCATCGTCACCTACCGAACGATCGTTAGATTTCGGCCCATTTTGGACACTCCGTCCCGCCTTGTCAAGCCCCTTGCTCATCGGCCATGGAAATATTCGCCCAGGGTGGATTTGGCGATTTTTAGCCCTGCCGCCATCTTCGAACGAAGGATTCGGTTCCTTGTTTCGCCTTGAGTTACGCTGCCTTAATGGCCCAATACCCATGGTCAATATTGTGCAAAAGAGTACTTAGACTAATAGCCATTGACACCATGGATGGCGGTAAGTTATCAAAAATCTAACGAACGGTCGGCCAGTTGCACCTCAGCTCCGAGCTTCACACCTCCCGGCCGGCTCCCCACGCGTCAGTCACGGGGTCCACCCCCGCTACCCGTCACCAAATACATGGGAGGCGCTCATGGGCAGGAAACCAACCTGGCGGACACTCTGTCTGGCGGCCCTGGCCGCACTCACCCTGGCCCCGGCCCTGCCGGCGGCGGCGGCCGAGCCCATCGTCCTGGGGGTGCCCACCTCCCTGGGGGTGATCGAGGGCAAGGAGAGCCTCAACGCCGTGAAGCTGGCGGTGGAGGAGATCAATGCCGCCGGCGGGGTGAAGGTGGGCGCCGAGGCCCGCCAATTCAGCGTGGAGGAGATGGACATCCGCGACGCCTCCCCCGGCACCCCGGTGCCCGAGGCCCTGCTGGGCATCGAGAAGATGATCCTGGAAAAGAAGCCCCAGGCCATCGTGGTGGGTCCCTTCCGCTCCGAGGCCCTCCTGGCCGGCATGGACATCATCGCCAAGTACAAGGTGCCCCTGTTGGGCAGCATCGCCATGACCCCGGTCTCGGAGAAGAAGATCCAGGAGGACCCGGAGAAGTACAAGTACGTCTTCCGCACCTCGCTCAACGTCACCTCCTGGGCCGGCCTGTTGATCGGGGCCATGAAGAGCCTGCAGGAAAAGTTCGGCTTCTCCAAGGTCTACCTGCTCAACCAGGACGTGCTCTGGGCCCGCGGCACCGCCGGGGCCATGAAGGGCTGGTTCGAGAAGAACGGCTGGGAGGTCCTGGGCCACGACCAGTTCCCCACCGGGGCCAGCGACTTCGCCCCGGTGCTGATGAAGGCCAAGATGGGCGGGGCCCAGGTGCTGTTCACCTGCTTCGACATGCCCGAGAGC